>CCMO02000001.1:4844966-5175837 GCA_000751295.2 bacterium YEK0313
GACATCGGCGAGCCGGACGAAGATCGGCGAGATGCCGAGCGCCAGCGCCCCCGTCAGCAAGGCGGCGAAGGCGGCGGCCTGGCCCGAGGCCGGCTGATGGGCTGCGCGATCCGTCATGAGGGGGCACCTTGCAGGCCGGCCATCACTAATGAGCGCCGGGCCTGTGGACAAGACCTAAGACGCTTGACCCAGCCGCGCGTTTCCGCGAACCGTTCGGCTCACTTTTCCCCACCCGCTGGAGCATTTCATGGTCGACACCCAAAGCGTCGCAGCCGATCAGCTCAAAGCCATCATCGAGCGCATCGAGCGTCTCGAGGAAGAGAAGAAGGCCCTCGCCGACGACATCAAGGACGTCTATGCGGAGGCCAAGGCCAACGGCTTCGACACCAAGATCCTGCGCAAGATCGTTTCGCTCCGCAAGCAGGACCGCGACGAGCGGATGGAGGAGGAGGCGATCCTCGAGCTCTACAAGCAGGCGCTCGGCATGGCCTGACGGCCGGCCCGACGGCAAGCCGGGTCAGGCCGGCTTCGCCACCCGCGGACGAGCCGGCGCGGCCGCGAACATCGCGACCGCCGCCGCTGCCAGGATCGCCGCGAAGCCGACGAAATCGAGCGGCGTCGGGCGGTCTCCGACAAGCGCCATGGCGCCGAGAACACCGACCAGCGGAATGGCGAAGGTGGTGAGCGAGGCAGCCCCCACCGACAGGCGGTCGAGCAGCGTGAACCAGAGCAGATAGGCGATCGCGGTCGCGCCGACCACGTGGAAGCCGAGCGCCGTCCAGACCTTTGCCGACACCTCCTGCGGCAGGCTTTCGCCGCTGACGAAGAAGCCGACGAGGCCGATGACGGCTGCGATCAGCAGCTGGTAGGCCGTGACCATCATGCGGTCGCCTGCGATGGGCCGTGCCTTCTGGTAGACCGTGCCGGCCGCCCAGCTGATGCCGGCGATCAGCGGGAACATGAGGCCGAGCATCGTGCCCTGCCCGCCCATCAGCGGCACGGCGAGCGCGGCAATGCCGACCAGCCCCAGCGCCAGCGCCGTGAGCTTCGGCCGGTCGAGCCGCTCGTCGAGCACGATATAGGCCAGCACGATCGCCCAGAGCGGCGTCGTGAAGGTGAGGATCGCCGCCCGCGAGGTGGAGGTGTTCATCTGGGCGAAGGCGGTCGCGAGATTGAAGCCGGCAATGTTGAAGATGCCGGCCGTGACCAGCGGCCCCCAGGATCTGCGCGGAATGCGCGGCGAGCGCCCGAGCGCCAGCCCGACGAGAGCGAGCAGGATGGCGCCGGCGCCGAGGCCGATCGCCCTCAGCGCGAAGGGTTCGAAAGCCGACAGGGCGGTCTTCACCGCCGGCCAGTTCAGCCCCCACAGCAGCGCGAGCGCCGGTGGGATCATGCGTATGCCAAGCATGCGAGGGCCACCTCAAGGGCCCTCGGGCCCGGATGCAACGAGTGAAATCGGCAGCCGGGACACAATCATATCGGCCAGGCGCGGGAAAGGCCGCATGGCGCAGGGCGGCCCGGCGCCCATCGCGCAGCGGGGCGCGGGCCGGATTCGGCGAAGGATGGAGAAGGGGCCGTCAGCGCCGGTCGAGCGAGGCCCGCCGTTCCGGCGCGGGCTCTGCCGGCGCGAAATCCAGCGTCCTGAGGCTCGTCACCGCCTGGCCGGCGAAACGCTGCGTCGGCATGGTCGCAGCCGACGACGGGCTGAAGCTCATGGCGACGATATGGTCGGGCTGGGCGATCAGGCGGGTCTGGCGCGGGTCGGGCGTGGTGAGCGTGGCAACGGCCGCCTCGCGATCCGTGGTCTGCCTGGTGAAGACGACCTGGCCGCGCTGGTTGCCGGTGGTGATCAGGGCCGGCAGAGCGGCCGCGGCGACCACCGCCGAGCCGCCGATGATCTGAGGCCGGGCGGGCGGCATCGGCGCCTGCGCGACCTGGACACGCTCGGTCGCCGGCTGCGGTTCGGCGAGCGGCATCGGCCTGTTCGGTTCACCCTGCCGCGCTGCTTCGGGCACCGGCGTGGGCAGCGGCGGCGAGAAGGCGGCGACCACCGTCGGCGCGGGCGGCTCGGCCTGGCCAGGAATGGTCGGCCGGGCCATCGGCATGGGGCCGGACGCGATACGCTGCATCAGCTCGCTCTCGCCATCCTGTTCGGCGTCGAGCCGCGCCCGCTCGGCGGCCGAAGGCGCCCGTACCGGGATCGGCGCCATGGCGATCTGCATGCGCGGCGCGTTCGGCAGGATCTGCATCGGCGTGCCGGCGCGCCCACCGGCGGACGGCACCTGCGAGCCCTGGGCCGGCGGCGGCGGAGCCGCCTGGGCGACCTGCGTCACGGCCGGCTCGTTGCGGGCCGGAATTTCCGGCGCGGCCTCACCCGGCCTGAGCGTCGCCGACATGCGACCGCCGCTGCCGCGCTGCGCCAGCATGGTGCGCGAGGGCTGCTGCGGCGCCGGCTGCTGCACAGGCTGCGCGGCCTGGCGGTTGGCGCCGCCGAACAGCAGCGCGAAGATGTTGAACCCGCGCGGCCCCTCGTCGGCCTCGTCGGCGCGTGAATCGTAATGGCGCGAAGCCGAGCCGCCGCGCGCCTGGACCATGGCAAGGGCCACGTCGAAGCCGGGCATCGGCCGTCCGTCGGCGGGGATGTGCACGGTCCGCCCGTCGGGGAACAGGCGGGCGAGATAGTCACGCGACACTTTCGGCCAATGGCGGACCGAACCGGTGTCGAGATGGATGAAGTGATTGGCCGAGCCCGGATAGAAGCCGACGCCGCCGCGCTGCAGTTGCAGGCCGACCTCGCGGACCCTGGTCATGGAAACGCCGGGGATGAAGAAATCCATCGCCCGGCCCTGGATATGCTGAGAATGTTGCGCGACCGCCCGCGAGCGGCGGCGCAGCATGGCATTGGTGCCTTCCGACCGGTAGGCCGACAGGACGTTGATCGGTGCCTGGCCGCCGACGCCGCGATAGACCTCCCACAGGAGGTCGAAGAGACCCGGATCCATGCGCGTCGGCTGGTCGGTGCGCCAGTCGCGCAGGAACCAGTTCAGCCGGTTCAGCGCTTCCTGGTCGTAGCGGCCGTTGCGCTTGAAGGTGATGAGCAGCTCTTCGCCGGTGTGGCGGTGCACGAAGGGCAGAGTGCGCGTGTCGCCATTGGCGACGACGGTCTGGGTCTGGCCGCCGACCAGCATCAGGAACCCGAACCCTACCGCTACCGTCGATGCACCCCGCAGCAGACGCTGCGATACGAAGCCGGAAAGGGTTCTGATCTGCTGTTTCACGATGTTTTCTGGGCTCTGGTCAGCGGACGAAAGACCGAATTCTCCGCCGGGCCCGCCCGGCAAATGGTGAACGCATCATCGTCGGGAACGGTTAAAGAACCCTTCTGCCGCACGACCGGACGCCTGGACAGCCGGCTCACGGGCCCGTGAGCGGTAAGCACCGACTGTGGCGAAATCATGCCGGATCATGATCCCATCCATCATGAACGGTAAACGGAACGTCAGCCGCGTGTGCCGGCCAGGACCGCTCGCACGCGGGCATTGTGGCCATAAATATCAGCATATTCAACGAGCGAGCCGGTGCTATCCACCGTCATCGTGAAATAGACCAGATGGATCGGCACGGTCTGCCTGAAGCGGACGGTACGCTCATTTGGGCCATAAAGTCCCTGAATCCGGGTGCTGGACCAGGTCTCGCCCGGCAATCCGAGATTGAGCAGCACCTCGGCGAGCGCTTCCGGATTCTGCACGCGCACGCAGCCGTTCGACAGCGCCCGGTAGCTCTGCCCGAAATATTGCCGCGACGGCGTGTCGTGCAGATAGATGGCATGCCGATTCGGGAACATGAACTTCATCTTGCCCAGCGCATTGGCCGCGCCCGGCGGCTGGCGGAAGGCATAGCGGCCGATATTGGCGGAGGCCCAGTTGATCGTCGACGCGTCCACCACCCGGCCGCCCTGCACCACCTGGATGCCGCGCCGGGCGAAATAGCCGCCGTTGCGCGCCGCGCCGCTCAGCATGCTGCGCCGGACGATCGAATGCGGCACGTGCCAGTAGGGATTGAACACGATGTGGCTCATCGCATCCGAAAAGATCGGCGTCTGGGTTTCGGCCCGGCCCATCACGGCGCGGGTATGGTGGATGACGCGACCGTTCTGGACCACCTCCACCTGGTAGGACGGGCTGTTGACCCAGATATGGGCCTGGCCGAGATCGCGCGGCAGCCAGCGCCAGCGCTCCAGATTGGCGACCAGGTCACGCTCGCGCAGGGCGTTGCGGCGGATCAGCGGCGAGTCGCTCATCTCCCGCCGCTCGCCGCGCATCTCGATCAGCTTGGCGCGCAGCCGGCGGAAGCCCTCGTGCGGCGGATTGAACGCGTCGAGCGCCGCGGTGGTCGCGACCGCATCGGTCGTCTTGGCCAGCTCGGCCAGCGCCTGCGCCGGCTCGATCCGCGGCGGACGCACGTCGAAATAGGCCGAGAGCTTCCCCGGATCGGTCCGGCCGGCCGAGGCCTGGGCGGCATAGAGGGCGACCGCGCGGGCGAGCGCGACTTCGAGGCGCGCGACGCTTTCGGCCGTGCGTGCGCCCTCCGGCATGGCGAAGCGGTAGGCGGCCGGGTCGAGGCCGTCGTCGCCGGCCTGGCCAAGCCTGGTCAGGGCGGCCCGGCCGCGCGGCGACAGGACGCCGTCCTGGACGAACAGCGGCTCGTAGCGGCGCTCGGCGTAGAAGGCGGCGAGCGCCTGCAGTGCCCGGTCCCCCTCGGGGCGCGCGAGCGCTGTCTGCAGGGCGCGTGCGACGCGCTGGACGGTGATGGCGGGATCCGGCTGGCCGTTCTCGACGAGGCTCGGCGGATCGTCGGGGATCGCCGCGAGCTCGGCCGCCGACGGCTCGGGAATGACCGGGGTCGGCGCCAGGGCGGCGTCGGGATGTTCGTCGTCGGCGAGCGGCACGCCCGCGACCGCCGGGTCCTGGGTCATGTGCTCGGCGAGCAGCGGCGACGGCGGGAAGGCGGCGAGCCCGAAATCGGCGGCCGTCAGCGGCTGAGCGGCATCGAGCGGCGGCCGCGGAATGGCAGCTTCCACCTCCCAGTCGGCGAGCCTGAAACTTTCGGCGGTTTCTGCCTTCAGGGGCGCGCAAAACCCTAGTCCCATCAGGGCGCACGAAAGCACTGCCGACCGGAGCCGCATCTTGATCCCCTGGGCCGCGGCGACGGCCGCAGGCATTGACTTGTCCAACACGCGACTCGGCGCAAAATCAAGCGCCGGAGCGGGTTTGCACACCGTTTCAGCCGATCGTGCCGTGATTTCTTGCGTTCGCTGTCTTCGATATCGGGCGCGGAGCGAACGTAAGAAATCAAAACGACACGACCTCTATAGATATTGCTCGTGTTCCTTGGAATCTGAAATTCGCTCCACGCGCTATATCGGGCGCAGGCGAATTTCAGATTCGGAACACGACGCGGCTTTGCGGTCACACTCCCTCCGCCTCGGCCTCGCCCTGCTCGATACCGAGGTCCTTCAACTTGCGATAGAGCGTGGAACGCCCGATGCCGAGGCGGCGCGCGACCTGCGACATCTGTCCGCGATAATGTTCTATCGCGAACTTCAGCGCCTCGGTCTCCAGCACCTCCATCGGCCGGACATGGCCGGCCTCGTCCAAGAGGCCGATCGAGGCGCCGGGCACGATCATGGCGGGCGGCGCCGGCGCCGCCATCTGGCTCGCCGGCTCGGGCGCCGAAGGCGGCGGCGGGGCCAGCGGCACCACCACCTCGTAGCCTTCGACATGAGCCGCGATCTGCGGGAAGTCGGCGACCGACAATTCGTCACCGTCGCACAGCACGACGGCGCGGAACACGGTATTCTCCAGTTGCCTGACATTGCCCGGCCAGCCATAGGCCTGCAGCAGGCCGAAGACAGCCGGCTGGATGCCGCGCACGCGCTTGCCCTCCTCGGCGGCGATCCGTGCCAGGAAATGCCGGACGAGATCGGGAATGTCCTCGACGCGCTCGCGCAGCGGCGGCAGGGTCATCGGGAAGACGCAGAGACGATAGTAGAGATCCTCGCGGAAGCGGCCCTCCTTCACGGCCCGGATCAGGTCGCGATTGGTCGCCGAGATGATGCGGATATCGACCTTGACGCTGCGCTTGGCGCCGACCGGGTCGACCTCCCCTTCCTGGATGGCGCGCAAAAGCTTGACCTGGGTTTCCAGCGGCAGTTCGCCGACCTCGTCGAGGAACAGCGTACCGCCATGGGCCTCGACAAATTTGCCGGTGTGCTTGTCGGTGGCGCCCGTGAAGGCGCCCTTCTCATGGCCGAACAGGATGGATTCGACGAGGTTCTGCGGGATGGCGCCGCAATTGACCGCGACGAAGGGCTTGGCGCGCCTTTCGCCCGATCCGGCGATGGCCCGGGCCAGAAGCTCCTTGCCGACGCCGCTTTCGCCTTCGATCATGACCGGGATCATCGAGCCCGCGGCCTTTTCGGCCATGCGCAGCACCGGCGCCATGCGTGCCGAGCGGGTCACGATGTCCTTGAAGCCGAGCGTGCCCTCGGCCTTGCGCTTCAGGCGCTGCACCTCGGCGAACAGCGCCTCGGTCTTCAGCGCGTTCTTGATCGACACCGACAGGCGCTCGGCGCCGACCGGCTTGACGACGAAATCGGTCGCGCCCGCCCGCATCGCATTGACGACCGTGTCGATGCCGCCCTGGCTGGTCTGGACGATGACCGGCTTGGCAATGCCCTGCTCGCGCATGGCGGCGAGCACGCCCATGCCGTCGCGCTCGGGCATGACGAGGTCGAGCACCAGGAGGTCGATGCCGTCGCCCTCTTCGGCGAGCACGCGCATCGCCTGCTCGCCGTTCTCGGTGATGCGCACGTCATAGCCGGCCTTGCGCACGATGGCTTCGACCAGGCGGCGTTGGACGGGATCGTCGTCGCAGATGAGGATGGTGGTCATTGGATGGCCCGGCCTTCCAGATGCGATGTCTCGATTCGGGAAAGGGTGAGCATCCCCCGTAAAGAGAGGGTTAACGGCGACCGAACGTAATGTGCTGAAATCGGTTTCGCCATGGGGCATGGCCGCCGGGCCGACCGGGCCGAGCATCCAGGTCCGGCCGCACCAGCCTGTGGCTCAGGCGACGAAGCGCAGGCCGACCTCTCCCTTGCCGCGCCGCACCACCTTGCAGCGCTTCAGGCCGACCTCGCCGACGACTTCGAGCTCGAACGAGTCGGGCACCGCCTCGGCGTCACCCACCACCAGCTTCGCACCGCCGCTCGACACGTTGCGCAGCGAGGCGGCGATGGTGCGCCCCCCGGCCGCATGGACGACCGCGGCCTTGGAGGTGCGTATGCGTGCGTCGAAGCGCCGCTCCTCCATGCCGATGATCCAGTCGTCGAGATTGCGGCCGATATCGGCGACGCCCGCTGCGGCGGTCTGCATGCTGGCGGTGATTTCGCGCGTCGCGCCGCTCTGCTCCTGAACCGACTTGGTCGCCTCGTCAACGAAGCCCTGCACCTCGCCGATCGCGGCGGAGATCGACGACAGCGCCGCGACGACCTCGTCGGACATGGCCTGCATGCCGGCGATCTCGCTGGAGATGCGCGCGGTCGCCGCCGCCGCCTGGCCGGCGAGATTCTTCACCTCACTGGCGACGACGGCAAAGCCGCGGCCGGCCTCGCCGGCGCGGGCCGATTCGATCGTGGCATTGAGCGCCAGCAGGTTGATCTGCTCGGCCACCTTGGCGATCAGTTGGACGACGTCATCCATCGACTGGGCAGCCCGGCGCATCGCGGCCGTCGACCGATCCGCCGCGTTGGTCCGCGCGTGGATCTCGTCGACCGCGCCCTTGGTTCGGACCATGTTCGAGACGATCTGCCCGGCGGAGGCGTCCATCTCCTCGGCGGCCGCGGCGACCGCCTCGACATTGCCGAGAGTATCCTCGGCCGCCGCCACCGCACGGCTGCGGGCATCCATGCTCCGGCTGATGTCGGTCGCGTATTTGACCACCTTCACCGGCCGGCCGCCGGCATCGAGGATCGGATTGTAGGTGGCCTGCAGCCAGATCGCCTGGCGGTTCTTGCCGAACCGCTGATAGATCGCGGAAACCGGCGTGCCGGCCGCAAGCCTTTCCCAGAACCGGCGATAGTCCTCGCTCTGGCCGTAGCTGGGTTCGACGAAGATGCGGTGATGCTGGCCGACGATCTCGTCCAGCCGGTAGCCCGTCGCGGCGAGGAAATTCTCGTTCGCCTCCAGGATCCGGCCGTCGAGGGTGAAGGCGATCACCGCCTGCGTCCGTTGGATCGCGGCGATCTGGCCCTGATGATCAGCGTTCAGCCGCTTCTCGGCCGTCACATCCACGGCGAACTTGACGACCTTGAACGGCCGGCCGTCGCCGCCGATCACCGGATTGTAGGTGGCGCGGATCCAGACTTCCCGCCCGTCCTTGCCATAGCGCCGATACTCGGCCGCCTGGTGCTCGCCGCGACGCAGCGCGTCCCAGAAGGCCTGATAGTCCGGACCGGACGCCTCGTCGCGCGCGACGAACATGCGGTGGTTCTGGCCGACGACCTCGTCGCGCCGATAGCCCATCACGTCGAGAAAATTGTCATTGGCCTCGAGAACCGTGCCGTCCATGGCGAAGGCGATGACCGCCTGCGAACGGTGGATGGCGGCGATCTGGCCGGCCTCGTCCCGGGCCTTCCTCTTGTCGGCCGAGATGTCGGCGGCGATCATGATCACACCCGTCATGCGGCCGCCCCGGTCGAGGATCGGATGGTAGCTCGCCCGCAGCCACACCTCCCGCCCGTCCCTGGCGAGCCGGCGGAACTCGCCGTCCTCCGGCTGGCCCGCACGAAGGTTCTCCCAGAATTGCCGATAGCCGGCGCTCGCCGCCTCCTCCGCCGCCATGAACAGGCGATGGTTCTGCCCCACGACATCGTTCTCACGGTATCCCACGATGCCCAGGAAGTTGGCATTGGCACTGATGACCGTACCCTCGCCGTCGAGCCGGATCACCGCGAGCGCGCGGTCGGTGGCGTTGCGCAAGGTCTCGCGCGTATTCGAAAACAGGGACCCCCATGCCATGCGATGACTCAAGCTCCAGCGCCCGTTGCGTTCCCGCGATCCTTGGGACCGGATGGTTTCCGCAACGTTAATATTGGCCGTTCAGGTGCAGATTCTCCAATATTGAGCGAAGCAATTTGTCGCATGTGCACTTTCGCGTTATTGGAAAGATTCCAATATCTCAAATATTAATAACACGCATCGTAATATAATTAAAATAATCGCGCAGGCAGCCACGACGCAGCCAGGGCTCGCACGTATTCGCCGCGCTGACGCCCAAGGCATGGATCGAAAATGCGCGAAATTGCGGCGACAGGAACGCCGGCAGGGCATGCAGAAATATTTGGAAAAAAAGTGGATCAGCCTCGATCTGACGGTATCAGGGTCACGACATCGTCACCATAGCGGCCGGACTATTGGGCCGCGCCGCGCACCGACGCGCGAACCGGAGCAGACCGACGCGGCGCCGGCGCGCCGGGGGGGCCTCGAACCCGCCCCGGCAGGCGCTCAGGCTCCGGACGTGGAACGAAGCCTGCCGGTCATCAGGCAGAGCAGCGCGGCAATGACGGCGCATCCGGCGAGCTGCCCGGCCCCGGCCGGCGTCCAGCCGACGACGTTCTTCAGCGAGCCCAGAATATAGCCCGCGAAGGCCGCGGGGATGTAGAGCGCGGCGACGAACAGGCCGGACGCCTGTGCGGCCTTCCGGCGCACCACGGACTTGATGATGCCGGCGGAGAGGTTCGCATAGACCATGCCGCTGATCGTGACGCCGAAGATGAAGGAGAGCAGCATGTGGAGCGGCAGCGAGCGGCTCAGTTCGGTGAACAGCAGCCCGCCCGACGCCGCCGCGACGAGGAGCGATGCCACCAGCAGCTTGCGGTAGTCGAACCGGTCGCCGGACCAGCCGCCGATCAGCGAGAACAGCGCCCCGAAGCCATAGCAGCTGACGGCGAGCGCCGCCTCGCGCGGCGAGAAGCCGACGGCCTCGCGCAGATAGGTCGGATAGAGCCCGAGATAGCCGTAGATGCTGAGGCCCGCGAACACCGTCGCCGCGGCGAGCAGGACCGGGCGCGGCGCCCAGAGGCTCTCGGCGGCATCCTCCTCCCGGCCGGCGGCGGACAGGTCCTCCTCGGCACGCGCCTCGCTGAACCAGGGCCGCACGAAGAGCAGGGTCAGCAGCAGCACGGGAATGCCGGCGAGGCCGAAGACGATGAACGGCATCTGCCAGTGCGTCGCGTTGAGGATGGCCGCGCCGATATTGGGCCCGACCACGGCCCCGATGCCGAAGGTGAAGTTCAGCGAGCTTGCCGCCATCGCCCGATGGTTGACGAAATAGGTCGTGCCGATGGCGAGGATCGCGGTGAGCTGCATCGCTTCGCCGAGCCCCGAGACGAAGCGGTAGACGAGCAGGTCGGCAAGACCGCTCGCATAGGCGGTCAGAAGGGTCGCGACCGAAAAGATGATCAGGCCGAGAATGGACACGCCGAGGCGCGACATCTTCTGAAGGAGATAGCCGGTCGGAATGCCGGCAAGGCCCATGCCGAGCGTGAAGATGGTGGAGGCGAGGCCGACCTGGGGAAGCGACAGGTCGAGCGCCCGGCGGACATCGGTGGCGAGGACCGAGAACAGCTGCCGGTCCATCGCGTTCACCACATAGGACAGGAGCAGCACGACGAACATGGCAAGCGCGACCTTGTCGCGGTTGCCGGCCGCGTCGGCGGATGCGGGCCGGGACTGGCTGGGGATCGACTGACTCATGGCAACGATGCCTTTCCGCGCGGGACTGCGCCGGACGCACCCGACCGAGGGGTTGCGGCGTGGACTTGGGAGGATGGTGAGAAATGGTGTGGCGACGCGGCGGAACCGGCATCGCCGCCGGTGGCGCCCGATCGTTCGGCAAAGGCGCGGGCAAGCTCCGCCCCTGCCAGTCCCTGCATCGCCAGGAGCTGCAGCAGCAGCCGCGCCTTGAGGCCGCCGATCAGGCCGCCGGGCATGACACCGCGGCCGATCAGGTCGATCTCGGACCCCGCAAAGCCGTAGGTCCTGGTGAAGACCGGACCACGGCCGGTGCGGCTTGCGAGCACGACGGGCATGGCCGCGGCGAGCCTGCCGATCGCCGGCGCGAGATGGTCCGGCACGTGGCCGGCGCCCATCGCCTCGATGACCGCGCCGCGATAGCCGAGCCCGGCGAGCGCCGCGATCAGCCTGTCGTCGTCGCCAAGTCCGACCTTGACGAGCGCGACCGGCGCGACCGGCACGTCGGCGGGCAGAGCCAGAGCCGGCCGCCGCGCCACGCGCGACAGGATCAGGACCTCGCCTTCCGCGACACGGCCGAGCGGACCGGCCACCGGCGAGGCGAAGGCGTCGGGCAGCGCGGTATCGGCCTTGGCGACATAGCGCGCGGCATGAACGCCGTCGTTCAGCACGACCATCGTGCCGAGGCCGCTCATCGCCGGAGAGGCCGCCACCGTGACGGCGGCGACGAGATTGGCCGGACCGTCGGCGCCCGGCGCCGCGGCGCCGCGCATCGCGCCGGTCACCACGACCGGCCTGTCGGAGCCGACCAGCTGGTCGAGGACGAAGGCGCTCTCCTCGATCGTGTCGGTGCCCTGCACGACCACGGCGCCGGCGCAGTCCCCGGCAAGGCGGGTGTCGACGAGCGCGGCGAGCGCGCGGAGGTCGTCGAGCGTCAGCGACGCGCCGGGCTTGGTGGAAAAGGTGACGACGTCCAGCTCGGCGATCGTGCCCAGCGCGCCGATCTCGCGCACCAGATCGCTGCCGCTGAGCGAGGGCGCAATGCCGCCACCCGCCGCACCGGTCATGGTGATCGTGCCGCCGGTCGACACCAGGAGAATGCGCGGCAGCCTCACGATCCGGCATCCTGCTGGCTGCGGAAGATGTCGAGGATCTCCGCGCCGGTGCACATGAGCACGTCGTCATGGGCGAGGATGTGGTCGTAGAGCGCCTCGAGATAGCGGATGCGGTGCGGCACGCCGGTCAGATAGGGATGGATACTGATCGCCATCACGCGCGGGACGGTCGCGCCCTCCTGGTAGAGGCGGTCGAACTGGTCGCGGCCGCGGGTGAAGATTGCGTCCGAGGGCTGCTGCTGAACGGCCGAGAGCACGACGTCGTTGATCTCGACCGTATAGGGCACGGAGACGATCTCGCCGGCGCGGGTCCGGATCGCCACCGGCTGATCGTCCAGGACCCAGTCGGCGACATATTCGATGCCGGCCTCGGCCAGCAGGTCGATGGTTTCGTCGGTCTCGGTCAGGCCCGGGCTTTCCCAGCCGCGAACCGGCTTGCCCGTGAAGGCGCCGATCGCATCGATGGTCTGGCGGATCGCCGCGGCCTGATCGGCCACGCGGTGCATCGGGCCCTGCACGAAGCCGTGGCCGATGAAGTCCCAATCCGCCGCGCGGGCCGCTTCGCAGGCGGCCGGATAGGCCGCGATCGCCGAACCGTTGACCGCGAAGGAGGCCTTCAGGCCGCGCGCAGCGAGCACGTCGACGAAACGCCAGAAGCCGACGCGCATGCCGTATTCGTGCCAGGCCCAGTTCGGAACGTCGGGCAGCAGCGGCTGCCCCATCGGCGGCGACAGGACTGCCCGGGGCATCGCCCCGGTCGGCTCCCAGTTCTCGACATTGACGATGGTCCAGACTGCAACCCGCGCCTTGCCCGGCAGCTTGAAACGGCGCCCGACGATCGGGTCGTAGGGAATGCGGTCCCGGACGGTCAGCCCGGGGCGTTCATTGCTCATGATGGAGGGCCTGTCCTTCGCTCGAAGTTCCAATAAGTGGAATCCGGAAACGATAGGAACCGGCAGCAGGGATCGTCAAAATTTATCGCAATTTGTGGAGCAGAATTTCACTATGTGGAATATTGTCTGAAACATGACACGTGGATCGTATTGAGAAAGCCATATTCCAAAGATTTTTGGCCCCTGGAGCGGTCATTGCTATCGTTGACACTGCTATAATTCCATATAGTAGAACTTCTCGGCGCGCCGTGAATGTGGCTTCGGCGCGATGGGGATCGAAGGGGCGCACCGTGACATCCATCTCGGGCACGCAGACCATTTCGCGCGCCGTCGGCGCCTTGCGCTTGGTCGCCGCGCGGCACGGCAAGGCGGTCCGCCTCGCCGACATTGCCGAGGCCCTCGCCCTGCCCCGCCCGACCGTCCACAGGCTGCTGCAGGCGCTGGTCGAAGAAGGCCTGCTCGCCCGCGACCGCAGCTCGCGCCGCTATGTGCTCGGCAGCTTTTCGCTCGAGCTCGGCCTCGTCTCGGCCCGGTCCCTGACCATGCACCAGCAATGCCGCCCGGCGCTCCAGCAACTCGCCGAGCGGACCGGCGACACATCCTTCCTGTTCGTGCGCAGCGCCAATGACAGCGTCTGCATCGATCGCGTCCAGGGCACCTTTCCGATCCAGACGCCGTCGGTTCCGCTCGGCGCCCGGCATCCCCTCGGCATCACCGCCGGCGGCCTCGCCCTGTTCGCCGCGCTCGATGACGCCGACGCCGAGCAGGTGCTCGCCGACATCGACCCGCTGCTCCATGCCTATGGCCGGATGACCGGCGACGAGCTCCTGCGGCTGCGGCGCCTTGCCCGAACGACCGGCCATGCGCTTATCGGCAACCGCGCAGTGCCCGGGGTCACCGGCGTCGGCCTGCCGATCTTCGCCCCGACGGGCAGCGCCGTCGCCGCGGTCGCCGTCGCCTCGACCAGCGAGCGCATGACGGCGGCGCGTGTCTCCGAAATCCTGCCCGACCTGCGGGCGGCAGCCGAAGCCATCACCCGCCTCGCCTGACGGGCGCGGTCAGGCCGCGCGGCAGGACGCCATGTCGAAAGGGACGAGCGCCTCGGCGAACTGGCGGGCGGCGGCGGTCCAGGACCGCTCTTCCGCGACGGCCCGGCAGCGCGCCCGGTCGAGCGTCAGCGCGGTGGCGATCGCCTTGGCCAGATCCTCGTCGAGGCAGGCGATCGTCGGATCGGCCACCACGTCGATCGGCCCGGGCACCGGAAAGGCCGCGACCGGCACGCCGCTCGCGAGCGCCTCCTGCATGACGTTGCCATAGGTGTCGGTGCGGCTCGTGAACACGAAGACGTCCGCGCCGGCATAGATCTCGGCCAGCGCCTCGCCGGTGCGCGCGCCAAGGAACACCGCGTCGGGAAAATGCCTTTCGAGCTCGGCGCGCTGCGGTCCGTCGCCGACCACCAGCTTGGTGCCGGCCACGTCGAGGCCGAGAAAGGCCTCGAGGTTCTTCTCGACCGCCAGGCGGCCGACGCTCAGCATGATCGGCCGTGGCCAGTCGAGCCGCTGGCCCGGCCGCGGCCGGAACAGCTGCGTGTCGACGCCGCGCGCCCAGAGCGTCAGATTGGCGAACCCCCAGCGCTCGAGCTCCCGGCGCATGGTTTCGGTCGGCACCATGGTGCGCTGCGCCGCGCCGTGGAAATGCCTGAGCCAGGCATAGGTCCAGGCTTCCGGGATCGGCGCCCGGGCTCTGACATAGTCCGGATAGCGGGTGTGATAGCTGGTGGTGAAAGGCAGCCGGCGCGTCAGGCACCAGCGTCGCACCGCGTGCCCGATCGGGCCTTCGGTGGCGATGTGGACGGCATGGGGCGCGATCGCGTCGAGCCGCCGGGCGACGGCCGATCCGGCCATGATCGCCAGCCGGATGTCCGGATAGGTCGGCAGCGGCAGGCTTGGCAGGCCTTCGGCCGTGACGAAATGGGCGGCGATGCCGAACTGCGGCAAGGCGGCCGCGGTTTCTTGGAGCGAGCGCACCACGCCGTTGATCTGAGGCGACCAGGCGTCGGTTGCGACCGCGAGGCGCATCAGGCGGCAACCTTCCGGCCGCCGGGCAGCGGCAGGGGCAGATCGGCTTCGGCCTCGGCGGCGGCGGCCGGCGCCGCCGTCTCCGGCAGGATCTCGGTCCAGCGGACGATCTCGAACCGGCCCTCATAGGTCTCGACGAGCGCCGAGCAGCTCTCCACCCAGTCGCCGCAGTTCATGTAGCGGATGCCGTGCTGGTCGTGGATGGCGGCGTGATGGATATGGCCGCAGATGACGCCGTCGACCTTCTGCCGGCGCGCCTCGCTGGCGAGCGCCTCTTCGAAGGCGCCGATGAAATTGACCGCCTTCTTCACCTTCAGCTTGGCCCAGGCCGACAGCGACCAGTAGGTCAGCCCCAGCTTGCGCCGGACGAGGTTGAACCAGCGGTTGAGATAGATCGCCGCGTCATAGGCCCAGTCGCCGAGATGGGCGAGCCAGCGGGCATGCATGACCACCACGTCGAAGGCGTCGCCATGCACCACCAGGAAGCGCTTGCCGTCGGCCGAGGTGTAGATCGCCTCGTCCATCACCTCGATCCCGCCGAAATGGGTGCCGAAATAGTCGCGCAGGAATTCGTCGTGGTTGCCGGGCAGATAGATGATCTGCGACCCCTTGCGCACCTTGCGCAGCAGCTTCTGCACCACGTCGTTGTGCGATTGTGGCCAGTGCCAGCCGCGCTTGAGCTGCCAGCCGTCGATGATGTCGCCGACGAGATAGATCACATCGGCGTCATTGTAGCGCAGAAAGTCGATGAGCAGCTTGGTCTGCGACCCGCGCGCGCCAAGATGCACGTCGGAAATGAACATTGCCCGGTAGCGCTTCTCCGCCATGACCTGGATCCCGCTGCAAAAGCCGTGACCGCCAGGAAGCAGATTCCGTTACAGCTTTTGTGACAGCCGCCCAGCATCGATGGTTCCACGCGGCGCCAAATAGCGGTTCGCTGCTGTCGCAAGACTGTCGCATGGGCTTGCTAGGCGCTCGGCGGGTCGTCGTTTTCGCCTCGAACTCTTGAGTCGACGACCCCGCCATCCCGCACGATCGCCTGAAGATCTTCGGGCGATCACGTCCTCTCGAACCGTCCAGACCCAAGGAGCCCGACATGGCAGGAGATCTCGATCGCGAAACGATGGAGAAAGCCTATGCCCGCTGGGCGCCGATCTACGACGCCGTCTGCGGCCCGGTCTTCGAGCAGGGCCGCCGGGCGGCCGCCCAGGCCGCGCGGCGCGTCGGCGGCCGGATCCTGGAGGTCGGCGTCGGCACCGGCCTGTCCTTCTCCGATTACGACGCCACCACCGAGATCACCGGCATCGACCTGTCCGAACCGATGGTCGCCAAGGCGCGCGAGCGGATGACGAGCGGCGCCTTTCCCCATGTGAAGGACGTCCGGGTCATGGACGCCCATGACCTCGCCTTTCCCGACGAGAGCTTCGACTGCGTCGTCGCCCAATTCGTGATCACCCTGGTCGAGCGCCCGGAGCGGGTCCTGGACGAATGTGCCCGCGTCGCCCGGCCGGGCGCCGAGATCATCCTCGTCAACCATCTCTACTCCGAACGGGGCCTTGCCGCCGCCATCGAGCGCTGGTTCTCCAAACATGCCCACACATTCGGCCTGCGACCGGAATTTCCCTTCGCACGCCTCCAGGCCTGGGCGGCCAACCACGGTGGCGCCGCGGTGATCGAGCGCCGCCGCGTCGGGCCGCTCGGCGTCTATTCGCTCGTCCGCTTCCGCAAGCACGCCGCCGGAATGGCGCACGATCAGCGCCGGCTGGCGGCCGGCTGAGCGCTGCGGCGCTCGCGGGGCGTCGCGCCCCGTGTAACGGAACGTTGCCGGAAGGCAACGCCGCCGAGGTTCCGGCACGTCCGGGCGACGCACCGCATTGATCGGACCGGCAGTTCCGACCATAGGGGACGTTTCTGTTCGTCCCGTCGGAGGCCCCATCCATGCGTCGAACGTTCCAGGCTGCCCATGCCAAAGGCGCGGGCGAACGCGCCAAGGCCACGGACGCGCTCGGCGCCTTGCCGCAATGGGATCTGAGCGCGCTCTATCCGGCCATGGACGCGCCGGCGGTGCGCCGCGACCTCGACAAGGCCGAGCGCGAAGCCATCGCCTTCGAGACCGCCTTCAAGGGCCGCCTGGCGGCCATCGCCGCGGATGCCGGCGCCGAGACCGAGCTTGCCGACGCGGTCGTCCGCTACGAGGCGCTCGAGGACCTGCTCGGCCGCCTCGCTTCCTTCGCCGGCCTCGTCTATGCCGGCGACACGACCGATCCGATCCGATCCAAGTTCTACGGCGACATCCAGGAAAAGATCACCGCGATCTCGTCGCATCTCCTGTTCTTCACCCTGGAACTGAACCGCATCGAGGATGCCCATATCGAGCGGGCCATGTCCGGCGCGCGGCTCGGCCACTACCGACCCTGGCTGGAGGATCTCCGGCGCGACAAGCCGTTCCAGCTCGAGGACCGCATCGAGCAGCTGTTCCACGAAAAGAACATGACCGGCCGGGCGGCCTGGAACCGGCTGTTCGACGAGACCATCGCCAATCTGCGCTTCACCGTCGATGGCGAGAACCTGACGCTGGAACCCACCCTCAACCTGCTGCAGGACCCGGTCGAGGAGCGTCGCAAGGCGGCCTCCGACGCGCTCGCCGCCACCTTCAGGGACAATCTGCGCACCTTCACGCTGATCACCAACACCCTCGCCAAGGACAAGGAGATCGTCGACCGCTGGCGCGGCTTCGAGGATGTCGCGGATTCCCGCCACCTGAGCAACCGGGTCGAGCGCGAGGTGGTCGACGCCCTGGTCGACGCGGTGCGCGCCGCCTATCCGAAGCTCTCGCACCGCTACTACAAGCTGAAGGCGCGCTGGTTCGGCCGCGACACGCTGAACCATTGGGACCGCAACGCACCGCTGCCCAAGGTCGAGACCCGCACCATTCCCTGGACCGAGGCGCGCGACACGGTGCTCTCGGCCTATGCCGGCTTCTCGCCCGACATGGCCGCCATCGCGCGGCGCTTCTTCGACGAGAACTGGATCGACGCGCCGGTGCGGCCCGGCAAGGCGCCGGGCGCCTTCGCCCACCCGACCGTGCCGTCCTCGCATCCCTATGTGCTGCTCAACTACCAGGGCAAGCCGCGCGACGTGATGACCCTCGCCCACGAGCTCGGCCACGGCGTGCACCAGGTGCTGGCCGCGCCGAACGGGCCGCTGATGGCTCCGACGCCGCTGACCCTCGCCGAGACGGCCTCGGTCTTCGGCGAGATGCTGACCTTCAAGGCGGTCCTGGAGGCCACCACCGACCGCGTGCAGAAGAAGGCCCTGCTCGCCTCGAAGGTCGAGGACATGATCAATACGGTGGTCCGCCAGATCGCCTTCTATTCCTACGAGCGCAAGGTGCACATGGCCCGCCGCGAGGGCGAGCTGACCGCCGACCAGATCTGCGAGGCCTGGATGAGCGTGCAGGCCGAAAGCCTCGGGCC
Source organism: bacterium YEK0313 (assembly GCA_000751295.2). NCBI lineage: Bacteria > bacterium YEK0313. The sequence continues at coordinate 4,863,343 of CCMO02000001.1, forward strand.
GGCCATCGCGCTGAAGCCGGGATACGAGACCTTCTGGGCCTATATCCCGCACTTCATCCACTCGCCCTTCTACGTCTACGCCTATGCCTTCGGCGACTGCCTGGTGAACTCGCTCTATGCCGTCTACGAGACAGCGGACAAGGGCTTTGCCGAGCGCTACCTCGCCATGCTGGCCGCCGGCGGCACCAAGCACCATTCCGAGGTGCTCGCCCCGTTCGGGCTCGATGCGCGCGAGCCCGCCTTCTGGCAAGGTGGCCTCAGCGTCATCGAGCGGATGATCGCCGAGCTGGAGGCCATGGAGGGCTGATGTCGCACCAGACCGAAATCGTCACGCTGTTTTACAAGGGCTTGTGGGACAAGGCGGACAAGAGCCTCATTCCCACCATCTTCCACGAGGGCTTCACCTTTCGCGGCTCGCTCGGCCCGGTCCTGGTCGGCCACGAGGCCTTCGCAGGCTATGTCGATTTTGTCACCGGGGCGCTCGAGAACTATACGAGCGACATCCTGGAACTGGTCGAGCAGGACAACCGCGTCGCCGGCCGGCTGCGCTTCCATGGCCTGCATCGCGCCGAGCTGTTCGGCTTCGCACCGACCGGCAAACACGTCGCCTGGGCCGGCGCGCCGTTCTTCACCTTCGAGGGCGACAAGGTGCGCGATCTCTGGGTGCTCGGCGACGTCAACGGCCTGCTCGAGCAGCTCCGCGCCAACCAGGCGGCCTGGGACCCCGGCCGGGCCTGAGCCCGGCCCGCCCGCAACCGGACGGCCGCCATGCGCGAAGTCTACCGCAATACCCGCTGGCGCCGCGTGCGCTTCCTGCAGGCGCTGTTCTGGGCCGCAACGGCAGGCTTTGCCTGGCTCGCCTGGTCGACGCGCATCGAGGATCCCTCGAACAATCACCTGGCCGCGCTGATCCTGACGCCGATCGTTGCCACCGCGGCACTCGGCCTGGAGTTCTATCTGAGGCTCTACGTGACGGCGCTCTACGCATCCGACACGGCGGTGACGGTCGAGACGCTGTCCACCATCGGCCGGAGCCGGGCGACCTATCCCATGTCCGATATCGTCTTTGGCCGCGAGCGCCGGACCGACCCGCGCAAGACCGTCGTGGCGACCGGCTTCCATCTCGACAACAAGTGGCGCGCCATGCGGGTGGCAACCCGCAAATGGGCCTATGTGATCGATACGACCGAGGACGGCGACCCGCGCCGGCCGGGCTGAGCCGGCGGCAGCGGGCGCCCGCGGCCTCGGCGCCCTCGCGGCCGGGCGCCTGAAGCACTATCTCTTGGCGGTCCAGTCAAAGCCGGAGCGCGCATGTCCGAACGTGACGATGAAGCCAACCGCCTGACCGGGCGCCTGTCCCGCTATGCCCGGGTGGGCGTCAACGTCTCGGGCGCCGCCGCCTCGATCGCCGCCGCCCGGCTGTTCGGCAGGTCTATCGACCGGGAGAAGAACGCCGCCGACCTGACCCGCGCGCTGGGCGGGCTGAAGGGGCCGATCATGAAGGTCGCCCAGCTCCTGTCGACCATTCCCGAAGTGCTGCCGCCGGAATATGCCAGCGAGCTGCAGAAACTGCAGTCGGAGGCCCCGCCCATGGGGCCGGCCTTCGTCAAGCGACGCATGATGGCCGAGCTCGGCCCGGACTGGGAAAAACGCTTCGCTGCCTTCGACAAGATCCCCGCCGCCGCCGCCTCGCTCGGCCAGGTCCATCGCGCCAGCGCCCATGACGGCATGGCGCTCGCCTGCAAGCTGCAATATCCCGACATGCAGTCGGCCGTCGAAGCCGACCTCGTCCAGCTCGAAGTCCTGTTCGCGCTGCAGCGCCGCATGGACCCGGCGATCGACACGCGCGAGATCATCAAGGAAATCAGCGCACGGGTGCGCGAAGAGCTCGACTACCGCCGCGAGGCCAAGCATGCCGCGCTCTATGCCGAGGTCCTGAAGGACGAGCCGCTGGTGCGCGTGCCGACGGTGCGGCCCGAACTGTCGACCGGGCGCCTCCTGACCCTGTCCTGGCTCGAGGGCACGCGCATGCTGAGCCATGTCGAGGCGTCGCTCGCCGAGCGCAACCGGCTCGCCACCGCCATGTTCCGCGCCTGGTGGCATCCTTTCGCCGCGATCGGCGTCATCCACGGCGATCCGCATCTCGGCAACTACACCGTCTTCGCGCAGGACGGCGAAGCCGGCGGCATCAACCTTCTCGACTATGGCTGCGTGCGCGTTTTCCCGGTCCGGTTCATCGGCGCCGTGATCGACCTCTACAAGGGCCTGGAGGCGGGCGACGAGGCGCGCGTCGTCCATGCCTACGAGACCTGGGGCTTCAAGAACCTGCGCAAGGATCTGATCGAAGTTCTCAACATGTGGGCGCGATTCATCTACGGCCCGCTGCTCGACGACCGCGTCCGGACGATCGCCGACGGCGTCGCGCCCGGCGAATATGGCCGGCGCGAGGCCTTCCAGGTGCACAAGGCGCTCAAGGAACGAGGGCCGGTGACCATTCCGCAGGAATTCGTGCTGATGGACCGGGCCGCCATCGGCCTCGGCGGCGTCTTCCTGCACCTGAAGGCCGAGCTCAATTTCTATCGCCTCTACAACGAGGAGATCGACACCTTCAGCCTGGAGGCCGTGGCCGCACGCCAGGACCGGGCGCTCGGTCTGGCCGGCCTCAAGGCCGCCTGAGCGGCGGCACGGCCATGGACGGACGCACGCAAAGTGGCGCGCAGCGCCGGCAGAGAGGCCCGGATGGCGGCCCCATGCGGCGCGAGGGCCGGTAATGGCCGTCTATGTCGACGACGCCATCTGGCCGTGGCAGGGGCTGAAATGGTGCCATCTCCTGGCTGACGATATCGACGAGCTGCACCGCTTCGCCTTTTCGCTCGGCCTCCACCGCTCGTCCTATCAGGGGCCGCCGCGGACCAGCGCGCCGCATTACGACCTCACCGGCTTCGAGCGCGACAAAGCGATCGCGCGCGGCGCCAGGGCCTGCACCCGGCAGGAGATCGTCGCCATTTTCCGCAAGGTCAGGGTACCCCGGGCGACGCTGCCGCCGAAGCGCCGTCACGCACCCATCCCTTGACAGGCCCGGCGTTCCCCCCGAAACCGAAACCGCTTCGTCCGGAGACCCTGGTTTGGCCAGCTCACGCCCAGAACTGCCGCCCTTGAAGATCCTGCTCTGCTCGCCGCGCGGCTTCTGCGCGGGCGTGGTGCGCGCCATCGACGCCGTCGAGCAGGCCCTCAGGATCTATGGCCCGCCGGTCTATGTCCGCCATGAGATCGTCCACAACCGCTTCGTCGTGGACGGCCTCAAGGCCAAGGGCGCGATCTTCGTCGAGGAACTCGCCGAGATCCCGGACACCGAGGCTCCCGTCATCTTCTCCGCCCATGGCGTGGCGAAATCGGTCCCGGCCGAGGCCGAGAAGCGCAACTTCCTGGCGATCGACGCGACCTGCCCGCTGGTCACCAAGGTCCATCGCGAGGCCGAGATCCATTTCCGGCGCGGCCGCGAGGTCGTGCTGGTCGGCCATGCCGGCCACCCGGAAGTGGTCGGCACCATGGGCCAGCTGCCGCCGGGCGCGGTCACCCTGATCGAAACGCTCGCCCAGGCCAAAGGCTTCGTGCCGAAGGACGAGGCGCAGCTCGCCTATGTCACCCAGACCACGCTGTCGGTGGACGACACCCGCGAGATCGTCGAATTCCTGACCGCGCGCTTCCCGGCCATCGTCGGGCCGCACAAGGAGGACATCTGCTACGCCACCACCAACCGCCAGGAGGCGGTCAAGCGCGTCGCCCCACGGGTCGAGGCGATGATCGTGGTCGGCGCGCCCAATTCGTCCAACTCCCAGCGCCTGCGCGAAGTGGCCGAACGCGAGGGCTGCCGCATTTCGGAACTGGTGCAGCGCGCCGCCGATATCGACTGGGACCGGTTCGGCCAGATCGCCTCGCTCGGCATCACCGCTGGCGCCTCGGCGCCGGAAGTGCTGGTGGAGGAGATCATCGAGGCTTTCGCCACCCGCTACAGCGTCACCGTCGAGACGGTTTCCACCGCCGACGAGAGCGTCTTCTTTCCCCTGCCCCGCCAGCTTCGGCCCGACGCCGCAGCCTGAAAGTCCAGAGCCCGAAAGTCCGAAGCCAAATGGCCGTCTATACCGACGTCACTGCCGAAGAGCTGTCGGCGCATCTCAAGCGCTACGACATCGGCTCGCTCCTGTCGTTCAAGGGCATTGCCGAAGGCGTCGAGAACTCCAATTTCCTGCTCCACACGACGTCGGGCTATTTCCTGCTCACCTTGTTCGAGAAGCGGGTGGACCCGAAGGACCTGCCCTTCTTCATCGGCCTGATGGAGCACCTGAGCCGGCGCGGCTTGAACTGCCCGCAGCCGGTGAAAATGACCGACGGCGAGGCGCTCGGCGAACTCGCCAAGCGACCGGCGGTCATCGTGACCTTCCTCGAGGGCCTGTGGATCCGCCGGCCCCAGGTCAGCCACTGCGCGGCAGTCGGCCGGGCGCTCGCCGAGCTGCACCTGGCCGGCCAGGGTTTCGCCATCCGGCGCGTCAACGCCCTGTCGGTGGGCGGCTGGCGGCCGCTCTACGAGCGGGCAGAGGATCGCGCCGACACGGTCGCGCCGGGCCTGCGCGACACCATTGGGCGCGAGCTCGACCATCTCGAGAAGGTCTGGCCGCGCGACCTGCCGGCCGGCGTCATCCATGCCGACCTGTTCAACGACAATGTCTTCTTCCTGAACGACCGGCTGTCCGGCCTGATCGACTTCTATTTCGCCTGCAACGACCTGTTCGCCTACGACCTGGCGATCTGCCTCAATGCCTGGTGCTTCTCGCCCGACAACGAGTTCGATTTCGCCAAGGGCGCGGCCATGCTCGCCGCCTATCAGGACGTCAGGCCGCTGGAACAGGCCGAACGGCAGGCCCTGCCGCTGCTTGCCCGCGGCTCGGCCCTGCGTTTCCTGCTGACGCGCCTCGTCGACTGGCTGAACGTGCCCCCGGGCGCCGTGGTGACGCCGAAGAACCCGCTCGAATATCTCGCCAAGCTGCGGTTCCACCAGCGTGTCGTATCGGCGACCGAATACGGCCTCAAATGACCAAACGCGTCGAGATTTTCACCGACGGCGCCTGCTCGGGCAATCCGGGGCCGGGCGGCTGGGGCGCCATCCTGCGCTACGGCGATGCGGTCAAGGAGATGTCGGGGGGCGAATCCGAGACCACCAACAACCGCATGGAGCTGATGGCGGCCATTTCGGCGCTGGAGGCGCTGAACCGCCCCTCGGCCGTCGACCTGCATACCGACAGCCAATATGTGAAGAACGGCATCATGAGCTGGATTCACGGCTGGAAGCGCAACGGCTGGCGCACCGCCGACAAGAAGCCGGTGAAGAATGCCGATCTCTGGCAGCGGCTCGACGAGGCGCGCGGCCGCCACACCGTCACCTGGCACTGGGTCAAGGGCCATGCCGGCCATGACGAGAACGAGCGGGCCGACGAGCTCGCGCGCATGGGCATGGAACCGTTCAAGCGGCGCTGAGCCCGGGCCATGGCCCGATATGGTTACCGGCCTGTCCCGTCGTCATGAAAGCGCGATCCCGCAAGGACTTGCCGACGCGCCGCGGCATGTCCCGCCGGGCCCGGAAACCTGCAGGCCGGCGCCAACGGCCGCCCTTGCCGCCGATCCTGGCAAGGCTTTTGCGGGAGCGGCCCCATGCGGGGCGCCGATGTCCCGCTGCGAAACAGCAGGGCAGGAACGATGTCCAACACCGCGATCAAGGCGGCAAGCCTCGACGAGATCGAACTCGACCCGGCGCCGATCCGGCCGGAATGGATTCTGGACGGCGCGCCGGTGGCGCGTTGCCGGCAATGGTCGGACAGCAGCGACGGCACCACCGCGGCCATGGTCTGGGACTGCACGGCCGGCCGCTTCCGCTGGTATTTCGGCGGCGACGAGATCGTCCACATCATCGAAGGCGAGGTGATCGTATCGGGCGACGGCGCGCCCGAGCGGACGCTGAGGCCTGGCGATGCCGCGCTGTTCCGTGCCGGCACATGGGCGACCTGGCATGTGCCCCGCTACGTCCGCAAGCATGCCATCTGCCGCGACAGCCTGCCGGTCGCCATCACCCTGCCGCTCAAGGTCACGAAAAAGGCGGCCCGCTTCGCGAACCGCCTGCTCGATCGTTTCGGCCACCGGTTTCCGGGCTATGCCTCCGGCGAGCACCTGACTTTCGCGCTGGTCGGCGCCATCGTCCTGTGACGACCGGTGCCGACGGCGCGACCGCCTCAGAGCTGGTTCAGCAGGGTCTCGGCACCCGACACGTCGGCCTTGCCCGGCGTTTCCTCGACATTGAGCTGGGCGACCACGCCGTCCTTGACCAGCATGGAATAGCGCTTGGAGCGCATGCCCATGCCGAAGGACGACATGTCGTTCTCCAGGCCGATCGCCTTGGCGAAATCGGCGCTGCCATCGGCGAGGACGCCGACCTTGTCGACCGCGTTCGAAGCCTTCTGCCAGGCGTCGAGCACGAAGACGTCGTTGGTCGAGGTCGCGTAGATGGCGTCGACGCCCTTCGCCTTGAAGGCGTCGGCATTGGCGACGAAGCCGGGCATGTGGTTCTTGTGGCAGGTGGGCGTGAAGGCGCCGGGCACGGCGAACAGAATCACGGTCTTGCCGGCGAAGAGGTCCGCCGTGCTGCGGGCAGCCGGGCCGTCGGCAGTCATCTGGCGAAAGGTCGCATCGGGCAGGCGGTCGCCAATCTTAATGGTCATCGGGCTTTCCTCGTCGTCGGAAACGGCTCGCCGGGCGGCGAGCGCGGAAGGGACGGCGTAGAGGAATAGACGGTCCGCCGGGCCGCGTCGAGGCAGCCCCGATCGATCAGGCGAGCTTCAGCTGCGCTTCGAGCGCCCGGCTGCCGGCCACCAGCGTGAAGGTGAGGAGATGGCCGAGCGGCGCGACGCCGCGCGGCGCGCCGTCCAGCGTCAGGCGGAAGCGCCGCCGGGCGCCCCCCTGATCCAGCGGCTCCGGCAGCGGCAGCGCCCATTGCGGATCCGGCCCTTCGGCGAAGAGATCGACCCGGCCGGTCTCGGCCCCGACATCGGCGAGAAGCGTCGCCACCGGATGCGGGCTTGCCTGTTCGACCCCGGCAAGCGCCAGCGACAGGCCCTCGACGGCCGGGCGCGGCACCTGCCCGGCGAAGCGCGCAATCTCGCCGGCCAGCGCCGTGTCCGGCGCCGGACCGGCCGCCAGCGTCAGGCGCGTCTCGCCCTTGGCGGGAATGCAGATGGTTTCGCAGACCGCATAGTCCACCTTGGCGGCCAGATGCACGGGCTGCGCGGGATCGGCGGGGCGGACCAGGATCGGGAAGACCACGTCGGCCTTGTAGCCGATCGACTGGCCGCCGCCGTCGCTGAACCGGATCGGCGCCGGCCAGGCGAGGCTGATCTCGGCGAGGTTCTGCGAGGCGGACCAGTCGAACAGCGGCGGCACGCCCGAGTCGCCCGGCGTCCGCCAATAGGTCTTGGTGCCCGGTTCGAGCCGGATCTGCAGCCCGGCCTTGTGGCGCAGCGCAGCCCCCTCGCCCTCCGAGCCCGCGCCGATCAGCCGCAGCGACGAACGCATGTCGCGCGACCATGCGGATGCCGCTTCGGCTGCCGCCGGCCGGCTGCGCAGGAGCGCCGGCGCTGGCAGGGCCGCAAGGGTCAGGAGAAGATGGCGCCGGTCGATCATGACAAGGCACTTAGAGCGGCCGACCGGCCCTGGCCACTGACGATCCGGTGAACACCGGATGCCGCGCGGACAAGCTTACGTCAACAGCCCGTGAGGCGGGTGTGGGTCCTGCGCGGCCGGTAGCCTTCCCGATCATTCCGGAGTAATTTGGAGGTATGGCGCAGCAACCAACCCGACGCAGGCCGCGCGACACGTCCCGCGGCTATCTCGACGGACAAATGCTCATCGCGATGCCGACCATGCGCGACGAGCGGTTCGCCCGTAGCGTGATCTATGTCTGTGCACATTCGTCCGACGGCGCGATGGGCATCGTGGTCAACCAGACCGCGACCAATCTCGTTTTTCCCGACCTCCTGGTGCAGCTCGACATCATCCCGGAGGACCGCAAGATCGCGCTGCCGCCGAGCACCTCGGCGGTCAGGGTGCTGCGCGGCGGCCCGGTCGAGACCGGACGCGGCTTCGTGCTGCACACGTCGGACTTCTATGTCGAGAACTCGACCCTGCCGATCGACGAGGGCATCTGTCTGACCGCCACCCTCGACATTCTCAAGGCCATGGCGAGCGGCGACGGCCCGACCGATGCGGTGCTGGCGCTCGGTTATGCCGGCTGGGGCGCCGGCCAGCTCGAGAATGAGATCCAGGCCAATGGCTGGCTGCATTGCCCGGCCGACCGGGACCTGATCTTCGGTTCCGACGTCGAGACCAAATATGACCGGGCCATGCGCAAGATCGGCATCGACCCGACCATGCTGTCGAGCGATGCCGGCCACGCCTGAGCCGGCCTGACGACCTCGTCTCTAGGAGGCCGGCTTCTGCAGCCGGGCCGCGTTGGCGAGAATCGTCGCGGTGAGCGCCGCCGCCGTCCGGTTCTGCGGACCCGGACCGATCACCACGAATTCCATCATGCCGAGCGCCGGCAGATCCCGGGCCGGCGGCAGGGCGGCGAGCCCAGGCGGCATCAGCCGGGCCGAATGGGCGGTGACGCCGAGCCCGGCGAGCACCGCTGCCCTCACCCCGCTGAAACTGCCGCTGGTGCAGGCGACCCGCCAGGCGCGCCCGGCCCTGTCGAGCGCGTCGAGCGTCAGGATGCGCGTCACGCTCGGCGGCCGGAACAGCACCAGCGGCAGCGGCCGGCCCGGATCCGGCCGGATGCCGGGCCGGCCGAGCCAGACGAGTTGCTCGCGCCAGACCGGGTGCTCGCGGGCAGCCGGGCTCGACAGCACCGCACCGGCGGGATGATCCAGCGGGCGCTTGATGAAGATGAGGTCGAGATCGCCGGCCTCGAACATGCGGACGAGTTCGCCGCTGATGCCGACGGTCAGCTCGAGATCGACCGAGGCGTGCGCGCCGGCGAATTCGGACAGCACCGCCGGCAGTTCGGACAGCACGAAATCTTCCGAGGCGCCGAAACGCAGCCGGCCGCGCAGCGCCGAGCCTGCGACGAACCGCTCCATCCTGGCATTGGCCTCCAGCACGCCGCGCGCGAACCCGATCAGCGCATCGCCGTCGGGCGTCAGGGCCACCGCATGGGTATCGCGCGCGAACAGCCGGCGCGCCAGCCCATCCTCCAGCCGCTTGATGTGCTGGCTGATCGTCGACTGCCGCAAGGCCAGGCGTTCCGCAGCCAGCGTGAAGCTGCGGGTTTCGGCCACCGCCAGGAACGAGCGCAGGAGGTTGGGATGCGGCAGTTCCACGGCGGCCCTCCGGCAATACTGGTTATCACGATTCGTGAATTCTAATATCAATTTCATTCGCGATCAAAATGACCGAGAACGATATGGAACGTTCCACCAGGACCGACGAGGGACCTGCCGATGGCCTTCCGCCCGCTCTCGCTGCCGCCTCCCGATCCCTACCTCATCGCGCTGGCCGCCACGGCGGGGTTTGCCTCGCTGCTGCCGGCGCGCGGCCCTGCGGCCTGCGCCGTCGACCTTGCGGTGCAGATCGCCATCGCCGCGCTGTTCTTTCTCTATGGCGTCCGGCTCGCGCCGCAGGCGGTGCGCGAGGGCCTCGTGCACTGGCGCCTGCAGGCGCTGATCCTCGCCATCAGCTTCGCGCTCTTCCCGCTCGTCAGCCTTGCCCTTGCAACTGCCTTCCGGTCCTGGCTGCCGCACGATCTCGCCCTCGGTCTGATGTTCATCGGCATGCTGCCCTCGACCGTTCAGGCCTCCATCGCCTTTACGGCGCTGGCGCGCGGCAATGTGCCCGCGGCGCTCTGCAGCGCCACCCTTTCCAATCTCGCCGGCATGGTCGTGACACCGGCCCTGGTCGCGCTGCTCGTTTCCGCGCATGGCACGGGCATTGGCCTCGCCGGGCTCCGCGACATCGCCCTGCAGCTGCTCCTGCCCTTCCTCGCCGGCCAGCTTGCGCGTCCCTGGTGCGGCGATCTCGTCTCCCGTCACATCGCGGTGGTCACCGCCGTCGACCGCGGCGCGATCCTGCTCATCGTCTATTCGGCCTTCAGCCACGGCATGACCGCCGGCATCTGGCAGACGGTCGATCTTGCCAGCCTCGGCCGGATCGCGGCACTGGCGACGCTGATGCTGGCGAGCGTGCTCGTCGCCAGCACCTTCATCAGCCGCTGGCTCGGCTTCTCGCGCCAGGACGAGATCGCCATCGTCTTCTGCGGCTCGAAGAAAAGCATGGCGAGCGGCATTTCGCTTGCCAACATCCTGTTCGCCGGCCAGCCGGTGAGCCTCATCGTGCTGCCGCTGATGCTGTTCCACCAGGCCCAGCTCTTCGCCTGCGCGACGCTCGCCCGCCGCTACGCGGCGCGGGCCGACGCCAGCCCGTGACCGGCGGCCGGACAGTGCGTCAGAGGGCCGTGCCGTCGACCTTGGGCTGCAGCCTGCGGATGACCTCGGGGATCCGCTCCAGATGCGGGTTGATCTCCAGCGCCTTGCGGAACACCACCAGCGCCTGGCGCTCGTCACCCAGCTGCTGGAGGATCATGCCGAGGCCGGCGAGCGCGCCGTAGTGGCGCGGCTCGCGCCGCAGGACCTGCTCGATGTCCGCGACCGCCCGGCCATATTCCTTGCGGGCGAAATAGATGGTCGCCCGCCGGCTCCAGCCCTCGACATAGTCGGGATAGAGATCGACGACGGCATCGAGCAGGGAGAGCGAGAGATCGTGGTCCTGGCGCTGGAAGGCCTGGGTAGCGCGCGCCATCAGGAGATCGACGGTATCCGAGCCCGACCGGGCCAGAATCAGGGAAATCTCCCGGTCGATGACCCGCGCGATCCGCGGGTCGCTCGCATCCTTCAGCCGCGAGAACAATTCGTCGAGCCGGCGCGAGCGCTCCGATTCGAGCGCTGGAACCGATGGATTGCCGGCGAGCGGCGAGCCGCTCGACGGACCGGTCGTCTGCGCGCCCGCCCCGCCCGCCAGAAGAGCGGGAACAAGGAGGGCCAATAGAAAAACCGCCGCGCGCATCATGGCTCGAAACTGAGCCAAGATGTGCCGGCGGTCAACAAAAGAGGGCGCGAGCGCCCTCTCCATCCCATCACATCCGCGCCAGGCGCGGAGCGGGGCTCAGCCCTGACGCGCCTTGAAGCGCTTCTGGGTCTTGTTGATGATGTAGACGCGGCCCTTGCGGCGCACGATCTGGTTGTCGCGGTGGCGGGCGCGCAGCGACTTGAGCGAGTTGCGGACCTTCATCGGTTCGATCCCTTGTGAACGACAGCGCAGAGCGCCGGGACATCCCGACTGCCAAAGCGACGATATTCGGAGGAGGCGGGCTATAGCCGGGGCGGCCGGGCCTGTCAAGGTTCGGCACGTGCCGCAAGCCCATATGCCGCCTTGCGCGGTCCGGCACCGGCCGGCCGGCGGGCGGTGCCGGCCGGCGGGACCTTTCTGGCCCGGCGCGGAACGGCGGCCGGCGGCCGGCGGTTGCACTCTGGCGAGGCCCTCCCGTTCCCGGGCGGCCAGCAGTGCACGGAGACAGCAGGATGAAACCGATATTGAGATCGTCGGCGGCGCTCCTCGTCGCCACTTTTGCGGCCACGCTGGCAGTGCCGCCGGTCCAGGCCCAGGTCGGCGACGGCCAGAGCTCGCCGACCGCCAGCACGCGGCCGCAGCGCATCAGCCCCGACCAGCAGCCGCGCTTTCGCCGCTACGTCATCGAACGGCGTCACCCGTCCTACAGCTACGGCTCGCCGGTGATCGTCGGGGCCGTCCTGCCCGAAGACGGCGTGACGACCTATCCGGTGCCAAACGAGTACGGCACCACAAGCTACCGCTACACGATCGTCAACGAGCGTCCGGTCCTGGTCGACCCGACGACGCGCATGATCGTGCAGCTCATCGAAGAGGAATGAGCCGGCCGATCTCCGCCCGGGGCGCCTTCACGGCGCCTCGGGCAGGAGGATGGCATAGGCGAGTGTCGTCACCGGCCCGAACGAGAGCGGGCTCGGCGCTGACACCGTGCCCTGCGCCTTGAGGTCGGGAAAACGCTGCCGGAGCCGGGCGAAGGCCTCCCGATCCTCCGGCTGCCAGACGATGAGGCCGCCCCGGCGCGCGAGCATGGCATCGCTCACCCAGGGCGCCTGGCGCGAATCGCCGTCCAGCAGGATCAGCGGCCTGTCGGCGGAATAGAAGGCGATGTTGCCGGCATGCCAGCGGTCGCCGACGACCACCCGTAGCGGCCGATCGGTTTCGGCGTGCCAGCGGCTGGTCAGCTCTTCCGCGAGCGGCGCGGCCGGATAGAGCGTCGGCACGACGCCGGCGCCCATGGCGAGCCGCGCATGGTGGTGGAAGGCATTGGCAAAGGGCAGCAGGACGATGAGCCCGAGACCGATGGCTCCCGCCAGCTTCAGGCGGCCAAGTTCGAGACGCGGCCCGATCAGCATCAGCACGGCAATCGCCGAGAAGGCGAACAGCGCCGTGCCGCGGCCCTGCCGGAATTCGCCGCCGACGGCAAAATTGACCACCAGGGCGATCATCAGCGGCGCGAGCGCCATGGCGAGGATCGCAGCCTGCTCGAACCGTGGGACCAGGCGCCCCTCGACGACGAGCTCGGATTTCGGCTTCAGCCGGCCGAAGCCCACGGTCAGCGCCAGGAGCACGATCAGCATGGCGTGCTGCACCACCTGCGCCGACAGGAAGGTCAGGCAGAAATAGAGGCGGATGATGATCGAATTCGCCTTTTCGCCATGGGAAAAGGCATAGCCGAGCGTCGAAAAGCTGGTCTCGAAGACCCAGTTCAGATGTGGCGCGACGAGGCCGAGGCAGATCAATCCGGCGATCCAGGGCTCAGGCCGCTTCAGCGCTTCACGGCCGCGCGGCGTTGCGACCGTGAACAGCCCGAGCACGCCGACCAGCAGCAGCACCACATATTTGGCGTAGATCGACAGCGCGACCACCAGCGCGAAGCCGTACCAGGCGCGCGGCCGCTCCTGCACCACCGCCCGCCACCAGGTCAGGCCGGCCAGGGCCCAGAGCGGCGCCGACAGCGTGTCCGGCGTGAAGGTCGCCATCGGCGGGCCGTAATAGTGCACGCCGACCAGCGTCAGCAGCGCCGCGATGAGGCCCTGCACCTCGCCCAGCACGGCGCGGCCGAGCTGCCAGACCGCCCACAGCGTCAGAGCGACACAGAGCTGGGCATAGACATAGGCGAGCCATGGCGCCGCCGGAGCGAGCCATTCGCTCAGCCCGAGGATCCAGGCCTGCAGCGGCGGATGTTTGGAAAAGCCCCACTGGAAGGTCCGGCCCCAGATGAACCCCTCGAGCGTGTCGCGCGGCAGCGTGACGAAGCCGAGCATGGGCGCCGCGGTCGCGACGAAGGCGTTGAGCCCGATCAGCGACCAGAATGCGAGGCGCGCGCGCTCAACCAGGAATTGGCCGATCGCTCGACTGTCGATCGCGAACGTACCGACGGGCGCGCCGGCAGTTACGACGCCAGTGGACCCTCCGTCGAGCGGCACGGCGTAGGATTCATTGATCGACAATCAGGGCCTCAGGAACTGGAAGACGTCGGGGTTCACGCAAGGGCGCCAGAAACAAAACAGCCCTCACAGAGGCCGCTGCGTGAGACGCGCAAACCCAATGCGCGCTTGCACATTACCGGAACATGACAACCGCCGCGGAATGTTTCTGCGATGCGCAAATACGCCGGTTCGTTACATTTTTGCAAGGGCCGCGAGCGCCGCCCAAAACCTTTATTTTCGCGCTAAATCGGCTCGAGCCGGACGACGGCCGCGCGGGCATCCGGCGACCCCTTCAGGACCATACCTGCGGCTGCATCGGCGAGCGCCGTCCAACCTGCGGTAAGCCGCGCTTCGCCGGCGGGTCCGGTGATTTGCCAGACGCCGTCGAGCGCGACGACCGCGATCGTGCCGGCGGCCGGCACCGGCTCGGCGAGCCCCTGCCCGCGCCGGATCTCCACGTCCCCGGCAAAGGCATCGTCACGCATCAGCAGATTGAAGGCCGTGGCGTGCGCGCCGTCGAGGCGCGAGAACGGTGCCGGCGCGCCGGCGAACCGGGTCGGCCGGTCGGGCGCGACCCGGCGCTCGCCTTCGCCCGGAAAGTCCAGCAACAGGCCCGGGCCGCGGATGATGGTGAAGACCCGCGTCACGCCGGCATAGTCGGAAAACGGGCCGTCCCTGACGATTTCGGCCGTGCCGATGCGCCAGGCGACGTCGCCGTCGGCCGTGTGTTCGACGACATAGTCCGTCGCGGTGCCGCCGCCATTCTTCCACGGCACCGTCCTGTGGTCCTTCGGGTCGATCAGCCGGATCATCGTGCTTCGTACCTCACCCCGCTGATCGGCGCGACGATGCGGTTGTAGACCTCGCCGCAGCGCTCGCCGCAGCGCTTGACGAAAGCCGGCAGGACCACCGAGCTCAGCGACTGGCGCAGCAGGGCCGCGTCCGCCTCGCTTGCCCGCGTCACCGTCATCGGACGGTTCTCCACCACCCGGCCGATCCTGCAGCCCGCAGCGAGGCCGGCATTGCACTGGATGCCGTCCTCGGTCGCCTCCAGGCCGAGCTTCCACTGCGCCTCCTCGACATTGCGCATGGTCTCCTGCAGGAACTGCCGCACCGCCGGATCGAGCCGGTTCCACCAGGCGAGATTGACGCCATAGGCCGCGGTGCCCCACTGGATCGGCAGGGCATAGAGGTGGCGCGTCACCTCGTACCAGCGGGCGCCGTTGCCGGTCGCGGTGCCGGTGACCGCGCAGTCGACGACGCCGCGCTCGAGCGCCGCATAGACCTCGGGAAAACCGATCGCCACCGGCTGGGCGCCGATCGACTGGATGAAGTCGTTCTGCGAGCCGCCCGGCGTGCGCACGCGCCGGCCCTTGAGGTCGGCGAGGCTGGTGACGGGATCGCGGCAGAACAGCACCTGGGCGGGGAACGGGTAGAAGGCGACGATGCGCACGCCGACCCGCTCCAGCTCCTGGTTGAGGGTCGGCAGCATGGCCTCGGCGACGCGCCGGGCCTGATCGTGCGAGGCGTTGAGGCCGGCAAGGTCGATGATGTCGAGCAGCGGCACATCGCCGGCAACCGTCGGCAGGGCGATGCCGGCGAGGTCGATCTGGCCGGCGCGCAGGACGCGCAGCAGTTCCGGTCCGCTGAGATTGCGCTCGGGCCAGCTCGCCAGCGTCACCGAAATGCGCCCGCCCGAGCGTTGGGGAATGCCCTCGCGCAGCATGGGAATGTCGACACGGATATATTGCGGGATGGACGGCGACAGCTGCGTCACCATCTGGATGGCCACCGGCGGGCCGGGCGGCAGGGTCTGCGCCACGCCGGGCGCGGCCCCCGCGGCCAGCATGAGACTGACGATGGCGGACACGAAACGGCGCATGCGGCTCTCCCCCCCAGAAGCCAAGGCGAAAACCCACTATAACGGGCCTCCGCTCGCGGTCGAGATGGGCGCGCCGATTGACCTCGCGCCGCCGGCAACGCTAAACCCCGCGCCATGACGAGCCCCCAAGCCAACGCCGCCGCGCCGACCCCGGCCTCGCGCCGGCGCACCTTCGCCATCATCTCGCACCCCGATGCGGGCAAGACGACGCTGACCGAGAAGCTGCTGCTGTTCGGCGGCGCGATCCAGCTCGCCGGCGAGGTCAAGGCCAAGCAGGGACGCCGCCAGACCTCCTCGGACTGGATGGCGATCGAGCGCTCGCGCGGCATTTCGGTGGTCACCTCGGTGATGACCTTCGAATATGGCGGCTGCGTCTTCAATCTGCTCGACACGCCCGGCCACGAAGACTTCTCGGAAGACACCTACCGCACGCTGACGGCGGTCGATTCCGCGGTCATGGTCATCGACGCGGCCAAGGGCATCGAGGCGCGCACGCGCAAGCTCTTCGAGGTCTGCCGCCTGCGCGACATCCCGACCATCACCTTCGTCAACAAGATGGATCGCGAGGCGCGCGATCCCTTCGACCTGATGGACGAGATCGAGAAGACGCTGGCGATCGACACCACGCCGCTGACCTGGCCGATCGGCTCGGGCCGGGACTTCGCCGGCACCTATGATCTGGTCCGCAACCAGGTGCGCCGGCTCGATCGTGACAATGAACCGACCAAGGTCAACGGCCCGGAGGCCGGCCTGTTCGACGAATTGCTGCCGACCGGCGCGGACGAGTGGCGTGAGCAGGTCGAGCTTGCGATCGGCGGCTGCAAGCCGTTCGATCTCGCCGCCTATCGCGAAGGGCACCTGACGCCGGTGTTCTGGGGCTCGGCCCTGCGCAATTTCGGCGTGCGTGACCTGATCGACGCGCTGATCGCCTATGCCCCGCCGCCCCGTGCCCAGGTCGCCGAGGGTCGGGTGGTCGACGCCGACGAGAAGTCCATGGCCGGTTTCGTGTTCAAGATCCAGGCGAACATGGACCCGAACCACCGTGA
The DNA here is from genome assembly GCA_000751295.2 of bacterium YEK0313. Taxonomy (NCBI): domain Bacteria; species bacterium YEK0313. The sequence continues at coordinate 4,879,920 of CCMO02000001.1, forward strand.
CCGCATCGCCTTCTTCCGCGTCTGCTCGGGCAGGCTGACGCGCGGCATGAAGGCCAAGCTCGTCCGCACCGGCAAGGCCATGCCGCTCAATGCGCCGCAGTTCTTCTTCGCCCAGGACCGCCAGCTCGCCGAGGAGGCCTATGCCGGCGACATTGTCGGCATCCCCAATCACGGCACGCTGCGCATCGGCGACACGCTGACCGAAGGCGAGGAGATCGTGTTCAAGGGCGTGCCGAGCTTCGCGCCCGAACAGCTGCGGCGGGTCAAGCTGAAGGATGCGATGAAGGCGAAGAAGCTGCGCGAGGCCTTGCAGCAGATGGGCGAGGAAGGCGTCGTCCAGCTCTTCGTGCCCAATGACGGCTCGCCGGCGATCGTCGGCGTGGTCGGCGCGCTTCAGCTCGACGTGCTGAAGGAGCGGCTGGCAGCGGAATATTCGCTGCCCGTCGACTTCGATCCGTGCCAGTTCCAGGTCTGCCGCTGGCTCTCGTCCGACGACGAGGCCAAGCTCGACAGCTTCATCGCCGCGCACGGATCGTCGATGGCGCGCGATCTCGACGGCGCGCCGGTCTACATGGCATCCAGCGCCTTCTCGCTCCGCTACGAGGAGGAGCGGGCACCCGGCATCGTCTTTTCCGACATCAAGGACTACCAGCGCGCCGCCGGCTGACCGAGCCTCGCCCGGCGGCGGCGGTCAGCGCGCCGCCACCTGGCCGGAGCCGGCCGCGACCCGCGCCGGCCGGCGGTTGCCCGGACCGATCGCCTGCGCGACCCAGCCGATCACCTGGGCATGCAGCCGCGGATCCTTTTCGATATTGAAATGCGACAGCTCGCCCGAACGGCTGAGGTCGATGTTTTCCAGCCGGCCGCGGAAGCGCGGGCTGGCTGTCACGGCCATGCCCCAGCCGTTGTTCGCCTGGTAGAAATTGACGAAGCGCCGCGCGCCGCCGGTGATCTGCCGCTCCACCGTCGGATCGAAAGCAACCGCGAGCGCGACCGAGCCGCCCTGGGCGGCCAGCGCATTGGCGATGTCGGCCACCACATTGGCGCCCAGCGAATGGCCGATGATCACCGCCTGGGCCCGACCGCCGGCGGCACGCTGGTCGCGCAGGATGGCCCCGGCGATCGCCGAGCCCTCGCCATGTTCGTGCACCGTCGCGACATAGCCGCGCTGCACCAGCTTGGCGGCGAGATCGTCCATGCCGCGCGAGAAGACGTTGGCCAGGCCGCGGATCAGGTAGATGTGCGGCTGGGCCTGGGCGCGGCGCTGGGCCGGCGCGAGCCGTGGCGCGGCGCCGCTGTCGCGCGCCATCTGCACGGCCGCGCCGCCGCCCTGCTCGGCGGTCGCCTGGCAACCGGCCAGCAGCAGCCCGGCAACCGCAACACCGAGAATGCCCGTCCAGGACGGTCTGCCCATCGTCGACCTCGTCGTCACAACACCAGACAAGAGCCGGATCGCCTGACGGCAGACCGGCCGCTCACCCTGCCGCCCGCATGGTTAATGGCCAGTCAATGATCCGCCCTCGAGGCGTGTCAATGCAGGCCCGTCCCGGGATCGGCCGCGTGAGGCACGATGCCTGCCGATTGTTGCAGGCGAGCATCACGTTGGGGAAGCAATGTGACACAATCGGGGCACGGACCGGCCGCCGCGTCAGCCCCGCGCGCGCCGCGGGCTCTGCGCCAGGCGGACGTTTCCGGGCCCGGCGGACTGGCGGATCCAGGCGACGATCCGCTGATGAATCGCGTCGTCCTGGTCGATGGTGAAATGGCTGAGGTTCTCGGCCGCGCGCAGATCGATGTTCTCGATCCGCCGCTCCTGGCCCGCGGCCGCGGCGATCGGCCGACCCCAGCCGTTGTTCGACTGGTAGAAATTGACGAGGCGGCCGGTTCCGCCGGTCAGCACCAGCGGCACGGTCGGGTCGAACGTGACCGCCAGCGGCACCTCGATACCGCGGGCGGCGAGCGCGTTGACCACCGACAGGGTGGCGTTGGCGCCGAGCGAATGGCCGATGATGATCGCCTTCTGGCGCCGGCGGGTGGCCTGCTGGTCGGCCGCGATCTGCTCGACGACAGTGCGCCAGTCGTCGAATGTGTGGATGCTGGTGCGATAGCCGAGCTGGTCCAGCTTGGCGGCCAGCTGATCGACGCCCGCCGACACCGGACGGGCGATGCCGCGGATGAGATAGACCTTCGGTGTCAGCGCCTGCATCTGCTGGCGCTGCGGCTCGGCGCGCCGGGCCGCATCGCGCGGCGCGAACGCGCCGTCCAGGCCGACCAGCTGGCACCCGCCCAGCGCGAGCCCGCCCACGAGCAGCGGCAGCAAGCCGATACGCGACACCATGCCCATGCCCTACCATATCCATGACGCCCGGGCAGGACGGCCCGGCGAAACCTGCGCCTCAAATGTGCTTCCGTTAGGAAGCGCGCAAGGAAGCCGCTTGTATTGGCCGTGTCAATAAATGAATGGGATGATGCGTTTCGTCCGGGCCATGTAGTCGGCATATTGCTGGCCGAAAGCCGCATGCATCATGCTTTCCTCGCGCTGGACGCGGAACGCGTAGAGCACGCCGAAGCCGATCAGCCCGGCGGGGCCGGCAATCCAGTTCTGCAAGAGAAGCAATTGTGCAAGGCCCCACAGGAAGAAGGCCGTGTACATGGGGTGGCGCACCAGCCGGTAGACGCCATGGGTGACGAGCGTGTGGTTCTCGCGCAGTTCCAGCGTCTGCGACCAGTTGCGGCCGAGCTGGCGGTGTGTCGCCAGGAACAGGGCCAGCGCGGCCACGAAGACGGCCGCGCCGATCCAGGCCTGCAGGGCCGAAAACGGGTAGTCGGCGAAGACGAGGAAACCGCGTCCGGCGAGCAGGCAATAGGCGATCGGCAGGATGCCGAGGCCGGAGAGCGAGATCAGCAGCAGGAGCTTCTCGCGGCCGTCGACTGCGCTGACGTCGATGCGGTTGCGCCGCTTGTTCTTGACCTCGTGCGGAATGCGGATCGCCCCCCAGCCGACCACGCCGACGAGAAAGATGATCTGGGCAGTGAGACGGATCATGGCGCAGCGGTCTTGGTGGCGGGCGAAGGGCTGAGCACGGCGGCGCCAGCGAGCGCGCCGTCCGGCCCGAGGGCCTCCGGCAGGCTTTCGCCGTCGTGAACGATATCGGCGAACCGGAACGGTCCGCAGGCGATCATGTGGAAGTCGTAGCGGTAGCGCTGCTCGTTGCCCATCACATATTGCCGGTGCACGCGCAGAAGATTGCCGCGGAACCGGCCCCAGGTTTCCGGCGCCAGCATGCGCGACAGGCGGATGGAATGGCTGATCGGCCGGCCGCCGCCGTCGATGCCGAGCGCCTGGGCCGTATTGCACTTGTAGAAGCAGATGAAGTCGACATGGCTGTCATATTCGGCCCATGTGACCTCGGGCGCCTCGGCGATGCGCTTCACGGCCGCACGGATCCAGCCGGCGGCGGGATGCAGCGCGATCTTCAGGGTCGAGGAGCCGACGCCGGCAAGGCCGAGCGGCGTGCTACGCCTGGCCAGGTCCGGATCGGCGGCCAGCGCCTCGGCGACGCTTTCGACCATCCAGGCGGCACCGAGGCTGTGCGCGATGATCACCACTTCGTCGACGTCGCCCGCCTTCACGCCGGTCGCGATCTCGTCGGCGAGCTCGGTCATCCGGCGGCCGATCGAGGGCCGCGCCCGGCGGATCATGTCGCGCGCGAAGATCCAGTCGTTCAGCATGTAGTCGATATGGAAACGCCGTCCGGGCCAGCGCATCAGCACCAGGAACAGACCGATGGCGATGAGCGGTACGGCAAGCCCCGGATAAGGTCCGCCAAACAGGCCCCAGGCCGATCCGAGGCCGATCGACAGGGCCGTGAACAGCATCAGCAGGACCGCCGGATAGCCCGCGAACAGCGAATAACGCCAATAGGCCGCGATATAGCGGAAGAACGTGCCGGTCAGCGCAATGTCGACCGCGGCCCGGAAATAGAGCACCAGCCGCAGCCAGATCGGCCGGTCGACATCCTCGGCAATGACGTCGTCCCAGCGCAGCAGCCGGACGTCGGTCCTGGTCTGCCAGTCCGGTCCGCTGAGCGTAACCGGCCAGGACGCCACCGGCCGGCCCTCGTGCAGCGTCATCGGCCCGACCTCGGCCCGGACCGACCATGTCTTCTCGAAGCGCCTGATCTCGCGATCGAAACGATGATGATGAGCTGCCGGGCCAAGCGGTTCGTAGCCGGTGAGAAGATAGACGCGTCGGGTGCGGACGGGCTCTGACATGGACCTTTTGAGCTGGTTGCGACGGGCTCCCTGATGACATGAGACGCCGCCGAGCGCCAGCCGCGGAACGGCCGGCGCCGGCCGGACAGGGCAAAATGCCGCCCTTCTCCCCAGGACGCGCCCCGGGATTGTCGTTCGCCCCGCAGGCTTTGCGCATCAGCGATGACCCGATCTGGGCATTGGCTGGCGATGCTGCCAATGCTTGGCGCCCCCCACGGGAGACAACAGCCGATGCGCCGCTGGACCGCCGCCCTTGCCGCCTTCGTCCTCGCCGCTGCCGCAGCGGCAGCTCCCGGCCTGCGCGCCGAGGACGGCTATCCGGCCCGGCCGATCCTGATGATCGTGCCGTTTGCCGCCGGCGGCACGTCGGATGTGATTGCCCGGGTGGTCGCCGAGGAGCTGAGCCGTGCCCTCGGCCAGAGGATCGTCACGGAAAATGCCGGCGGCGCCGGCGGAACCCTCGCGCTTGCCCGTGCGGCGCGCGCCGAGCCGGACGGCTACACCATCGTGATCGGCAATACCGGCACCAATGCCGCGGCCTATTCGATCTATCCGGACCTGCGATACGGCCCCGACGCTTTCGTGCCGATCGGTCTGGTGGCGAAGACCTCGCCCCTGCTCGCCGTGCGCAAGACCCATCCGGCGCGCACGCTCGCCGAGTTCATCGCCTATGCCAAGGCGAATCCGGGGCGCGCGACGCTCGGCCATGCCGGGGTCGGCTCGTCCAATTATCTCATCTGCCGCAGCTTCATTCAGGCCGCCGCGGTCGAGGTGACCCTGGTCGGCTATCGCGGCGCCGCTCCGGCGCTGCAGGATCTCCTCGCCGGCCAGATCGACGGCGTCTGCGACGCGGCGACCTCGCTCGGCTCGCAGGTCCAGGCCGGCGAAGCCCGGGCGCTCGCCGTGGCCGGCCCCGCCCGCCTCGCCATCCTGCCCGATGTGCCGACCTCCACCGAGGCCGGCCTTGCCGCCTTCCAGGCCCAGGGCTGGAATGCGCTGTTCGCGCCCAAGGGCACGTCCGAGGCGATCGTCCAGCGGCTCAACGCCGCCATACGCACAGCCATGGCGAGCGAAGGCCTGCGCAGGCGTTTTGCCGAGCTCGCCTCGACCACGCCCGAGCCGGACGAGACGACGCCGGCTCACCTTGCCGCGCTGATTCCGGCCGAGATCGCCAAATATCGGCAGTTGCTGGCCGATCGCTGAGGTTCAGGCGGGTGGCTGGTCGGCCGCCAGTTCGGCCTTGGCCCAGGCGCAGAACCAGATGACCGCGAGATCGAGCACCACGAAACCGGCGATCCAGAAGGTCATCGGCTGCAGGTCCTGCCAGACGCTCGACACGGCCATGAAGCCGCCGATCGCCGAGATGACCTGGGCGATGACCAGAAGGCGGCGGCCGCCGAAGGGAAGAATGAGGCCGAGCGCGCCGTAGACGGCTCCGAAACCGGCCGTGATCATGACCGGCAGGCTCGGCGGCACCAGCGCATATTCGGCAATGTGCAGGGCGCCATTGACGAGGAGCAGCGCCGCGGCGACCAGCTTGGCGATCATGCAATGGTCCGATGCTGTTGAGCCGATTCCCTTGGGTGCAATGATCGACCGGGCCGCGACGGGACGCAACGACCAGGTCGGCCGGGCTGATGCGCTGCAATGGGCCGAAAACGCCACCGTGACAACCGGCGAGGCTGCGCTACAATGCCACGCGAGGCCGTTTGGGCAGGATCGGACCGGTCGGGCCCGCGGCTGCATCGACGAGGGTCGGAGCGCCATGCGTTACGACGAGCGACCGAGATCGGACAAGCCGCGCGGGCCGAGCTGGCAGACTTGGTCCGATGCCACGCGACCGGCGGACAACCCGCCGCCCAGCGGTTTCAACGCGTGGGACGAGCGGGTGCGCATGCGCCAGAACATCGGCGCCGCGATTGCCGTGATCATCCTCGGGATCACCACCTACGTCGTCTTCGACCAGTTGCAGGCCTCTTCCCGGGTGCTCGCCTGCATGGAGGCCGGCCACCGCAACTGCGTGCCGCTCAATATCGAGAGGCCGGCCCCGCGCTGAGCCCCGCGGCGGCGGTGTCCGCTGGGCGCCACTCAGGCGCCCGCATCGCTCAGGAACGGCACCAGGTCGGCCAGCACGGCGTCCGGCGCCTCCTCGGGCAGGAGGTGGCCGCAGCCCGGAAGCGGCCTGCCGAAGACCGGCGCGCCGACCCAGGGCCGCCAGGTGTCGAGCGGCGGCACCGCCGGGGCATTGTGCTCCGGCCAGAGCACCAGCACCGGACAGCGCAGCTTGCGGCCATCGCTGAGGTCGACCTGGTCGTGGGTGAGATCGATGCTGGCACCGGCGCGGTAGTCCTGGCACATGGCGTGGCGTACCTCGGCCTTGCGGAACGCCTGGGCATAGGGCTCGAGCGCATCGGCATAGGCGGACGGCGACAGCGCCATCCGCTGCAGCGTCACCTCGAGGAAAAAGTCGGGATCGGCGCCGATCAGCCGCTCCGGCATGTCGTAAGGCTGCGCCAGCAGGAACCAGTGATAGGCGGCAAGGCCGAAGGCCCGGTCCGCCTTGCGCCACATGTCGGCGGTCGGGATCACCGTCAGCGAGGTGAAGCACGACACCGCATGGGGGGTGTCGAGCGCCATGCGATAGCCGACCCTGGCGCCGCGGTCGTGGCCGACCACGGCAAAACGCTTGAAGCCGAGATGGGCCATGACCGCGATCTGGTCCTGCGCCATCACGCGCTTGGAATAGGCTTCCGGCGAGGCTCCCACCGGCCCGACGCTGTCGCCATAACCGCGCAGGTCCGTCGCCACCACCGTATGGTACTGGGCGAGCACCGGCGCGATATGGCGCCAGGCAAGGCTCGTTTCCGGATAGCCGTGCAGCAGCAGCACCGGCGGCCCTTCGCCGCCGATCACCCCGGCGATGCGGGCCTCGCCGACATCGAGCTCGAAGGGGCGGAAGTTCGGGAAAGCCGACGGGGTCATGGCACCACCCGGAAGATCTGGCCGCGGGCGGCGACGCGCGCGAGCCGCGCGGTGGTCGCGTCGTCGGCCGGCGCGATCCTGTGACCGCTCGGCTGCGGCGGCTCGCTGCGCCAGCCATAGGCCCGGAGAACCGCCGGCTGGTCGTGATAGTCGGCGGCCACCTCCTGGACCAGCGCGCGGAACGGCTCGAAGGCGCGTTTCTCGACCTCGGCCAGGATCCGGTGCCGCTCGGCCGGCGCCGCGGTGACGAAGGCCCGATCGCTGACCGCCTCGGCGTGGATGGCCGTCAGCACCGCCGCATGGCGCTCGCCATAATCCCGACCGGCCAGTCCTGCCCCGGTCGCCGCCGGCAGCGGCGATCCGGCCGCCGATTCGGCCTCGCCCGGCAGGAGCGTATCGATGACCGCATCGAGAAAGCCGTCGGAAAAGGCGCCGTTCATGCCATGTCCCTCGCAAGATCGTCGGCTATGCGCAGTGCCAGTGCTCCTATGGTCGAGCCGGGATTCACCGCGCCCACGGTTGGAAACAGGCTGCCATCAGCCACGATGAGATTGGCGACACCATGGCAGCGACCGTGACCGTCGGTCACCGAGGTCGCGGGATCGCTTCCCATCCGGGCCGTGCCCAGCAGGTGCCAGCCGGTATAGGGGGCAAGATCCACCCGCACGGTCGCCACCGCGCCGGCCGCGCGCAGCACCTCCTCGGCCCGGTCCAGGCCGAAATCCAGGGCTTTGCGCGTGTGTTCCGACACCTTGTAGTCGACCTTCACGCCCGGCATGCCGTCGGCCTCGATCCGGTCGGTGAGCGACACCCGGTTATGCGCTTCCGGCAGGTCCTCGTTCAGTACCAGGACCGCCATCGACCGGCCGAACTCGGCGCGCACCTGCGTATGTGATTCGGCACCCCAGGGCTCGGCGAGACGGGTCGCCTGGGTCATCAGCGGGTTCTCGCGGGTCACCTGCAGGTGCACGCCGCGCACGAAGCCCCGCGCCGGGTCGGTCTCGTAGAACTGGTGGCTGTAGATGGCACAGCCGCCCGGCCCGACCGGCCCGTCCAGCTGCCGGTCGAACAGGCCCCGGACATAGGCCGCGCCGTGGAACATCAGGTTGCGCCCGAGTGCCGGTGCCGTCAGGCCGGAGGCGAGCATCAGGCGCGCGGTGCCGATGCCATTGCCGGCGATCACCACGGCCGCCGCCGGCTGCAGGGTCTCGGTGCCGTCGGCGTCGCGGTAGCGCACGCCGGTCGCCCGGCCGCCGCCGAGCTCGATCTCGGTCACGACCGCGCCGCCGCGCAGCACGACCCCGGCCGCCACGGCATCGGCAAGGTAGGTCTGGTCGACGGAGGCCTTGGCGCGCGTCACGCAGCCGGTCAGGCAGGGGCCGCAATAGTTGCAGGCCGGACGCCCGCCATGAGGCGCCGTATTGATCGCGGCGTCGACCGGCCACCAGTGCCAGCCGAGCCGGTCGAAGGCCTCGGCCGCGAGATTGCCCATGCGCCCGGGCGCGACCGGCGCCATGGGACGCGCCGGTTTCGGCGGATAGGCCGGATCTCCGGCGAGGCCGGCAATGCCCATGCGCGCGTCGTTGAGGTCGTAATAGGGCTCGAGATCGGCATAATCGAACGGCCAGTCGTCGCCGACGCCGTCGAGCGAGCGGGTGCGGAAGTCCGACGGGTGCAGGCGCGGAAAATGCGCGGCCCAGGTGACCGTGGAACCGCCGAAGCCGTTCCACATGAGCGGCTTGAACGCCGAATCGGCGTCATCGACCGGATAGTCGGCGGAGGGAGCGACAGCGCCCGCGGCGAGCCGCAGATTGGGCGAGGTTGCCCATGAGCCGAGAAAGGCGCGCTGCCAGCCGGGCGTCTGCATCGGCATGGCCGCGTAGTCGGGCGGGCCGCCGCGGTCCAGCACCGCGATCCTGAGATCCGGCCGCCGCGTCGCGAGGCGCCAGGCAAAGGCCGCCCCGCCAAACCCCGCGCCGACCACCACCACGTCCACCGGCTCGCGCCTGCCCATGCCTCTCCGCTCCCCTGTGATGGCCGTCGCGGCCGGTCCCGCCTCCTGCGCGGAGGTCTTTCACGTGTTGGGACGGCGCTCATCCTGGCGCCCGCCTCGGCTTTCAGCAACGGAGAAACATCGCAGCGCGGCAGCCCTGCAGGACGCAGATTTCCTTCTGCCCGGACCTGAAACTTCGAAAACACTCTCCAGTCGCCACGCCTCATGATGGGCCCTGATCCTGCCTGGCTTCAGCTTCTCATCTCGCGGCGCATCGGAGCACCTCATGACGATTGAATTCATCGGCTATATCGCGACCCGTGAAAGCTCGGAGATCATTCCCGCGCAGGGGCCCGTCATCGACGTCGATCACGTCGAAAAGGTTGCGCGCGCCCACGAGGCCTCGGGCTTCGACCGGGCGCTCGTCGCCTTCCATTCGACCTCGCCCGAAAGCATTCTGGTCGCCGGCCATGCCGCAGCGGCAACCAGCCGGCTCGGCCTGATGATCGCGCATCGGCCCGGCTTCACCCAGCCGACGCTCGCGGCCCGCCAGTTCGCCACCCTCGACCAGTTCACGCGCGGCCGGGTGGCGGTTCACATCATCACCGGCGGCGACGATGCCGAACAGCGCCAGGACGGCGATTTCCTGACGAAGGACGAGCGCTACGCCCGCACCGACGAATATCTCGACGTCGTCAAGCGGACCTGGACGAGCGAGACCCCGTTCGACCACGAGGGCCGCTTCTACCGGTTCGAGCGCGCCTTCTCGACGGTCAAGCCGGTCCAGAAGCCGCATATCCCGATCTATTTCGGCGGGGCGTCCGACGCCGCGATCCCGGTCGCCGGGCGCCACGCCGACATCTATGCGCTCTGGGGCGAGACCCACGACCAGGTGCGCGAGCTCACCGCCCGGGTGCGCGCGGCGGCCGCCGTCCACGGCCGTCGCCCGCGCTTCAGCCTGTCCCTCCGCCCGATTCTGGCCGATACCGAGGAGCGTGCGTGGAAGCGTGCCGACGAGTTCCTGGAACGCGCCACCGCGCTCATCCACCAGACCGGCTTTGCCCGCAGCCGCGAGCCGGTCAATTCCGGTTCGCTCCGCCTGCTCGAGGCGGCCGCCCGCGGCCCGCGGCTCGATCGGCGGCTGTGGACCGGCATGGCCGCCCTGACCGGCGCGCGTGGCAATTCCACCGCCCTGGTGGGCACGCCCGAGCAGGTCGCCGAAGCGCTCATCGACTATTACGACCTCGGCGTCACGACCTTCCTGATCCGTGGCTTCGAGCCGCATGCCGACGCCGTCGACTATGGCCGGACGCTGATCCCGCTCACCCGCGAGCTCGCGGCACGCCGCGCCGCCGCGTGAGCCGCGCATCGGGAGCGACGCATCGGCCGGGTCCGGCATTCTCCCGGGCGCCGGCCCCGCAGGGTCCGGCTCCTCCAGCAGCCGCCCAATTCGAAAGAGCGCTCTATTGACCATCGAAGGGTTTCTTCGAGAATAAGGCCTCAGAGCGGAACTATTCACCGCGCGCCCGCACGTCGAAAACCTGAGCATCAACGCCGCCGGCCTCGTCCGGCGAAGGGGATTGCTTTGCCGAACCTGCGGGGCATGAACCGACCGGAGCTTACCATCGTGTCCGACCAGCCGTCCGAAACAAAGTCCGCTCTGCCTGCCAGTGCCTTCCTGTCGCGCCGCCGCGTCGTCGCGAGCCTCGGCCTCGCCGGCGCGCTGGGAACGCTCGCCAGCCTCTCGGCCAGGGCCCTGCCCTCCGCGAGCTTCGATGTCGAGGCGTTCGACCGCCTCGCCCGCGAGACCATGTGCGTGACGCCGGCTTCGGCCAGCCAGGCCGATGCGGGCGCCGCGCCGCCCGAGCGGCTGCCCCAGAGGCGCGCCCTGAAGCTGGCCTGGAACGCCAGCTCCATCTGCCTTTCCGGCCCGCTCGTCGGTGTCGAGCAGAGGATCTTCGAGAAATACAATCTCGACGTCGAGCTGATCAATTTCGGCGGCTCGACGGACCAGCTCCTGGAGGCCATCGCGACCGCCAAGGCCGATGCCGGCGTCGGCATGGCGCTGCGCTGGCTCAAGCCCCTCGAACAGGGTTTCGACGTCAAGATCACCGCCGGCACCCATGGCGGCTGCATGCGGCTGCTGGCGCCCGCCGCTTCCGGCATCCGCCAGCTCGCCGATCTCAAGGGCAAGACCATCGCGGTCGCCGACATGACCGCGCCGACCAAGAACCTGTTCGCCATCCAGTTCCACAAGCTCGGCATCGATGCCGAACGCGACGTCGAATGGCGCCAGTTTCCCGGCGAGCTCCTGCGCGCCGCGGTCGAGAAGGGCGAGGCGCATGCGCTTGCCGATGCCGATCCGAAGACCTTCGCCTGGTTGAAGGACGGCAAGTTCACCGAGATCTCGTCCAACCTCCACGGCGAATTCGCCGAGCGCACATGCTGCATTCTCGGCATTCGCGGCAGCCTGATCCGTTCGGACCGCGCGGTCGCCCGCGCACTGACCGCCGCGACCATCGAGGCGCAGGACTATCTCGTCCATCATCCCGAGATTTCCGCGCGCATCTTCTCGCGCTTCGCCCCGCCCAACTCGCCGATCGAGGATCTCACCGCCCTGGTGCGCTACCACACCCATGGCAACCATCCGATCGGCAACGACCTGAAGGCGCAGCTCCGGCTCTATGCCGACGAGCTGAAGGCGGTCGCCGTGTTCAAGCCGAACACCGACTCGGCTCGCTTCGCCGACCGCGTCTATGCCGACGTGCTGAGCTGACGTCATGACGGCCATCAACACCGCAGCCATCGACGCAGCCGCCGGCCGGCCCGCGCGCGCCGGCGCGCCACCCCGGCTCTGGGCGACCGGCCTTGCCGCGAGCACGGTCTGGCTCGCCCTCGCCGGCCTCACCTACGGACTGCCCGATACCGGCGACTGGTCGCGCACCACGCTGGTCGCCGGCGCCTTCGCGCTGATGGGGCTCGGCCTCGCCGCGGCGGTGCTCGCCACCGCCGCGACCGGCCGCACCGCCGCCCGGCTCGCCCATCTCGGCCCGTGGCTCGTCGTCTTCCCGCTCTTCCTCGCGACCTGGGAACTGCTGGCGGCGAAGAGCGAGGTCCTGCCGCAGCCCTTCTTCCCGCCGCCCCAGGCGCTGGTCGAGGTCTTCACCGACGACTATGCCAAGCTCGGCCTCAGCCTCGTCCATTCGCTGCGCCTGCATGCCACCGGCTACGTTCTCGGCGCGCTTGCCGGCTTCGTTCTCGGCGTCTCGATCGGCTGGTCGCAGCGCATCGGCTATTGGGTCCACCCGGTCCTGCGCTTCGTCGGGCCGCTGCCCGCGACCGCCTGGCTGCCGATCGCCTTCTTCGCGTTTCCCTCGAGTTGGAGCGCCAGCGTTTTCCTGGTCGCGCTGGCGACCGCCTTTCCGACCACGATCCTGACCTGGTCCGGCGTCGCCGCGGTGCCGAGCGCCTACTACGACGTCGCCCGCACGCTCGGTGCCGGCAGGCGCTTCCTGATCTTCAAGGTCGCCATTCCTGCCGCCATGCCGCATGTCTTCGTCGGCCTGTTCATGGGCCTCGGTGCATCCTTCGCCGTGCTCGTCGTCGCGGAGATGCTGGGCGTCAAGGCCGGCCTCGGCTGGTACCTGCAATGGGCCCAGGGCTGGGCCGCCTATGCCAACATGTACGCTGCGCTCCTGGTCATGACGCTCGTCTGCTCGACGCTGATCACGCTGCTGTTCCGGCTGCGCGACCGCCTGCTCGGCTGGCAGAAGGGCATCGTCAAATGGTGAGCGCCGCCGCGATCCGGACCGAGGCGCCGCCGACCGGCGCCCGCCTCGGCATCCATGACGTCTCGCACCGCTTCGCCCTCGAAGGGCAGCCGCTGCCGGTGCTCGACCGCGTCGACCTTGCCGTCGCGCCGGGCGAATTCGTCGCCCTGCTCGGCCCATCCGGCTGCGGCAAGTCGACCCTGCTGCGCCTCGTGGCCGGGCTCGAACCGCCGACATCGGGACGGCTCGTCAGCGACGGCGTCCCGATCGACCGGCCCGATCCGTCGCGGGTCGTCGTGTTCCAGGATCCGACGCTGTTCCCCTGGCGGACGGTGTTCGACAATGTCGCGCTCGGCCTCGAGGCGCAGGGCCTGATCCGCAGCCAACGTCATCGCGTCGACGAGGCCTTGCGGCTCGTCGGGCTCGCCGCCTTCGCCAAGGCCTATCCGCACCAGCTGTCGGGCGGCATGGCCCAGCGCGTCGCGCTGGCGCGCGCGCTCGTCAACGAGCCGAGCCTGCTCATTCTCGACGAGCCGCTCGGCAAGCTCGACAGCCTCACCCGCCTCGCCATGCAGTCGGAGATCGTCGCCCTGTGGCAGCGGGCCGGCTTCACCGCCCTGCTGGTCACGCACGATGTCGAGGAAGCGCTGTTCATGGCGACACGGGTGGTGGTGCTGTCCGATCGGCCCGCCCGCATCAAGGCCGAGATAACGGTCGACCGGCCCTATCCGCGCCATCGCGGCGATCCGCATCTCGCCAAGCTGCGCCACGAGGTGCTCGGCCTGCTCGGCCTCGATGCGACCTGGTGAACATCAAACCATCCCGAAAGCCGAGGAGACGTCCATGACCGATCTCAACGACTATCTCGCCGAGAAGCGTGGCGCGGTGCTCGCCTGCAAGGCACGCATCGACAAGGGCGAGCTCGGCCCCCAGCCGCTCGCGGCAAGGGTGAGCGCCGAGGGCCGCAGCGGCATCCGCCGCATCCGCATCCGCGATTTCCAGGTCGTCACCGACAGCCCGCCCGATTTCGCCGGCTACAATCTCGGGCCGAGCTCGCCCGAGCTGCAGCTCGGCGTGCTCGGCAGTTGCCTCACCCACAGCTACCTGATCCAGGCGGCACTGCAGAAGGTTCCGATCGAATCGCTCGACGTGGAGGTCAGCGGCACGATCGACGCCCGCGCTTCCCACCCTGACCATCCGCACCTGCCGGTCCACCCGCACGACATCGCCTATGTCGTGCACATCGTCTCGCCGGCGAGCGCCAAGGCCATCGCCGAGCTCGAAGAGGCGGTGGAACGGTTCTGTCCGATCCTCAATTTGCTGCGCAAGCCGCAGGCGATCTCCGGCAGCGTCAACCTCGTCAAGCCGCGCGCCGAGAAGGCGAAGCCGGCGGAAGACGCCGCGGCCGCCGGCCGGCGTGCCAGGGCGGCCTGACCCGCCCCGCCATGGACGGCCGCGTCGATCACTCAAGCGAGCCGCGGGCGATGGCCCGGGCCATCGCCCGGGATTTTGCTCGGACCGCCGCCGCACACGATGCGGCGGCCAGCTTTCCCGTCGCCAATATCGAAGCGCTCAGGCGCGCCGGCCTTGCCGGCCTCGTCACCGCTCGCGCCCATGGCGGCGGCGAGGCCGGTCTTGCCGAGGCCGTCGCCGTGGTCGCCGCCATCGCCGAGGGCGAGCCGTCGACCGCCCTGGTGCTCGCGCAGCAATATCACTTCCACGCCCAGCTTCGGCAGAACCCGCGCTGGCCGGAGGCGATGCGCGCCCGCGTCGCCCGTTCGGCGGTCACGGACGGCGCCTTCGCCAACAATCTCAGGGTCGAGCCGGCGCTGGGCACGCCCATGCGCGGCGGCCTGCCGGCGACCATCGCCCGCAGGGTGGCCGGCGGCTGGTCGATTTCCGGCCACAAGATCTTCTCGACCGGCGTTCCGATCCTGGCCTGGAACGCCGTCTGGGCGAAAACCGACGAGGCGGAGCCGCGCGTCGGCACCTTCCTGGTGCCGCGCGGCACGCCCGGCCTCTCGATCGTCGAGACCTGGGATCATCTGGGCATGCGGGCCAGCGGCAGCCACGACGTCGTGCTTGAAGACGTCGTCATCCCCGCGGACCACGCCGTCGACATCAGACGTCCGGTCGAGTGGGGAGTGCCGGACGCGGCGGCGGCCGCCTGGCCCGTCCTGCTCTTCGCGGCGGTCTATGACGGCGTCGCCCGCGCCGCCCGCAACTGGCTCATCGGCTTCCTGAAGAACCGGACGCCGGCCAATCTCGGCGCGCCCCTGTCGAGCCTGCCGCGCATGCAGGAGGCGGTCGGCGAGATCGACGCGCTGCTCTTCGCCAATACCATGCTGCTCCGCCTTGCCGAGCAGGTCGACGGCGGCGCCGCACCGACGGTCCACGAAAGCTATCTTGCCAAGCACGTCATCAACGCCAATGCCATCGCGGCCGTCGAAAAGGCAGTGGCGCTGTCCGGCAATCCCGGCCTCAGCCGCAGCAATCCGCTCGAGCGGCATCTGCGCGACGTGCTGTGCGCCCGTGTCCACTCGCCGCAGAGCGACACCATCCTCGTGGGCGCGGGGCGCGCCGCGCTCGGCCTGCATGGCTGACGCAGCGCTGGCGAGGCCGGCGAATGGCAGCCGTCAGCCGGGACCGGTCTTGCCCTCACGGTCCAGCGCCCGGGCCTGCCATCCGTTCAAGAGCACGACCAGCGTGCCGCGCCGCAAGCCATAGATCGGCGGCACTTCGGCGGCCGTAGCGCCGCTCAGCGCGCCGTGGACATCGTAGCGGACCTGTTCGAACGGTCCGCCGATCCGGCCCGGCAAGTGCCCTGTCTCGACGCGGAAACCGCTCACGTCCCGCCAGGATTGTCGGATGCGCCTGATGATATGGACGATCTCGAAACCGTCCGCGTCGAGCGTCAGCCTGCCCGCTCCGGGAACCAGGAACAGCAGCGCCGCTCTGATCGCCAGCGCGCCAAAGAAGGCGATCGAGATCCAGGCGCCGATTACCCCCGACGTCCCGGCCATATAGCCGCGGACCCGGGCGTAGTCGGACAGCAGCAGCCATACGAAGAATGCGACGAAGCCGGCGCCGGTGACGAGGCCGCCGAGCTTGCGCTGCCACGTCACATGCAGCGTGACCGGCCCTGGAAACTGCGTGAGAATATCGTCGACCTGACGCATGGGATCGGCTCTCGGCCTGGCAAGCATTCGGCATGGGGGCTGCAAGTCTAGTCGGATGGAGCCCTCTCGCCACCGGTCAATTCTGGGCCCGGACGAAGGCGCCGGTGGCGGCCGCGGCATGACCCGCAGGCGCGGCCGGCAGCTTCAGAGCCCTTCCCGCAGGAAAGCGCGCACCCAGCCAAGGGCGACGCGGCCACCGTGCGGTTGATGCGGCACGGGTCGGCCGCCGCGGCGGTCGAGGCTGACGAAGCGCAGATCGCGCCGGGCGATCGACCGATCGAAACCTGTGGTGGCCCTGGTCTCGGCCGATGCGGAGCTGCGTTCGGACGAATGATCGAAAGCAATCATGACCGCCCCTCCGGGACTTGAGCCGCCCTGCGCAGCTCCGTGTCCCCATGAGTGGCATGAAAACCGGCGGCGGTTCATGCGCCAGCGCACACGGCGAATGACCGGTCCGGCTCAGCTCACATCGGCAGGATCGTCGTGTTCCTTGGCGCCGCGGATCTCGGGCGCGAGCTGGAAGAAGATCCAGGCTGACGCGCAGGTGATGAGGCCGATGCACAGGAAGGTCGCCTGGAAGGCCGGCAGGGTGCCTGCTAGGCCGGAACTGCCGAACATGCCGACAAAGGTCGCGAGCAGCGCGCCGGCCACCGTGACGCCGAGGCTCATGGCCAGGATCTGCACCATCGAGAACAGGCTGTTGCCGCTGCCGGCGCCATCGCTGTCGAGATCGCGCAGGGTGATCGTGTTCATGGCGGTGAACTGCAGCGAGTTGAGCATGCCGAACACGCCGAGCTGAATCAGCCTGATCCAGAGCGGCTGCCCGGGCGTGACCAGGGCGAAGCTCATCATCATGACGCCGAGCAGCAGGGTATTGCCGACCAGCACGCGCCGATAGCCCTGGGAGCGAATGAGTGGCGGCGTGATGCGCTTGGCGAACATGCCGGCCGCGGCCACCGGCAGCATCATCATGCCGGCATCCATGGCGTTGTAGCCGAGGCAGACCTGCAGCAGCAGCGGCATCAGGAAGGGCATGGCGCCGGAGCCGATCCGCGCGAAGAGATTGCCGAGCAGGCCCACCGAATAGGTATGGATCTTGAACAGGTAGAGCGGAAACAGCGGATCGGGCCGGCGCTGCGCATGCAGGCCGTAGGCGATGATCAGCGCCATGCTGAACACCAGGAGCAGCAGCACCGTCGCGTGTGCCATGCCGAGCCCGGCAAGGCCGTCCAGCGAGAAGGACAGCGCGACCATGCCGACCGACAGCATGAGATAGCCGGCAAAGTCGAACCGGCCGATCGAGGCGGCGCGGCTGTCGGGCATGTGGGTATAGGTCAGGATGCAGCCGATGATGCCGATCGGCACATTGATGAGGAACACCCAGTGCCAGGAGGCGACCTGCACCAGCCAGCCGCCGAGCGTCGGTCCGATCAGCGGCCCGAGCAGGCCGGGAATGGCGATGAAGCTCATAGCCGGCAGGAATTCCTCGCGCGGCACGGCGCGCATCACGGCAAGCCGGCCGACCGGCAGCAGCATGGCGCCGCCGAAGCCCTGGACGATGCGGGTCAGCACGAGCTCGGTGAGCGTGCGCGACACGGCGCAGCCGATCGACCCGAGCGTGAACAGAATGATCGCCGCCATGAACACCTGGCGCGTGCCGAACCGGTCGGCGATCCAACCCGAAGCGGGGATCAGCATGGCCATGGTGAGCGAATAGGCAATCACCACGAAATGCATGCGCAGCGGGTTTTCGCCGAGGCTCGCCGCGATCGCCGGCAGCGCCGTGTTGACGATCGTCGAGTCGAGCATCTGCATGAAGAAGCCGACGGCGACGACCCAGAGGAAGATCTGCGATGCTGTCTGCCGTTCGGCCATGCCGGCGCCCGCCTTTTTCTCACGTGACGGACAGGACGCGCCGTCCGGCGCCGACGGCGGGCTATTCGGCCGCCACCGTGCCCTCGCCCGGATGCCCTTCGTCCGGATGCTGCTCGTCCGGATGCATGTCGCCGGCCGGCTCCTCGTCGCCCTGGCCGCTGCCGGCAAAACCCAGAATGAGCGCCTGGGCCGACGCCAGCTTCGAGGCCGGCGCAGCGGGCTTGCCCGACGTCTTCGGGCTGCCGGCGGCGGTGCGCCAGCCGACGCCGGCGATCGCCACCGTCCGATTGCCCCGGAAATCGGCTTCGCTGCGAATGAGCCCCTGCTCGGCCATATAGGTCAGGAGCCAGCGGCCGCGCGACGGCGAGTGGCTGCCATAGGCCCGCGCCAGCGCCTCGTCGGGCGGGCAGACCGCGCCTTCGCGCGCCGCCCGGGCGATCATCAGGAAGACGCCCTGCATCTCCTCCGGCAGGCTTTCCGACACGGAGAGCACCTGCTGCCAGGCCGCATCGCCCTCTTCGGCCGTGATGCCGGCGCGCGCCAGGGCAAGGCGCCGGCGGAACGACGACATGTCCTGGCCGAACGTGCCGAGCTTCTTCAGGCGGCAATGGAACTGGAAA
This sequence comes from bacterium YEK0313, assembly GCA_000751295.2. Taxonomy (NCBI): domain Bacteria; species bacterium YEK0313. The sequence goes on from CCMO02000001.1 coordinate 4,898,614, forward strand.
TCCTGGTAGAGCAGCGGCACCGGCCGGAACGCGGCCTCGGGATCCGACAAGAGCTCGGCATAGATGCCGTCGATCAGCGCCTGCCGCTCCTCCTCCGAACGCGGGTCGGTTTCCGGCTCCGCGCCCGCCTCCGGCATCCGGCCCGTCTCGATGCGCCGCATCAACTCGGCGGTGGCGATCGCCCGCGCCGGATTGGGCGTCGGCATGGGCAGCACGTCGCCCGCCGGGTCGAAGATCAGGTCCTCGAGCGCATCGCGCGGCGTTTCCGGCAGCGGCATCAGCGAGGGCCGGCCCGAGCGGCCGGCCGTGTCGACGCTGCCGATCCGGACCTGCAGCGGCCGGCGCGACAGGGCGGGCCCGAGCGCCACGAACTGGCCGGGCTCGAGATCGCGGAAGGCTTCGGCCTGGCGCCGCTCCATGCCGAGCAGGTCGGCCGCCCGCGCCATGTCGATGTCGAGGAAGGTGCGCCCCATCAGGAAGTTCGAGGCTTCGGCGGCGACGTTCTTGGCGAGCTTGGCGAGCCGCTGCGTGGCGATGATGCCGGCAAGACCGCGCTTGCGGCCACGGCACATCAGGTTGGTCATGGCGCCGAGGGAGGCCTTGCGCGCATCGTCGGCGACCTCGCCGGCAACCGCCGGGGCGAAGAGCTGCGCTTCGTCGACCGCGATCAGCATCGGGAACCAGACCGTGCGATCGGCATCGAACAGGCCGTTGAGGAAGGCCGCCGCGCAGCGCATCTGCTCCTCGGCGTCAAGGCCCTCGAGATTGAGCACGACGGAGGCCCGGTGCTGGCGGATGCGGTTGGCGATCCGCTGCAGTTCGCCGGGCGAGCGCTCGGCATCGACCACGGTATGGCCGAAGCGCTCGGAAAAGGAGACGAAATCCCCCTCCGGATCGATGATGGCCTGCTGCACCCAAGGGGCGCTCTGCTCCAGGAGCCGGCGCAGCAGATGCGATTTGCCGGACCCGGAATTGCCCTGCACCAGCAGGCGGGTTGAAAGCAGCTCCTCCAGATCGAGCCTGGCGGGCTCGCCCGCCGATGTCATCCCGAGCTCGATGCCGACTTTCATTCCACCTCGCATAGCGCCGAACGGCCGGCACGATATCACGGCCGGCGGGTGCGGTGGACCGCCCCTCGCGTCCTCCACAGGAGATCCCAGCCATGCCGGCGCGGCCTTGGTGGCCGGCGTCGTCAGGACCGAATCGCTGCCCGCACCGCGCTCTTCATACTATGCCCGGCGCGGGATGGCGCGACCGCCCCGCCGTCACGCGACGCCGCGCCGGCGTCCTTCCCAATAGGGCGCGCGCAGCACCTTGCGGTCGATCTTGCCGAGCCCGGTCACGGGAATGGCGTCGACGAACTGGACCGATTTCGGCGACCAGGGCGCGCCGCGCAGCGCCTTCACATGCGCCTGGAGCTCTTCCGCCGCCGCGGCCGCTCCCGGTTTCAGCACCACGAAGGCGGTCACCGCCTCGCCCCATTTCTCGTCGGGAATGCCGATCACCGCGGCCGAGGCGACGGCGGCATGCGCCATCAGGGCATCCTCGACCTCGCGCGGATAGATGTTGAAGCCGCCCGAGATGATCATGTCCTTGGTGCGGTCGACGATGTAGAGATAGCCGTCGGCGTCGCGCACCGCGACATCACCGGTATGGAGCCAGCCGCCGCGCAGGGTTTCCTCGGTCGCGTCCGGCCGCTTCCAGTAGCCCGACATGACCAGCGGCCCACGCACGCAGATCTCCCCGGGCTCGCCCACCGCCACTTCGCGCATGTCCTGATCGAACAGCTTGACGTCCACGAAGGGGCTCGGCCGGCCGCAGGAGCCGAGCCGCTCCGGCCGCGCGAGGTCGTGGTCGACCTTGCGCAGGGTGGTGATGCATTGCGGCGCCTCGGTCTGGCCGTAGAGCTGCACAAAAACCTGGCCGAACAGGCCCATCGCCTCCTTCAGGCGGTCCGGCGACATCGGCGCCGCGCCATAGACGATCATGTCGAGCGAGGAGAGGTCGTAGCGCGCCCGCACCTCGTGCTGGTCGATCAGCGCATAGATCAGCGTCGGCACCAGGAAGGTCGCGGTGATGCGCTCCTCGGCGACGACCCGGCAATAGGTCTCAGCGTCGAAGCCCTGAACGAGGCGGACATAGCCGCCGCGATACATGACGGGATAGATGGTGACGCCGGCGGCGTGGCTGATCGGGGTTGCCGCGAGATAGCGGATCTCGGCCGGCCAGTCCCAGTCGCCATAGAGCAGGAGCGTCATGGTGACCACGGCGCGGTGCGGCAGCATCACGCCTTTCGACCGTCCGGTCGTGCCGCCGGTATAGGCGAGCCAGCCGATATCCTCCGCTTCGCTCTCGTCGACGAGCGGCGCGGGTTCCGCAGCGGCAGCCTCTGCCAGGATGTCGCGCACGCCCTCCATCGGCCCGAACGACATCAGATGTTTCAGCGTCGGCACGCGCGCCCGGATCGCCTGGCCGCGCGGCCCGAACTTTCCGCCGTCGACGATCAGGATGTCGATGTCCGCATCCTCGACGATGAAGGCCTGGTCGTCCTCGGCGGCGAGCGGATGCAGCGGCGTGTAGCGCAGGCCCATGATCAGCCCGGCGCACATGGCGGCCCAGGATTCGGCGCGGTTGCCGGCGAGAACCGAGAGCGCGTCGCCTTTTTTCAGGCCCATCGACCGGTAGACGGTGATGAACCGCCCGATCGCCGCCCCGAGCTCGCGATAGGACCAGCTGACCGTGCCGTCGGAGAGGGCCGGCCGGTCGCCGTGCCGGACAATGGCGCCAATCACGAGGGCGCCGATCGTCCCGCCCGAATGAAGGCTCTGCATGGCGTGCTCCCGGTAGCGGCGGCGCGGCCCGCGCGCCGCCTTGTCATCTTCGCCGGATTTCTGCATGGGCGACGCGCGACTGGCGAGCGGCATTTTCTTGACGCCCATCGGCCGAACGGCGGATACCGGCGAACGGCGGCCCGCTTCTTCCTGACGGCCGGCGGACGGAACCCGTGGTAGCAACCGGGGTTTACTGCACGAATTGCGCTCCATCAGATTGACATGATTAATGATCTGCTATCGGAATTCTTCACATTCTGGGCCCGTTCGTCATAATTTAACCCCATCGCCACCATTGTATCGTCGTTGAAAGGTAAGCGTGAATGGCGTTCCGGCGGCGGGCTAAATCCCGAACCTATCTCTGCGTAGTTTCGGCAATACTCGGCGTTGCTGGCCACGATTCTGCCTACGCGCAAAGTTTTTTTGGACTATTCGGAAGCGACAGGCCGCAAGTCGTCGCCAATGCCCTCGCCTATCAAGTGACGGTCAAGGGCCTGGATAGCGACAAGGACGCCGCCGCGGCGATCAACGACGTTTCGATACTCTATCGTCTGCGCAACGAGGCGCCCGCCGACAGCGATGAATTGTTGCGTCGGGCCGAAAGCGACTTGCCGCGCATCACCGACGCCATGTGGGGCGCGGGCTATTATGCGGCGCGCGTCACCATCGTCGTCGCCGGCCAGCCGCTGGCCGCCGGCCGGCCGGTCGAGCCCGGGCCGCGGCCCGGGCTCGACCGCTTCAAGGGGCGGGCGCTGGTGCCCGTCGATATCGTGGTCGATCCGGGACCGCTCTACAAGTTCGGCCGTGTCGAGGTGATCGACGAGCGCAGCGGGGCCCCTTTCGCGCCCTCGGTGCTACCGGCGCGCATCGTCACGCTGAAAACCGGCGACCCGGCCCGCACCTCCGGCCTGCTGGCGGCGGCGGCTCAGCTTTCCGACCATTTCCGTGGCCTCAGCCACCCCTTCGTCAAGGTGGTCAGGCGCCAGCCGGTCATCGACCACCGCAGCCATCAGGTCGATGTGGTGCTGGCGGTCGATCCCGGCCCGGTCGCCGGCATCGGCGGCATCGGCGTTTCCGGCACCCGCAACGTCGACCCCGCGGTGGTGCGCTCGTTCATCTATGCTGAGCGCGGCGACCCCTACTCGCCGAAAGCGGTCGCCGATATCAGGAAATCGGTCTCCCGCATCGAGGCGCTCGGCGGCGTCAGGGTGCGCGAGGGCACGGCGCTCGACAGCGACGGCAACCTGCCCCTCGACGTCGAAGTCACCGAGCGGCCGCCCAATCTGCTCGGCGCCTCCGTGCGCTATTCCACCGTCGACGGCCCGGCGCTGCGCGCCTACTGGGCTCATCGCAACCTGTTCGGCGGCGCCGAGCGGCTGCGCCTCGACGCCGATCTCTTCTATCTCCTCGCCAACCAGAAATGGCTCGGCGGCACCAATCGCGGTGGCTTCCGGCCCGAAAATCTCGGCGGCCGCCTGGCCGCCTCCTTCATCAAGCCGGCGCTCTGGGGCACCCGCAACGACTTGCTAATCGACGCCTCGTTCCTGCGTGAGCGCACCGAGTTCTATTCGAGCAACGTCACCAGCGCGACGGTCGCGATCCGCCACCGCTTCACCGACGCCTTCTCGGTGCAGGCCGGCATCGAGGGCCAGATCGGCCAGTCGATCGATCCGCTCGGCCGCAACAATTACGGCGTGGTCGGCCTGCCCATCTCGGTGACCTACGATTCCACCGACCGGCCGCTCGATCCCACGCGCGGCATCCGTGTCATCGCCTCGTTCACGCCCTATAAGGGGTTCCGCGACGCACCCTCGTTCTTCGGCGTCGGCCGCGTCCAGGCCTCGACCTACTATTCGCTCGACGAGGCCGCCCGCTACATCCTGGCCGTGCGCGTCGCCTTCGCCTCCATCGCCGGTGGCACGCTGCGCGACATTCCCGCGCCCATGCGTTTCTACGCCGGCGGCGGCGGCTCCGTGCGCGGCTACGACTACAAGAGCCTCGGCCCGCGCACGCCGGAGGGCTATGTCACCGGCGGCAAGAGCCTGTTCGAGGCCTCGCTCGAGGCCCGCATCAAGATCACCGACACGATCGGCATCGTGCCCTTCGTCGATATCGGCCAGGCCTTCGCCTCGTCCTTCCCCGATGGCTCGGAGCGCCTGAGGATCGGCGCGGGCCTCGGCCTGCGTTATTATACGTCGATCGGACCGATCCGCGTCGACTTCGCCGTACCCGTCTCCCGCCGCACCGGCGAGAGCGCCTACGCCATCTATGTCAGCCTCGGACAGGCCTTCTGATGACGCGAACGAAAAGCTCCAAGCCTTTCGGCCGGCGCTTCGGCCTTCGCCGGATCGGCCTCGCCTTCGCCCTGCTCGCCCTTGTGGTCGGCGGCCTGATGCTGCGCCCGACCGTGCCGCATGCCCAGGAAGACCAGGGTGTGCTGGCCGGCTTCATTTCCAAGCTGCTGTCGACGCCCACCTCCAAGGTCAATATCGGCGCGGTCGACGGCGCGCTGTCCTCGGACGCGACCATCCGCGACGTCTCGATCGCCGATGCCGACGGCGTCTTCCTGCGCATCGACCGGATCCGCCTCGTCTGGCGCCGCGCGGCGCTCCTGCTCGGCCGGATCGAGGTGCAGAACCTCGAAATCGGCAAGATCGAATTCGTCCGCAAGCCGAAACCCGGCGAGGAGGCGCCGCCATCCGACGGCCCGCTCCTGCCGGAAATACCGGTCAAGCTGCAGGTGGACCGATTCAAGCTCGGCGAGCTCTCGCTGGGTGAAACCATTCTCGGCGTCGCCGCCCGCTTCTCCGCCGAAGGCAATGCCAGCCTCGGCGCCCCTTCCGAAGGCCTGCAGGCGCTGCTCGACGTGCGCCGCCTCGATGCGCCCGGCCAGTCCAACATCAAGCTGCATTTTGCCCCCGCCACCCAGCAGCTCGACCTCTCCTTCCAGCACGACGAGCCGGCCGGTGGCATCGTCGCCCGCCTGATCGGCCTGCCGGGCCTGCCGCCGGTCAAGCTCGACCTGTCGGGCGCCGGTGTGCTCGACGACTGGCGCGGCAAGGTCGCCTTCGACGCCGGCCCCGGCACCGACGCGCGGGGCGAGGCCCGCCTCGGCCGCAGCGGCTCCCAGCGCCGGCTGAGCCTCGACCTGACCGCCCATATCGAAAGCCTCCTGCCGCCGGCGGTGGGCACCATCTTCGCCGGCACCACGACGCTCGGCGGCGGCATCACCTTCGCCGACGACGGGGCGCTCGGCATCGAGCGCCTGCGCCTTGCTTCCGACCTCGCCGAACTGCTGGTCGCCGGCAGGCTCGACGCCGCCCAGGTCCTCGACGTCACCGTCTCCGCCCGCGCCCTGCCGTCCGCCGGTGGCGCCACCCGGCGCGGCGATTCCTCGCTCGCGCGCCTTGCCTTCGACGCCTCCGCCAAGGGACCAGTCGGCGCGCCGCGGGTCGACGGCAGGCTCGACCTTGCCGGTCTCGACACGCCCGGCCTGAAGCTGCAGTCCCTTGGTGCGACGCTCGCCGTCGAGCCCTTCGCGGCCGGCGGCCCGCAGCGCTTCCGCATCACCATGGACGGCCACGCCGGCGGCGTCGCGCCGGCCGATCGCGGCCTCGCCGAGGCGCTCGGCGACACGGCGACCCTCACTGTGCGCGCCACGGTCGACGACAAGAATGTCGCCGACATCGCCGAGGCTCGCATCGCCACGCCCAATCTCGCCCTCGGCGTCACCGGCCGCACCGGCGCGAACGTGCTCGACGCCAAGGTGCAGGCGGAGATCACCAGACTCTCCGCCCTGTCCACCATGGCCGGCCGGCGGCTCGCCGGCCGGGCCACCGTTCAGGCCGCGCTCGAAGGCGATCCTTCGCAGTCGCGCGTGCTCGCCCGCATCGACGGGCGCGGCAGCGAATTGTCGCTGGGCGATGCGATCGCCGACCGGCTGGTCGGCCGGCAGATGACGCTGGCCGGCACCGCGCAGACCTCGCGCGAAGGCATGACGCTGAACCGGCTGACCGCTACCGGTGCCCATGTCAGCGCCGTTCTCGACGGCGGCATCGCCCGGACACGGCTCGACGTGACCGGCGACGTGACGCTCGCCGACCTCGCCAAGCTCGACGGGCGCCTCGCCGGCGCGGCCCGGCTCAATGCCCGCCTCACCGGCCTGAAGGACGACCCGGACGCCACCCTGACCCTGACCGCGCCCGATATCCGCGCCCAGGGCCGGCCGATCCGCGATCTGCGCCTGACCCTTGCCGCCAACCGGCTCGTCTCGGCGCCGGCCGGCACCCTGTCCGCCGGCGGCGACGTCAACGGCAAGCCGCTGGTCGTCGACGTGAAGGGCGGCGCCGCCGAAGGCGCCGGCCGGCGGCTCGACCAGTTCGCCGCCCAGCTCGGCAGCGTCTCGGCCGAGGGCCAGGGCACGCTGAACGAAGCCGGGCTCGCCAGTGGCCGCATCGCCGTGTCGGCGCGCGACCTCGACGACATCACGCCGCTGACGCTGATGAAGCTCAGCGGCGCGCTCGAGGCGTCCGTCATGGCCAATACGGAGGGCGGCCGGCAGCAGATCGCGCTGACCGCCGACGGCCGGCGGCTGGTTTTCGGCACCACGTCGATCAACACGCTGAAAGCCGACTTGCGCACCGAAATGATCGGCGGCCGCCTGGTGCTGAACGGCACGGCCGGCATCGACCAGATGGTGGCCGGCGGTGAAACCATCCAGCGCGTCGCCTTCAATGCCCGCCCGAATGGCGAGGCAAGCGAGATCAGCCTGAGCGCACTCGCCCGCGGCTTCAACCTGGCGGCGGCCGGCAAGCTCGGCCTCGGCGACGTGACCCGTCTCGATCTCGCCTCGTTCAGCGCCGCCCGCTCGGGCGCGCGCATCGCGCTCGCCGCCCCCTCGACCCTGTTTGTCGAGAAGGGCCAGGTGCGCACGGAACGGCTGGCCATTGCCATCCAGGGTGGCGAGATCGAGCTGCGCGGCAAGGTCGGCGCCGAGCTCGACGCCGTGATCAGTGCCCGGCGCGTGCCGCTCGCCGCCGTCGACATGGTGGCGCCGGGCACCGGCCTGCGCGGCACGCTCGACGCCAGGGCGACGCTCAAGGGCCCGGCCGCGACCCCGACCGGACCGTTCGAAGCCACCATTCGCGGCCTCAGCGCGCCGCAGACGCGCTCGGCCGGCGTGCCGGCCCTCGACATCACTGCGCGCGGCGCGGCCGAAGGCAGCCGCGCCAATGTCGACGTCCGGATAGCGGGCGGCTCGGCGCTCGCCTTCACGGTCAATGGCACCGCGCCGCTGACGCCGCAGGGGACGTTCGATCTCAAGGCGCGCGGCACGCTCGATGCCGGCCTGGCCAATGCGAGTCTTGCCGGCACCGGCCAGCGCGTCGCCGGGCGCGTCGCCGTCGACGGCAGCCTGCGCGGCACCTCCGCCCGTCCCGACATCCAGGGCACGGCGACCCTTTCCAATGCTTCCTTCACCGATCCGCTCCAGGGCGTCGCGCTGACCGGCATCGACGGCCGGATCAGCGGGCGCGGCGATGCGATCGTCATCGAGCGGCTGACCGCCCGCACCAAGAACGGCGGCACGATCGGGGTGACCGGCCGCGTCCTCGCCGAGGCCGATCGCGGCTTCCCGGCGGACATCAAGATCTCCGCCCGCAACGCCCAGCTCGTCTCCAGTGACGTCGTGGAGATGATCGCGAGCCTCGACCTGACGGTGTCGGGGCCGGTCGCCAGCGCGCCGCGGCTCGGCGGACGGATCGACATCAACAGCCTCGAGATCCGCGTGCCGGACCGGCTGCCGAGCAATGCCGAACCGCTGCGCGACGCGCGCCATGTCGCGCCGCCCGCGCAGACCCGGGCGCGCCTCGCCGAGCTCGCCCGTCAGCGCGCGGCGAGCCAGCGCCGCCGCGGCGGCCCCGCCTTCAAGGCCACGCTCGATCTCAATATCGACGCGCCGCAGCGCATCTTCGTGCGCGGCCGCGGCATCGATGCCGAGCTCGGCGGCCAGCTGCGCGTGACCGGCACGAGTGCCGATCCGCGCGTCGCCGGCGGCTTCGAGATGCGCCGCGGCCGTTTCTCACTGCTCACCCAGCGGCTCGACTTCACCCGCGGCAAGATCACCTTCGGCGGCGCCGACGTCGTTCCGGACCTCGATTTCGTCGCCGAGACACGCGCGGCCGAAGTCACTGCGCGCATTGCCATTACCGGCCGCGCGACCGATCCGGAATTCACGCTGAGCTCGTCCCCCACCCTGCCTCAGGACGAGGTCCTGTCGCGCCTGCTGTTCGCCCGCGCCTCCAGCGGCCTGTCGCCGTTCCAGGCCGTGCAGCTCGCTCAGGCCGTGGCCCAGCTTGCCGGCGCCGGCGGTGGCCCCGATGCCTTCGAGCGCACCCGCCGCGCCATGGGCCTCAACGCTCGAAGGCATGGGCGCCGGCGGCCCGACGGTCGGCATGAGCCGCAACATCAGCGACCGCGTCCGGGTCGGCGTGCGCGCCGGCGCGCGCCCGGAGAATACCGCCATCGGCGCCGATATCGATCTGACGCGCCGCCTGCGCCTGCAGAGCGAGGTCGGCGCGGACGGCCGCGCCGCCGTCGGCGTCGGTGCCGAAATCGAATATTGAGGAAAGCCGCGGCGCAAATGCCTGACATCGACGCCACGCCGCCCGCGCCGCCGCCGACATGGGTCCGCCGTTTCGGCGGCGGCCGCTGGACGGAGCAGTCCATTGGCCGGTCCGACGCCCATGTCTTCCGGCTCGATGAAGCCGGGGGCAGCCCGCTCTACGTCAAGACCGAGCGCATTCATCCGTTGAGCGAGCTCGCCGGCGAGATCGCCCGGCTCGGCTGGCTCGCCGGCCAGGACATCCCCTGCCCCCGCGTCCTCGACACCGCCGAGCATGATGGCTGGCTCTGGCTGGCGATGAGCGCAATCCCCGGCCGCGACCTCGCCTCCGCCGAGGACATGGCGCCCGAGCGCCGTGCCGCCGTTGCCGCCGAGGCCCTTCGCCGCCTGCATGCGCTCGACCCTGCCGACTGCCCCTTCGATCATCGGCTCGACAACCGCATTGCTGCGGCCCGCACCCGCGTCGAAGCCGGCCTCGTCGATGACAGCGATTTCGACGAGGAGCGCCTCGGCCTCAGCGCGGCCGAGATCTTTCCGCGTCTTGCCGCCGAGCGGCCCACCGGCGAAACCCTCGTGGTCACCCATGGCGACGCCTGTCTGCCCAATCTGATGGCGACGGCCGAAGGCTTTTCGGGCTTCGTCGACTGCGGCCGTCTCGGTCTGGTCGACAGCTATCAGGACCTCGCGCTGGCACGCTGGAGCATCATCTACAATCTCGGCGAAGCCTGGGTCGCGCCGTTCTTCCGGCACTATGGACTGGCCGAACCCGATCGCGATCGTCTTGCCTATTATTGCCTACTTGATGAGTTTTTCTAAGATCATGCCGCTTCATTGAGCAGCGCCTGCCTGTTTAACGTGCTGACACAAACAGTCACACGGCGAAATATTATTCTGAAATATCAAAATCTGACACGAAAAGAACTCAATCGCGTCGCCCGAGATCCGTAAAGATCGACTCTCCTGTAGGCGCTCACGGGCTTTTGACCAGCCTGCGGCACCAGCGCACAGCGTTGTGTATTGCGGCGCACCATAACGCAGGTTACCTCAGCGGCCATGCTCGGCTTTTGGACCAGGCGACTGTTGTGCATGCTGGCGGCCCTCGTGGTCATGGCCGGCGTCGACGGCCTGCGCCGGAGTGCCGTGGCCGATCCGCTGGTCGGCAACGTCCTCCTCCAGGCCGGCTCGGGCCAGATCGCGACGAGCCAGGTCGGCCGCCATACTCACGCGAGCGACGCCTCCCATTGCGGGCTCACCGGCATCGGCCGGGCCGCCAAGCGGGCCTGCCCGGCCCGGCCGGCGCGGCCGGCTGTGGGTCTTGCCGCAGCCATCCAGGCTTACGGATCGGCGCGCGCGACGGATCTTGCCTGCTCCTCGGCAACCGCCGTCCCGCCCCTTACCGGCAATTTCGTCGCGGCCGCGCTGCTCGGCCTGCCGGCGACGATCGTCGAGGCGGAGCTGCGGAGCGAAGCCTGTATCAAGCACGTCCAGGAGGCTCTGCTCGGCAGCGAGGGCGACGACGATCGCCCCGAACTGACCGCCGACGACGACTGGCCCGACCTGGTCCTGCAGAACCTCGCGCTGGCGCCAGCCCTCCTGCCGGCATCCGAGCGGATCGTCCATCCGACCCCGGCCGCGACCGATTTCGCCGTGGCCTTTGCCCTTGTCTCGGCGCTCGACCGGCCACCAAACGCGCCGGCCTTCGCCCGCGCCTGAGCGCGCGGCGCGAGCGCCCGCCAGCGACGACAGCCAGCCTCCAATTCCGCATCGGCAGCGTGAGCGTCCGATGCGCCGGGCAGGCCTTCGCCGGACCGCTTTCCCTCCTCGACATCGTCAGCCGCGACCGCGCCGCCGTGCCCGATCGCCCCATGCCCTTTTCATCCGACTTCGTTGCGAGCCCTCCCATGCGCGACATGAGCCGCCCTGTTTCGATCCGTTCCCGCCGCCAGCCGCCGTTGAAGGCGCTCGCCGGCCTCACGCTCGCCACCCTTCTGCTGGCCGGCTGCAACGACCCGCGGCCGGCGGCGAGCCAGCCGGCCGCGACGCCGCCGGAAGTCGGCTATGTCACCGTGGTCGGCAAGCCGCTGCGCCAGGTGCGCGAACTGCCCGGGCGCGTCGTGCCGCTGCGCATCGCCGAGGTACGGTCGCGCGTCGCGGGCCTGCTCGTCGAACGCAATTTCGAGCAGGGCAGCCGGGTTCAGGCCGGCGACCTCCTCTACAAGATCGATCCGGCACCGTTCCAGGTCGAGCTCGCCAGCGCCGAGGCGACGCTCGCGCGGACCGAGGCCGCACTCGTTCTCGCCACCCAGCAGGCCGATCGCCTGAAGGAGCTGCTGGCCCGCCAGGCGGCCAGCCAGGCGCAATATGACGCTGCCTTCGCAGCGCAGAAGCAGGCCGAGGCCGAGGTCGCCGCCGCCCGCGCCGCACGCGACCGCGCCAAGCTCAACGTCGCCTATACCGAGCTGCGCGCGCCGATCTCGGGCCATATCGGCCGCGCCCTCCTGACCGAGGGCGCGCTGGTGGAGGCGGGCAGCGGCGCGCCGCTCGCCACCATCCAGCAGCTCGACCCGATCTATGTCGACATCACCCAGTCGGTGGGCGAGCTGAATCAGCTGCGCCGCGACCTCGCCAACGGCGAATTGACCCGGCTCGAGGACGGCGCCGCCGACGTGCAGCTCGTGCTCGACGGCGGCCGGCTCTATCCCCATCCCGGCCGTCTCCTGTTCTCCGACGTCACCGCCGATCCCGGCACCGGTCAAGTCACCCTGCGGGTGCAGATCCCCAATCCGAACGGCGAGCTGTTCCCCGGCATGTATGTCCGCGCCCGCACCATCCAGGGCATCGATGCCGACGCCATTGCCCTGCCCGCCCAGGCGATCCATCGCACCGACGACGGCAAGGCCGAGGTCTGGGTGATCGGCGCCGACGACAAGGTGCAGCGCCAGTTGGTCGAGGTCGGCAACCCGATCGGCGCGAACTGGCTGATCCAGTCCGGCGTCAGGCCCGGTGAGCGCGTCGTCATCGACGGCTTCCAGAAGATCGTCGCCGGCATGCAGGTGCGCCCGACCCGGCAGGTGGCCGAGGCGCCTGAAGCTACGGCGGAGGACAGCCTGCACGGCGGCTCCGGCCGTACCACGCAGTTGCGCTGAGACCGGGCGAAAAGAGTTCACCGATGGCTGGCTTCTTCATCGACCGCCCGATCTTCGCCTGGGTCGTCGCCCTGTTCATCTGTCTTGGCGGCATCATCGCGATCCCGTTCCTGCCGGTGGCGCAATATCCGATCATCGCGCCGCCCTCGATCGCCTTGTCGACCTCGTTTCCGGGCGCGTCGGTGGAGAGCCTCTATACCGGCACCACCCGGCTCATCGAGGATGAGCTCAATGGCGCGGCCAATATCCAGAGCTTCGAATCGGCGACCGACGCCTTCGGCGTCATCGAGCTGACCGCGACCTTCAGGCCCGGCACCGATCCGGGCTACGCCTCGGTTGAGGTGCAGAACCGCCTGAAGCGCGTCGAGGCGCGCCTGCCCGCGGAAGTGCGCCAGCAGGGCATCCTGGTCGAGGAGGCCTCGGCCGCCACGCTGCAGATCATCACCCTGGTCTCGACCGACGGCTCGATGGATGAGGTGGCGCTCGGCGACTTCCTGATCCGCAACGTCATCAACGAGATCCGCCGCATTCCCGGCGTCGGCCGCGCCACGCTCTATTCCACCGAACGCAGCCTGCGCGTCTGGATCGACCCCGACAAGCTGCGCGGCCTCGGCCTCACCGTTGCCGACGTGACGCGCGCCATCCAGGGCCAGAACGTCCAGGTCGCCTCCGGCGCGGTCGGCGCTGCGCCGAGCCCGAGCACCAATCCGGTCAACTTCCCGATCATCGTGCGCGGCCAACTCACCGCCCCCGATCAGTTCGACTCCATCGTCCTGCGCGCCAATTCCGACGGCTCCAATGTCCGCCTGCGCGACGTCGCGCGCATTGAGCTCGGCGGCGAGGACTACAAGTTCACCACCCGCCTCAACGGCGGCGAGGCGGCCGGCATCGCCGTCACCCTCGCGCCCGACGGCAATGCCCTTCAGACCGCCCGCGAGATCCGCGCCAAGATGCAGGAGCTCGCCCAGTTCTTTCCCTCGAACGTCAAGTGGGACATCCCCTACGACATCACGCCGGCGGTCGAGGCCTCGATCGCCAAGGTGCTGACGACGCTCGGCGAGGCCGTCATCCTGGTCTTCCTCGTGATGTTCCTGTTCCTGCAGAACATCCGCTACACGCTCATCCCGACCATCGTCGTGCCGATCGCGCTGCTCGGCTCCTGCACGATCATGCTGCTCGCCGGCTTCTCGATCAACGTGCTCACCATGTTCGGCATGGTGCTGGCGATCGGCATCCTCGTCGACGACGCCATCGTGGTCGTCGAGAACGTCGAGCGCATCATGAACGAGGAAGGCCTGTCGCCGAAGGAGGCGACGAGGAAGGCGATGGGCCAGATCACCGGCGCCATCGTCGGCATCACCCTCGTCCTGGTCGCGGTCTTCGTGCCCATGGCCTTCTTCCCCGGCTCGGTCGGCATCATCTACAAGCAGTTCTCGATCGCCATGGTGACCTCGATCACCTTCTCGGCCTTCCTCGCGCTGTCGCTGACCCCGGCGCTCTGCGCGACGCTGCTGAAGCCGATCGAGAAAGGCCATGCCCACGCCAAGCGCGGCTTCTTCGGCTGGTTCAACCGCATGGTCGACCGCGAGACCGGCCGCTACGGCCGCGGCGTCTCGCGCCTGCTCGCCAAGTCCGGCCGCGTGATGGTGGTCTACCTCGCCCTGCTCGTCGGCCTCGGCTTTGCTTTCCTGCGCATGCCCGAGGGCTTCCTGCCCGTCGAGGACCAGGGCTTCTTCACCGTCGACATCCAGACCCCGCCCGGCTCGTCGTTCAACCGGACGCTGGAGGCGGTCAAGAAGGTCGAGGAACATCTGCTCGCCCAGCCCGGCGTCGCCACCGTCACCATCGTCAACGGCTTCTCGTTCTCCGGCCAGGGCCAGGTGACCTCGCAGGCCTTCGTCACTCTGAAACCCTGGGGCGAGCGCAATGCCGCTTCGTCCGTCGCGAACCTCGTCGCCGGCACCAACGCGGCGCTTGCGGGCTATCGCGACGCGGTGATCCAGGCTCTGGAGCCGCCGCCGATCGACAATCTCGGCAATTCCTCCGGCTTCAGTCTGCGCCTGCAGGACCGCGCCCAGCGCGGCTACACCGCCCTGATGGCGGCGCAGGAACAATTGCTGGGCCTCGCCCGCCGCAGCCCGGTCCTGCAGAAGGTCTTCGTCGAAGGCCTGCCGCCCGCGCCCCAGGCCGAGCTCGTCATCGACCGCGAGAAGGCCGCCGCCCTCGGCGTCAATTTCGACGACATCCGGGAGACCATCCAGATCAATCTCGGCTCGGTCTACGTCAATGACTTCCCGAACCGCGGCAAGATGCAGCGGGTCATCGTGCAGTCGGAGGCCATGCAGCGCCTGCACACGACCGATCTCCTGAACTATACCGTGCGCAACGCCCAGGGCACGATGGTGCCGCTGTCGTCGGTCGCCGAGATCAAGTGGAACAACGGCCCGGCCCAGATCATCGGCTTCAACGGCTATCAGTCGGTGCGCTTCACCGGCGAGCCGGCGCCCGGCTACACGACGGGCGATGCCATCGCCGAGATGGAGCGGCTGATGCGCGAGCTGCCGCGCGGCTTCGGCTATACCTGGACCGGCCAGTCGCTGCAGGAGAAGGAAGCGGGCTCGCAGGCCGCCCTGCTGCTGTTCCTGTCGATCCTGATCGTCTTCATGTGCCTTGCGGCGCTCTATGAGAGCTGGTCGATCCCCTTCTCGGTGCTCATGGTGGTGCCGCTCGGGGTGATCGGCGCAGTTCTCGCGGTGTCGCTGCGCGGCATGCCGAACGACGTCTATTTCAAGATCGGCCTGATCACGATCATCGGCCTCTCGGCCAAGAACGCCATCCTCATCGTCGAATTCGCCAAGGATCTGTGGAAGCCCGGCCGCAGCCTCGTCGATGCGACGGTGGAGGCGGCGACCCTGCGCTTCCGGCCGATCGTGATGACCTCGCTCGCCTTCATCTTCGGCGTCGTGCCACTGGCCATCGCCACCGGCGCCGCCTCCAAGAGCCAGCAGGCGATCGGCACCGGCGTGCTCGGCGGCATGCTCGCCGCCACCGTGCTCGCGGTGTTCTTCGTGCCGGTCTTCTTCGTCGTGGTGATGCGCTGGTTCCAGCGCAAGCGCCTCGCCGCGGAAGCCGAGGCGGCGACGCCCGCGGCGGAGGCGGCGGAGCCGCTGCCGCCCGGCGCGGGCGTCAGCCAGGCGCATCCCTGACGACAAAAGAAAAGGCCGCCCGGATGAGCGGGCGGCCTGGTCGCCGCGGCCCAGTGTGGGGGGCGAAGCGGGCTCGGGCGACTTCGCAATGAACGCGCGATCTGTCATCGGGTTCCCGACCGCTCCGGCAAAAATATTGGCAAAACCGCGATTGCCGGGCCTCGCCGGCGCGCAAAACCCGCCTTTCGGCCGGCAATGGCCGGTTTCCCGTCCACAACGGGCCTGCACCGTTCGGAAATCCGACGGCTGCCGTTCTTGCCGAAACGCTGTTTGCCTCGACCTTTCAAGCTCTTGCCCCAAATGCGGCGGCACGGCCGGCATCGCGGGAAACCGCAAGACGCCCGGCGCCGATCCGGGCAATCCTCGCCCCGCGACGCCGAAGGCCACGACCAGAACAACAGCGCGGCGTGCCACAAAACGGAACGAGGAGCGGTCGTGCCGTCCTGGCCGCCGGCCGGCATCGGCGCGCGATGCCGGCCGGGCCGGGGCGGCCGCCCGAGGGAGGCGAGCCATGGCTGCAATGCCCGATGGGACCCAGGCGGGCGCGACCCGCGTCGAGCACGATCTCCTGGGCGATCGGGACGTGCCCGCGGATGTCTATTACGGTGTGCACACGCTGCGCGCGGTCGAGAATTTTCCGATCACCGGCACGCCGATCGCGATCTATCCGGACCTCGTCGTCGCGCTCGCCAGCATCAAGCAGGCCGCCGCCCTCGCCAATCACGAGCTCGGCCTGCTCGACACGCCGCGCTGCGAGGCCATCGCCAATGCCTGCGAGGAGATCCGCAACGGCCGGCTGCACCACCAGTTCGTGGTCGACGTCATCCAGGGCGGCGCCGGCACCTCCACCAACATGAATGCCAATGAGGTGATCGCCAACCGGGCGCTCGAACTGATGGGCCACGCCAAGGGCGACTACCGGCACCTTCATCCCAACGAACACGTCAATATCGGCCAGAGCACCAATGACGTCTATCCGACGGCGCTGAGGATCGCGACCTATCGCGGCATCATGAGCCTCATCGACGCCATGGCCGTGCTGCGCGACGCCTTCGCGGCGAAGGCCGAGGAATTCGCCGGCATTCTCAAGATGGGCCGCACCCAGCTCCAGGATGCCGTGCCGATGACGCTCGGCCAGGAGTTCTCGACCTATGCGGTCATGCTGACCGAGGACATGGACCGGCTCGGCGAGGCCTCGCGCCTGATCTGCGAGATCAATATGGGGGCAACCGCGATCGGCACCGGCATCACCGCCCATGCCGACTACGCCCCGCTGGTGCTGAAACACCTCGTCGCGCTGACCGGCATCGACCTCGTCACCGCCCCGAACCTGATCGAGGCGACGCAGGACTGCGGTTCCTTCGTCCAGCTTTCCGGCGTCCTGAAGCGTGTCGCGGTCAAGCTGTCGAAGATCTGCAACGACCTCCGGCTCCTGTCGAGCGGCCCACGCGCCGGCCTCAACGAGATCAACCTGCCGGCCATGCAGGCCGGCTCCAGCATCATGCCCGGCAAGGTCAATCCGGTGATCCCGGAAGTGGTCAACCAGATCGCCTTCGAGGTGATCGGCAACGACCTGACCGTCAGCTTCGCCGCGGAGGCCGGCCAGCTCCAGCTCAATGCCTTCGAGCCGATCATCGCGCACAGCCTGTTCAAGAGCGTCACCCACCTGCGCAATGGCTGCCTGACCCTCGCCGAGCGCTGCGTCCGCGGCATCACCGCCAACAGCGGACGGCTGCACGACATGGTCGAGAACTCGATCGGCATCGTGACCGCGCTCAACCCCTATATCGGCTACGCCAACGCGACCGCGGTGGCGCAGGAGGCGCATGCGACGGGCGGCTCTGTCGCGGCGATCGTGCTCGCCCGGGGCCTGCTGACCAAGGCGCAGCTCGACGAGATCCTGCGCCCGGACGTGCTCACCATGCCGCGGCCGCTGCCCCTCGGCGCGTGACAGGGCACCGTCAGCCGGCGTCCGGCGCCCGGCCGAAGGCGAGCCGGAAGGCCACGCCCCGGTCGCGGTGGCGGATCGTCACGTCGCCGCCGTGCAGGCGCATGATGTCGCGCACGAGATGCAGGCCGAGGCCGGCGCCGCGGCCGTTCTGATGGTGCTTGTAGAACGGCTCGAACACCCGCTCGGCGATGTCGCGCGGAATGCCCGGCCCCTCGTCGCTCACCTCCAGCCAGGCCGGCCCCGCCTCCAGCCGGATCTCGCCGTGCCGGCCGCCATGATCGACGGCGTTCTGCACGACGTTCATCAGCGCGCGCTGCAGGCTCGTCGCATCGCCCCTGACGGTGCCGGCCCGGTCGCTGTCGAAACGCATCGTATAGCCCGCGGCCAAGACCAGCGGCGACATGTCCAGGGCGACCTTGCGGGCGAGATCGCCGAGGTCGACGGCGGTCCGGACGACACGGCCCTGCGACAGGCGCTGAAGATCGAGCATCTGCTCGGTGAGGATGGCGAGCCGCGCAGTATCCTCCATGAGCTGCGAGCGTGCCTCGCCGTCGGGCAGGGCGCCGACCCGCGTGCTCAGGATCGCGACCGGCGTGCGCAGCTCGTGGGCCGCCCCCGCCAGGAAGCGCTGCTGGCGTGCGATGCCGTCGTCGCGCCGGCCGAGGGCGCGGTTCACGGCATTGACCAGCGGCAGGATCTCGCGCGGAACCTCGGTCGTCGACAGCCGACTGCCGCTGTCGTCGGCCGCGATGGCATCGGCCTCGGCGGCCGCCTGGTCGATGCCGGCCAGCGATCGGCCGACCACCAGGGGCGTCGCGATCAGCGCCCCGAGCGCCATGACGAGAACGATCGGGACGACCGTCTTGGCGAGAACGAGCGAGACGCTCATGGCGATCAGCAGGCCGTTCGCCGGCGCGTCCGTGCCGGTCAGGAACTGCAGCCGGCCGGCCGCCGTCTCGGCCCAGCGCATGCGGGCGGTCGGGCGGTCGGGATCGCCGATGGTCCAGCCGAACCGCGCCTGGCCGACCTCGTCGAGCGTCGAACCGATACGAGCATATTCGCGCGGCACCTCGCCTTCGACCAGCGGCGGCGCTCCGGGCTCGCGAATGACGAACCAGAGATCCGGCCGCTCCCGGCGCAGCGCCTCCAGCGCGGCGGTCGGCCGCAGCTCCAGCCGGCCGGACGGCGCCCGGACGACGGCGTCGCGCAGCAGCTCGATTGTCGCGTCGGTCGAGCGGAAATTGGTGATCCAGCCCGCGCCGAACAGAAGGCCGGTCACCAGCAGCAGCACGACCGACTGCACGCCGAGGAGCCGCCAGAACAGCCGTCGCCGCAGCGAATAGGCGGCGCAGGCCCCGGTGCCGCCTCGCGCGGCTGCGGGCACGCTGGGCGGCGCAGCGCTTCGCGCAGGTGCCGACAGGCCGGATGGTGCGGCGCTCATGGCGCTTCGCGCAGGAGATAGCCGAGGCCCCGGACGACATTGATGACGACCCGGGCTTCTTCGGTCTCCAGCTTGCGGCGCAGCCGGGAAATGTGGGAATCGAGCGCATTCGACTGGATCTCGTCGTCGAAGCCGAACACCGCCTCCATCAGAACCGCGCGCGGCACCATGCGGCCGGCGCGGCGCATCAGGCACTCCAGCACCAGGAATTCGCGCCGGGTGAGGTCGAGCGGCGTATCGCCGACCAGCATGTCGCGCGCGGCCTGATCGAAGGCGAGGCGGCCGACCACGATGCGGTTCGGCCGCAGATCGTTCGGCCGGCGCATGACGGCGCGCAGCCGCGCCAAGAGCTCGTCGAAGACGAAAGGCTTGGCGAGATAGTCGTCGGCGCCGATTTCGAGGCCCGCGATCCGGTCGGGGACCTCGCCCTTAGCGGTGATGACGATGATCGGCAGCGTCACCCCCCGCCCGCGCAGGCGCGGCACGAGCTGGATGCCGTCGCCGTCGGGAAGCTGACGGTCGAGCAGGATGGCGTCATAGCCGGGATTGCCCGCGACCATTTCGGCATCGGCCATCGTCGTGACATGGTCCATCACCATGCCGTGCTTGACCTCGAGGCCGGCCCGCAATGCGGCGGCCATGCGCGGTTCGTCCTCGACCAGCAAGATGCGCATCCGGGTCCTCGCCTGTCTTCATGCCGCCGCCGGCCGGCCATCGATCGCCTCGCCCTGGCGGCTGATACGGTAGACCGCCGCCGGAGGGAAGTTGCGCAGCGTCGTCCCGATCCGCTCGGCGCGGAGCCCGAATGCCCGCAGCATCGTCGCCGGCACCGGGCAGACCGGACCATAGGTGAATTGGTAGAAGGCGCCATCGGGCGCCAGCCGGTCGAGACAGGCGGCGATCAGGCAGCGCAGGTCGGAGCGGCGCAGCGAGGGCAGCGGCAGGCCGCTGACCACGGCCCGATAGGGCACGTCATGGGCGATGCCGTGCCGGCAGACCTCGGCCGCGTCGCCCTCCAGAACGGTCGCCTGCGGGAACCGCGCCCGCAGGAGCGGAATGAAGGCCGCTTCCCGCTCGACCAGCGTCAGGTCGCGCTGCGCGATGCCGCGCGCCTCCAGCGCACGGGTGAACACGCCCGTACCCGGCCCGAGCTCCAGGACCGGCGCGCTGTCCGGGGCAAGCTCGCGGGTCATCAGCGCGGCAAGGCTTGGTCCCGACGGCGTCACCGATGCGATGCGCAGCGGCCGCCGGGCCCAGGCGAGGAGGAATTTCAGTCTGTCGGCGTTCGACATCGATGCCTTCGCTGCTGGCGTTGCGATGCCGCCCAGCAAAGGCAGGGAACATTACGGCAGTCTGGAAAGCCCGCCGGCCGGTGGCCTATTCCAGCGGCCGGTCGTTCGGCGCGGCGAAGAGCTGCCTCAGCCGGTCCGAAACCGGCCAGTTCAGGTTCATGTCCTGCGGCGGGATCGGCTGCGTGAACCATCTGGCATAGAGCTCCAGCGCCCGGCCCGATGTCATGATCTCGGCGATCGTGTCGTCGACCAGCTTCTTGAAGTCCGGGTCGTCGCGCCTGAGCGTGCAGGCATAGGCTTCCGACGAGAGGGCCGTGCCGGTGACCACCCATTGCTGCGGGTCGGCGGCGCGCGCCCGGCGGCCATAGAGCAGCGCATCGTCCATCACGAAGGCCTGCACCTCGCCGGTTTCGAGCATGTGGAAGGATTCGTCGTGATCCTTGGCCGACACGATGGTCATGGCCAGGCCCCGCTCCTCCTTGTATTTGCGCAGCAGCCGCTCGGGCGTCGTGCCGGCGGTCACCACCACCCGCTTGCCGGCGAGATCGGGAAAGTCGCTGATCCCCGAGCCCCGATGGGTCAGGAGCCGCGTGCCGACGATGAAGATCGTGTTGGAGAAGGCGACCTTGCGCTCGCGGTCGACATTGTGGGTGGTCGAGCCGCATTCGAGATCGACCGTGCCGTTGACGAGCAGCGGGATGCGGTTCTGCGAGGTCACCGGCACGAGCTCGATGGTCAGCGCCGGCAGTTGCAGGCGGCTGCGCAGCGCGCCGACCACCAGCATCATGATGTCGTGGGAATAGCCGACCACCCGCCGCGCATCGGCATAATAGGAGAAGGGCACCGACGCCTCGCGGTGGCCGAGCCGGACGGTGGCGGTCGCCGCGATCCGCTGCAGGGTCGGGGAATCGACCGCCCCGGCCGGCGCCGCAAGGCCTGCGGCAAGGCCCACGATGGCCCCGGCGAAACCGATGGTTCGAAGCCTCTGCCTCACCGCGCGCGCCCCTCCCGCAGCCGGCCCTGTCAGGCCGACAGTCCATACTTCCTGATCTTGTCGTGCAATGTCGTCTTCGGCACCTTCAGCGCATTCGCCGTCTGGGTCAGGTTGCCGCCGAAACGGCGCAGCTCGTTCTCGATCAGGTTGCGCTCGAAATCGTTGACCCATTCGGTGAGCGAATGTCCGGCCGAACCGGCGCGGCCGTCGGCCGCCGTCAGCCCCTCCTTCGGAATGCCCAGCACCAGGCAGTCCGCGACATTGCGCAGCTCGCGCACATTGCCCGGCCAGGAATAGGCCATCAGCCGGTTCATCTGCTCGGTCGAGATCTTCGGCTGCGGCCGCCCGAAGCGGCTGGCCGAGAGAAGCATGAAATATTCGAGCAGCAGCGGGATATCCTCGCGCCGCTCGCGCAGCGGCGGCAGATAGATGGTGACGACGTTCAGCCGGTAATAGAGGTCCGAGCGGAAGGTGCCGGCCTGGACATGGTCCATCAGATCGGTCTTGGCGGCGGCGATGATGCGGCAATCGATCGAGATCTGCTGGTTCGAGCCGACCCGCTCGATCACCCGGTCCTGCAGCACGCGCAAGAGCTTGACCTGCACGTTCATCTGCATGCTCTCCAGCTCGTCGAGGAAGAGCGTGCCGTGATTGGCATGTTCGAGCTTGCCGATGCGGCGCTTCTGCGCGCCGGAAAAGGCCCCCGCCTCGTGGCCGAACAGTTCGCTGTCGAGCAGGTCCTCCGAAATGCCGCCGCAGTTGAGCGCGACGAAATGGCCGCCGCGCCGGCGCGACAACCTGTGCAGGGCCTGCGCGACCAGTTCCTTGCCGACACCGGTCTCGCCGCGGATCAAGACGTCGACCGAGGCGTCGGCGATCTCGGCGACGAGGTGGCGGACCCGCTGCATCTGCGGCGAGCGGCCGATCAGCTTGGCCTCGACACCCTCGATGCGGGCGAGGCGCTGCCTGAGATTGGAGATCTCCAGGGTCAGCGAGCGCTTTTCGGTGGCGCGCCGCACCACGTCCACCAGCCCTTCCGGCCGGAACGGCTTGGTAATGAAGTCGTAGGCGCCGTTGCGCATCGCCTCCACCGCGACGGCGATGTCGCCGTGGCCGGTGATGATGATGACCGGCAGGTCCGGGTCGATGTCGCGGCAGCGCTCGACGAAGTTCATGCCGTCCATGCCGGGCAGCTTCAGGTCGGTGACGACGACGCCGGCAAAGCCCGGGCTGATCGCCTTCAGCGCCTCCTCGGCGGTGCCGAACCCCAGGGCGTTGAAGCCCGCGAGCTGGATCGCCTGGACGCAGCCGAGCCGCATCGGCGGGTCGTCCTCGATCACGATGACGGTGAGCTTGTCGTTCATGACGCAGCCTTGGACGGAGGTTGAGGCAGGACGAGGATGAAGCGCGCGCCACCTTCGCGCCGGTTCTCGGCGTTGAGATCGCCGCCGAAATCGCGGGCGATGCCGCGCGAGATGGTGAGGCCGAGACCGAGGCCCCGGCCGGCCGGCTTGGTCGTATAGAAGGGCGTGAACAATTGCCGCGCGACCTCGGGGCTGAGGCCGCTGCCGCTGTCGCCGATCTCGATGGCGACGAGACCGTCCTCGCGCCGCCGCGCGGCGATCTCCAGATGCCGGGCCTGGGCGCCGCCCATGGCGTCGATTGCATTGGCGATCAGGTTGATCAGGATCTGCTCCAGCCGATTGCGGTTGCACCAGACCAGCGGCGCCGCCGCATCCACCCGGTTGGCGACCTGGATCGCACCGGCGCGCAGGCGCTGGTCGAGCAGGAAGAGCGCGCTGGTCACCGCCAGCGTCACATCGACGGGTTCCGGCAAGGTCGACGACTTGCGCGCGAAGGACTTGAGCGGCTGGATGATGCCGCCCATCCGCTCGACCAGGCCGTCGATGATGGCGAGGTTGTCCTGGGCCCCGGCAAGATTGCCCCGGCGCATGAACTCGCCGGCATTGCCGGCGAGCGTCTGGATCGCGCCGAGGGGCTGCGCCAGCTCGTGGGTGATGCCGGTGGCGAGCTCGCCGAACACGGCGAGCTTGGCGGCCTGCACGAGGTCATCCTGGGCGGCCCGCAGCGTCGCTTCGGCCTGCACCCTTTCGGCCATCTCGCGCCGCAGCCCGTCATTGGCCTCGGTGAGCGCGGCGGTGCGTCTGGCGACCATGGTCTCGAGCTCGGCATTGGTGCGCTCCAGCGCCTCCCGCGCCTCGCGGCGCTGCCGGGCGATGCGGCGCCACTGCCAGAGATAGGCCGCGAGCAGCAGAAGAAAGCCGGCGAGCAGCGCCGAGAGGGCCGCCGCGACATCGGCCTGCCAGCGCAACTGTCCCGTCGGCGACAGGACCAGAAGCCGCCAGTCCATGCCGTCGAGCGCGCGCATCTGGGCGATCATCGGCTCGCCCGCCTCGCGCGCGGTGGTCTCGACCAGCGCATTGCCGCCGGCCGGCTCCGCCGCACTCGGCAGGGCGAGGTCGAACGGCATCCGCTCGATGCGGTGCTCGCCATACATGCCGGTCAGTTCGAGGTCGACGCGCTGGTCGACGCTGAGCGGCTTCAGCGTCCGGTACAGCCAGTCCGGATTGGAGGCGAGGATGACGACGTCGTTGCGGTCGGCGATCAGCGCAGGCTTGCCGAGCAGGGCGAAGGCCTCGCGGATGGCGGCAAGGCTCGTCTTGGTGACGGCGACCCCGATCACCTTCTCGCGGTCCCGCACCGGATAGGCGACGAAGAAGCCCGGTTCCTCGGGCGCTGCGCCGAGGGCGAAATGGCGGCCGACGAAGCCGGACAGGGCGTCCTGGTAGTAGGGCCTGTAGGCGACGTCGGCGCCGAGCCGGCTGTCGTCGGACCTGACGTCGTTGCTGGAGCCGACCACCAGCCCCCGGACATTGGCGATGAACACGGCGTCGCTGCCGAGATGGGCGTTGAGCCGGTGCAGGTAGCGGTTGACGGTCAGGACCTTGTCCGGCGGCCCCTGGTCGCGCAGCAGCTCGACCACGTCGCGGTTGAGCTCGATCGTGCCGGCGATGCGGTCCCAGCGGTTGATCATCAGCACCGCGTTGGAGGCGAAGAGATCGAGCCGGTGGGCACTGTCCGCGACCAGGAAGGTCATGGCCCTGGCATAGCCGAGCCGATGGCCGGCAAGGCCGGCGGCGGCGACCAGCACGGCGGCGAGCCCCAGGGCTGCGGCCCACCAGATCCGCGCGCGGTTCAGGAAGATGGTCGGCATGGCTCGCGACCCGGACATGCGCTCATACCAGCACAAAGCCGCGGGGTTTGGCCAAGCTCTTGCGTCGCGATGGCACGGTCCGGTCGTCAGGCCCCCTCGTTCGCGCTCGCGCCATGCCGCGGCGGCGGCGGCCGCGCCGGACGAACCGCTCGGCCGATGCCCCCTGGACAGGTGACCAGAGCGCCAGTCAGCAGACCATTGCATCCCGGCTACTTTCGCAAGTGCTTTCTGAGGAACCCCAGGGATCGGCCGAAGGCGGGGCGCGGCGCCCGGTCGCCGGAAAAAAAGCGCGGCGAGGCCGCGAGGGCCTCGCCGCCGGAGGTTCAGTCCGGCCGGGCGCTGAGCGTCCCGAAGATCGATTCGAGCTGTGCGCTCATCGGCAGCCGCAGGCGCTCGCCGCCGGGCAGGCGGTGCATGAACCAGCGGTTATAGGTGTGCTCCAGCTCGCGCGATTCCGCGATGGTGCGGAACATCCGGTCGACCAGACCGGCCATGGCCGGATCGCCGCGCCGGAACATGATGCCGTAGGGGTCGTAGGACAGGAAGTCGCCGACCACCATCACCTTGTCGTCGGCCTGGGCACGCGCGACCTGGCCGTAGAGCAGGATGTCGTCGCCGGCATAGGCATCGGCCTTGCCCTCCATGAACATGGCGAAGGACTGGTCGTGGTCGGGCGTGGCGACGATGTTCGCGCCGATGTTGAAGCGCGTCGAGACGTCCCGCAGCGCCTTTTCGTTGGTGGTTCCGGCGGTGACCACGACGGTCTTGCCGCGCAGGTCGCGGAACGAGCGGATGCCGGCGTCCCGGCGCACCATCAGCTTGGTGCCGGCGACGAAGATGACCGGCGAGAAGCTGGCGGTCGCCTGGCGCTCGACATTCTGCGTGGTGGAGCCGCATTCGAGATCGATCTGGCCCGATGTCAGGGCTTCGAAACGCGATGCCGAGGTCACCGGCACCCATTTCAGCTGCAGCTCGCGGCCGATCTCGTCGCTCATGGTCTCGACGATCAGCCGGCAGAGGTCGATCGAATAGCCGATCGGCTCGCGCCTGGCGTCGAGATAGGAGAAGGGAAATGACGCCTCACGGTAGCCGATCGTCACCACCCCCGTGTCGCGCGCCTTCTTCAGCGTGCCCGCAAGCGCGTTGGGATTGCCCGGCGCATTGGGATTGGTCTGGGCGCCAGCCGCCGCGGCGCCGATCAGGCAGCCGACCAGGGCTGCCAAGCCGATCCACAGTCGTCGCATGGTCTCGTTCCTTTCGAGGCGGCCATTGCCGGCCGCCTGCCCCTTGGGTGCACGATGACGGATGCCGCGTCAGGCCGTCTGGCCGGCGAGGCCCGGCGCGACATCGCCCGGAACCGCGTCGTCGGTCGTATCGCTGAGCTCGCCCTCCCATTTGGCGATACTCGCCACCGCGATCGAATTGCCGACCGCATTGGTGGCCGAGCGGCCCATGTCGAGGAACTGGTCGACGCCCATGATCAGCAGCAGGCCGGCCTCGGGGATGTTGAACTGGTTGAGGGTGGCCGCGATGACCACCAGCGAGGCGCGCGGCACGCCGGCCATGCCCTTCGAGGTGAGCATCAGCAGCAGCAGCATGGTGATCTGCGTGCCGAGCGGCAGCTCGATGCCGTAGGCCTGGGCGATGAACAGCACGGCGAAGGTGCAGTACATCATGCTGCCGTCGAGATTGAAGGAATAACCCATCGGCAGCATGAAGCTGGAGATCTTGCGGCTGACGCCGAAGCGGTCGAGCGCCTCCAGCATCTTCGGATAGGCGGCCTCCGAGCTCGCGGTGGAGAACGAGATCAGGAACGGCTCCTTGACCAGGCTGACGAGCTGGAACACGCGCGGGCCGAGGATCAGGAAGCCGACCGCCACCATCAGCGCCCAGAGCGCGAACAGCCCGAGATAGAAGCTGCCCATGAACTTGGCGAAGGTGACGAGGATGCCGAGGCCCTGGGTGGTGATGGTGGAGGCGACCGCCGCGAACACCGCGATGGGCGCGAAATACATCACCATGCCGGTGATCTTCAGCATCATGTGGGCGGCCTGGTCGATCAGCTCGGTCAGCGCCCTGCCCTTCTCGCCGAGCGAGGCGAGCGCGATGCCGGCGAAGATCGAGAACACCACGATCTGCAGCACCTCGTTGGTGGCGAGCGCCTCGACGATCGATTTCGGCACGAGATGCGTGATGAAGTCCTTCAGCGTGAAGGACGAGGTGCGCAGATTGGTGGAGGCGCCGACATCGGGCAGCGGCAGGCCGATATTGTGCCCGGGCTGCAGGATGTTCGCGAAGATCAGGCCGAGCACCAGCGAGATCAGCGAAGCGGCCATGAACCAGCCGAGCGCCTTGATGCCGACGCGACCGATCGAGGAGGTATCGCCCATATGCGCGATGCCGACGATCAGGGTCGTCAGCACCAGCGGGCCGATGATCATCTTGATCAGCCGCAGGAAGACGGTGGTGATGATGTTGATGTTGTCGGCGATCTGCCCGGCCACTTTCGGGTCGGGATAGTTGACGTTGCACATATAGCCGACGACGACGCCGAGGATCATGCCGATCAGGACGTAGAGCGTGATCCCTCGCTTCTTGGGTTCTGCTGCAGCGGCTGCCATTGACTTCACTCCTGTTGCGCCCCTGGATCAGGCAAGTGGTTGCGGTCTCGCGCCGTGGCCGGCGTCTTCGGTGGCGGTGGGGGAAAGATCGAAGGTCACCGTGTGGCTGCCTTCGGCGAAATCAGCGACGCGCTGGCGCCAGCGCTTGCCGGGCCAGGCGAGCTCCACCGCGTCCTCGCGCGGCGTGTAGACGACCGTGTAGAGCGTGCCGTAGCCGCGGTCGTAGGCGGTCTGGAACAGCGGCGGCCGCAGCATGGCGGCGACGAGCGCGTCGGCCGTCCCGGCTTCTCCGACCGCGCGCGCCAGCCGCTCGGCCCGCGTCACCGTGTCGGTGGCATTGGCATGTTCGGGCCATTCGACCGCGTGCTGGTGGTTGGCCACCGGCCGCGCCGCCAGCACCTCGGCCGGGCGGTCGGGCGCCACGAAGACGGTGGCGGCGTCGCCCGAGCGGTCGAGCAGGGTCACGCTGTAGGTCATGTGGACCGGCAGGCGCTCGAGCGCCCTGGCCGCCTCGCGCGTCGTCGCGCAGAATTCGAGCAGGTAGCGCAGCACGACGGGAATGCCGAAGCCCTGGCCGCTGGCGCGCCGGCCGCCGAAGCTCAGCGACACGGCAAGGCCGGATTCGTTGATGCCGTCGAGCACCCCGCACAGGCAGTCGCTCATCGCCACCACGCGCTGGCCGGACCAGCGCGTGGCGAGCCAGGCCCCCTCGATGAGCCCCGGCGGATAGTCGTAGTTGCGCACCAGAGCCGGCGCGCCCGCGCCGGCCCAGACGGCTTGCGTGCAGCCGGCAATATAGGGCGGCGGGCACCACATGGAGAGGAAGCGCGCCTCGATGTCGCCGCCGCCGGCGAGCGCGGTGAGCTCCTCCCAGACCGGCGCCCATTCGGGCATGTGCTGCTGCACCGCGCGCCGGCAGGCGAGATAGGTCGGCCGCTCGGCCACCCCGCCCCTGAGGAACCAGGCGCGATAGCCTTGCCAGTGGCGCGCGAAGAGACCCTGCCATTTCGGGCCGGGCCGGTCTTCCACAACAGCGGCGAAGGTGCAGTCCATGACCACCCGTCCGGTCAGATGATCTTGAACGATCCGGGGGTCGGCGCCGTCTCGATGGCCGCGGTCGGCAGCGGCGCCGCGGCATAGTGCTGCTTGACGCCGCGGATCCAGTTGTGGGCGCGGTCGTTCAGCTTGAACGTCTCGTCCATCGAGCGGCCGCGGGTGATCAGGATGCCGAGATCGGCGCCCTCGTAGCGGTAGTCACCGGCCCCGGTGATGCGCAGGAAGAAGGCCTCGCGCTCGGAATCGATGGCGCGCCGGTTGGTGTCGAAGCGGTGGTAGGAGACCGAGCCGTCATCGGCCATGCGGTACATGCCCGAAGGCGGCGCGTGGGTGACCCGGTCGACATTGTTGGCGGTGTATTTGATCACCACCTGCGACCAGGAATCGACGAATTCCGGCCGGGCCCAGCGCTCGTTCAGTTCCTTGACGTTGAGGTCGAAGGGCACGCCGGAAAATTCGAGCAGGTGGAACAGGAACAGCGGCACGTCGGCATAGGCGAAGGCCGCGTGGTTGGTCATCGGGCTCGCGCCGCAGATGCGCGGGTTGAGCTCGCCGAGATAGACCTCGCCACTGTCCTCGTCGATCAGGAAGTCGAGGTCGAAATAGCCGCGATAGCCCTCTTCCAGCAGTTGGTTGCCGAACCGGAACGCCATGTCGCGGGCCTTGGCGCGCACCTCCTCGGAAAAGGCGCCCTGGAACACCTCGTTGCCGCACCAGCCGCCGCGATAGGGGGTGAGCTCGCGCGCGCCGACCACTTCCGTCAGCAGCGCGCCGACCAGCGTTCCCGACTGCGTGGCGCAGGCTTCCAGCGTCGCGCCGCGGCAGTTGATCCGCTTCATGATCTTGACCTCGGCCTCGCCGACGATCTCGTCCCGGTGCTTCTCGAGATCCTCCTTCGAGGCGATGAAGAAGGTGGTGTGGCCGGAATCGCCGAAGGCGGTCTGGATGACGAGATCGGTGCCGAGGCCGTTGCGCCTGGCGATCTCCATCAGGTTCTGCCAGTCGGACACCCTCTCCAGCGCGTTCGGCACCGAGGCGACGCCCGCCTTGTTGCCGATGCGCACGGTTTCCATCTTGTTGTCGCAGCGCTGGCGGAGCTTGGCCGGCGGGAACCAGACGTCGAGGCCGAGCTCGCGCGCCAGTTCCTCGGTCTTCTCGTCGAACATCAGGAAGGTGGCGACCGGATTGCCGCCGCGCTTCTCGATGAGGTCGACCACCTCCTTGTGCTGGAGGAGGTAGTTGTTGATGTCCTCGATCGACTCGAACTCGGCATGCGGCATTTCCGAGGGCACGAAGACGTTCGGGTGCCGGCCGTCGAAGCAGTCGATGTAGTTGATGTACTGGAACCGGTTCACCCACTGGTCGATGCCCAGCAGGTTGAAGTTGGTCGCGCTGATGAAATAGATCGGCCGCTCGTTGCGGTGGAAGAACAGGCGCAGGTCGGAAACGTTACGGATCGTGTCCATGTGATGAACCCCTCGGACGTTTTGTTCTGATTCAGACGACGTGCAGCATGGCCTCTTTCGGCCGCCGCTCCGGCAGGTCCGGCGCGCCTGTATCGGCGATCTCGCCGAGCGCCGTCTCGCAGAAGACCCTCAGCCCGATCTCCGGCCGGTAGCCGTGGATCTCCTTCACATCGAGCGCTTCCATGAAGGTCAGGATGTCGGAGCTGATCGCCTGGCCGGGCACCAGGATCGGGAAGCCCGGCGGATAGGGAATGACGAACAGCGCCGAGACCACCTCGCGCCCGGCGGCGATCGCCCGGCGCACCTCGGCCATGGTCAGATATTCGCAGTTCTCCTCCTCGTAGGAGAGGAAGAAGGCCTTGCGGATGTCGCCGTCCGGCGTGGCGGCGAGATTGCCGTCGGGGCCGTGGCGGAAGCCGACGTGGAAATGCGAGAAGTCGGGCAGCGGCGGCAGGTCCTCGGTCAGCGACTTCACCCGCTTCTCGTGGATGCGCCGCTCGATGGCGCTGAGGTCGGCCGTGTTGCTCTCCACCTCCTTGGCGATCTTGAGCAGCACCTCGATGAGATAGGCGACGGAGGACCGCGTCGTGCCGATATTGGTCATGAACAGCACGGTGTTGCGCGAGGTCTTGTTGATCTGGATGCCGTACTTGTCCATCAAGTAGCGGTTCTTGAACGTGTCGCCGTCGATGCCGGTATTGCCGATGAACAGGGTCAGCCGGGTCGGATCGAGCGCGAATTCGTCGGCGCGCCAGGCCGTTTCCATGTTGGCCCAGCCGGTCAGCGGCTCGTAGTAGCTGTCGATGCCGGACTCGCGGAAGCTCTCCGGCACCAGCTCGCCGACATTGAGGAAGTAGAAATATTTCTTCAGCAGCGGATGGGTCGCCACCTGCTCGCGCAGCGTCATGGCGAACTCGATCTGCCGCTGCACCAGCTCGTAGCCCTCGAGCTCGACCTGCCGGCGGCCGAAGTCGAGCGAGGCCAGCACCTGGTAGTTCGGCGAGGTCGAGGTGTGGGTCATGTAGGCCTCGTGGAAGGCCTCTTCCGTCTTGTCGCGGAAGTCCTGGTCCCAGATGTGGATCATCGAGCCCTGGCGCAGCGAGGTCAGCGTCTTGTGGGTCGACTGCGTGGCATAGACGCGCACCCGCGCCTTGGCCGGATTGGGCATCAGCCGCGTCGCGATCAGCTTGGCATCGTCGTCGCAATCCTCGACGTCGAGCTCCTTCCTGAAGCGCTCGTAGCGCGCGGCATAGTCCGGATCGGCGAAGCGCTCGCACAGCCGCGCCGCCGCCGCCATGCCGGTGCGCCGGCGATAGGTCGGGTGGAAGCGGGCGAAGGCGAACCAGGCTTCGTCCCAGAGGAAGATCAGGTCCGGCTTGATCGCCAGGCACTCTTCCATCACCCGCTCGACGTCATAGACGACGCCGTCGAAGGTGCAGTTGGTGAGCAGCACCATCTTGACGCTGGCCAGGTGCCCGGCGCGCCGGTAGGCGAGCAGCACGCGCTTCAGCTCGGAGATCGGCACGGCCCCGTACATGGAGCAGCTGTCGAGCGGATAGGAATCGAGATAGGCGACCTGGGCGCCCGACAGCACCATGCCGTAATGGTGCGACTTGTGGCAGTTGCGGTCGATCAGCACGATGTCGCCGGGCTTGACCAGCGCCTGCACCACGATCTTGTTGGCGGTCGAGGTGCCGTTGGTGGCGAAGAAGGTGCGCTTGGCGCCGAAGGCGCGGGCCGCCGCCTCCTGCGCCTTCTTCAGGGGACCGACCGGGTCGAGCAGCGAATCGAGGCCGCCCGAGGTCGCCGAGGTCTCGGCCATGAACAGGTTGGTGCCGTAGAACTGCGCGACGTCCTGGATCCAGTTCGAATTGAGGATCGACTTGCCGCGGGCGATCGGCAGGGCGTGGAAGACGCCGGTCGGCTGCTTGGAATATTCCTTCAGCGCCGCGAAGAACGGCGCGCGGTAGCGCTGGTCGACGCCCTTCATGATCGCCATGTAGAGCTCGGTATGGTCCTCCTCGCGGAAGAACACGCGCTGGAAGATGTCGCCGACCTTGACCGCGATCTCCTCGGCCTTGAGATCGGTGACGAGATAGAGGTCAAGCTCCGGGCGCAGCTCGGAGATCTTGCGGCCGAGCAGCGGCCCGCGTTCCGATTCCGGCTTGCTCTCGATGTCCTCGTCGAGGCCGTCGAGGAACTTCCTGAGAATGTCGAGCTGGTATTCCGAGCGGAACGGAAAGCCGTGGCGGATGACGCAGGCCTGCAGGTTGAAGTTGAACAGGGTGGCGATCAGCGCGTCCTCGAAGCTCGGCACGACCACGACGTCGAAGACGAAGCTGTCGTCCGGCCGGCGCTTGCGCTGGACGCGCCGGCGCAGCGCCATCTCCTCCTCGTCGCTCATCTCGTCGACGATCAGCACCTCGAAATAGGGCTTGTTGATCTGCGCCTGGGATTCCTCCTCGGTCTCGATCTCGGACGGGCCTTCGAAATCGGAATCGAGCGACAGCGCCTGGTGCCGGTAGCTGCGGTTGGCCAGCATCCGGTTGATCCGCCGCGCCGCGAGCTGGGTGCGGTTGAGATCGCCGTGCTCGAACCACTGCACCAGCTCGTCGAACAGCTTGCGGCCGGGAAAGGCCCAGTAGCTCTCGATCGGCCGGAGCAGGGCAAGGGTCGCCTGCACCCGCTCGCGCCGCTGGGCGAACTCCGAGCCCTCGCGCGGCAGTTCGGCCATGCGCCCGAGGTCGTCGGTCAGGGCGATCCAACTGTCGGCGCGCATCTCCCAGACGCTGTGGCCGCGGTTCAGTGAGATCTCGTGACTGCGCCTTTGCCTGCGGGCCATGGCTCTCTCCGGAAAACTAATGGCTGGAGGATGGAGTGAATGCTGGCGGTGGCGGCGTGACGCCGGCCGGGCCCGTCGGGGGGAGCGGGTCGCCGGCCGGCGCCCCCGGCTTGACGAGTGGTCCGAGCGAGCGGAGGAAGGAGCTCGTCTCGGCGTCGCGCCGGTAGACCGGGAAATCGACCTCGCGGTCGCGGAAGCTCTTCAGCACCTGGCCGAGCCCGCGCAGGCCCCGCTCGCGCTCGCGGCGGACCTTGGCGAAATCGATGTCGATGGGGATGATCTGCTCGGCCGTGCCGGCCTCGTGCAGAACGTAGCCCGAGGGGTCGACGACGATCGACCGGCCGCAGCCGCCGACGCCGATGCCGTTGATGTCGAAGAAATAGCACTGGTTCTGCGCGGCCGAGGCGCGCGCGATCGCGAGCTCGACGTCGCGGTCGATCGTGTCGGTCATGGTCGGGTGGAGGATGACCTCGGCGCCGAGCGCCGCCATCTGCCGGGTCGTCTCGGGAAACCACATGTCGTAGCAGATCGAGACGCCGAACCGGCCGGCCTCGGGCACGTCGAACACGACAAACTCGGTACCCGCCGCAATGCCCTGCTCATAGGGCCGGAACGGAAACAGCTTGGAATAGCGTGCGACCACCGTGCCGTCCGGGGCGATCACCGGCGCCGTGTTGAAGATTGCCCTGCCGCGCGCTTCGAACAGCGAGCCGGGCACCAGCCAGAGGCCGAAGCGGCGCGCAATGCCGGCGAGCCGCTCCTCGACCGCGCCCGGCATCGGCACGGCCTTGGCCGGATCCGGGCCGAAGGCGGCGAGCTCGGAGAACAGGAGCATGTTCACCCAGGGAAACCGGCCGCGCACATGCGCCGCATAGCGCTCCATCGTCTGGATGTTGTCGTCGTGGCTGGAGACGGGCATCTGAACGCCGGCGATCGCGAATGAGCTCATGGGACTTGCACTGCTTCCTTGTTCGGGCCGCGATCACGCGCCTCGTGCGGGAACGCGCCGCCCGCCCGCAGCAGGCCGCGGCGACGGGTCTCGCATCCAGCGTCGAGGGCGGCTGCGGCCATCTGCATTGCCGCGCGGCCTTGGCGGCGAGACCGGGATCTCTGCACCCGGCTGGCGAGGGCGCGTCGTTGCGCCCGATCGGCCAGGTTCGCCCTGCCGCTTCGCATGGCCCTCCCCCCTCACCATTCGCCGGTCGACCCGGACGAATGCGGCAATTGCCGGTCCCGCTCTGCCGCCGGCGCCTTGCCCGGGCAGGCCCGGTGGCGGCGGCTTGGTCATTGCCGGCGCCCCCGAAGGGCGCCGGAAGCCGAACCGTTACACAGCGATGACAGGGGCGCAGCAGAAAGAACGGCGAAATTGCGCCTTCGACCAAACCTTTGAATTTCCTGATAAAACGACTGGAAACGGCGCGAGGGACGTTCGGACATCCGAATAGGCGCGCCTGGCCGTGTCCGGAAATCCGAACGGCGTTAAGGAAAGGAGCGGGAGAGCGGAAACCGCGCGGCGGGCGGCCGAAAGGCGCGGCGCAGGCCCGGTGCGGAAACCGCACCTCCCCTAACAGGTGGCGGCGCCATGTCAAGGCAGCGGCATGCCGCCGGCCGCGCCGAAGACGCCTCGCACCGGTTGCGCCGACGCCCGGGAATGGCTAGCGCAAAGGTCTCGACCATGCGCGTGAGACTGGCCCGATGACCCGGATCAATTGCGTGCCGCCGGCCGAACTGTCGGGCGCGCATCTCGTTGCCGAATACCGCGAACTGCCGCGCATCTTCGCGCTGGTGCGCGCGGCCATCGCGCGCGGCGAAACGCCCGACGACCGGCGCAACCCGGCCGCCTATACGCTCGGCGCCGGCCATGTCCGCTTCTTCTATGCCCGGCTCGGCTATCTCGCGGCGCGCCAGGCCGATCTCGTCCGGGAAATGCAGGCGCGCGGCTACGTCCCGACCTTCACCGACCCGACGAGCCTGCTCACTGGCATCCCCGAGCCCTGGCACGGCGACTGGCAGCCGACGCCGGAGGCCCTGGCGCTGAACCGCGCCCGGCTCGCCGAGCGGCTCGGCGCCATGGCGGCGAAACGCGTGGCGGGATCGGGCGCGCCCGGCCGGTGAGATTTTCGGCCGCTCTGCCTCTGGATCTGCTGCCGAACAGGATCCGCTCCCTATCGACTGTGGCCTCTGTCCCGAGGGCACGCGGCCGGCAGCGGCCGGCGCTGGAAGGATGCTTGTGCAAGCGGCTCATGCCCTGCAGCTCGCGAAGCAGCGTCCAAGGCTTCTGTCAGGTTCGACGATAGAAAGCCGCACAGGAAGGCGGCGGCGCGCTTATGATCGTGGAAAAATGCGGCGCGCGGCCTTGCGAGAAGTGGCGCTCCCTAGGGGCCTCGAACCCCTGTTTTCGCCGTGAGAGGGCGACGCACAGACAATATCATATTGATTTATTTGATTATTTTGCGCCCCCTGTAGGCAAGTCCTGTTGGCAAGGGTGAACACCGATCAACCAGCCGTCATCATGGAAAAATTCGGCGCACACCTCGTCGCAGGCTGCCATGCGTCGCTGTCCGCGAGACAGCCCAGCCGAGGCCTGTGTGATAGCTCAAGAACGCCTCATCCGGATGCTTGTATCCATTCGGAACTCCGTAAGAAGCTGCAGCACGAGAGAGCCCGCCCGCAGGTCGAGGCGGTGGCGTTCCTGATCCACCATGATGCGGGATGGTTATTGATGTCACGCCGTCGAGAGTTGGAGGCGGAATGAACGCGTAGTCCACGTCACCTGTTAGCACGACAACCTCACCATCCTGTTCAAATCGCATTGTATAACCTTGCCCATTCCGATCATTTCGCGTCGTAGATGTACCTCTCGCGAAAGAAAAGCTGCCGGACGACAGGGCATCTCCAAAAATGAATGTGAGTTTCCCTCCCAACGACTTTTGGAAGCGCTTTGTATTCGGCCCTACTCGTTGCGGAGGCGCAAACCAAGACAAGTTGCGCAACTCAGGATAACGTCGACCCAGGTCGAAATGATCGAAGTCCCAATGAGATAGAAACACGAATCCGCTAGAACATGCTGGTAGCTCAAAATTCGCGGGAAACGACTTTTGGTTCCGATAGAGGGGCGCACCAACGTCGAAGAAGCCGAGCACCGGTCCGTGTTCAACTCGAATGACGACGCAGCTAGCTTGGCCGACGTCGAGTGCCTCAATAACGAGTCGGGAGCCCGACACAGCGGATGGCCGAAAGGTTTGAGCCACGTCACTCAACCGCGCCCAACGCACTTGGGTCAATGGCTCTTTCATCGCGCGTATGAGCTTCAATATGTTGTCCGCCAGCGGTCTTCCCGGGCGCACGTCGTGTCTCTCTATGTCCAGAAGGTTCGTGCTCCCCTCGGCTTCATAGTTACTGGATGCGGGCATTTCCCAGGCCCGAGGACGCCCAGAGCGCTTACCCAGTGAAAACTCTACCCAGTCTCCTTCTTTGACGTCAGGAACCGCAAAATCCTCGCGCCATCGACGTGGAGTTGTCAGCGTTCGAACGAGTGAAAGCGCCGAAGCATCCTCAAGAGTTGCTGGGCTGTTATCAAAAGCGTCAGCATCGACGCAGTCCATTAATATGGCTCGACGCGAGTACGAGTTGGTCTCATCGGCCGGGATTACGCCGTCAACAAAACCGTAGAACCTTTTTTCCCTCATTGTTCCCCCCTCGCGCAACAATGCACGATGCACGGACTGCGTGCAAAACGGTCAGGCGGGCCACCGAAGCAGCAACGCCCAACCTGATTTCATCGCAATCTCGTCAGCCGGCCCAAACAAAGACACTGGGCTCGCCCCGGCCCTGCCCCGGCTCGATGATCAGCCTGCGTCCTCTATCGCCACCTGCACCGTCGGGCTGGCGAGAAACCGTGCCCCGTGCTTGCCGAGATCAACACGCGTTCGGCCCCTCACCTACCAAGTGGTCGCTTCGGCATTGGAGCATCGAGCCAAACGGCCACGTCGGCCTTCACCCCCTCCGTCCGGTCGCCACTGCCTGAACGGCATCGTAACGACACGTCGGAGGTGGTCGAAGTCGGCTCGAGCCGATGGGTCTAGGAAGGACTGCGGACGGCCTCTGCTGCCCCATTGGCGAGACGGTCGGCCGCCTCGTTCAGTGGGAAACCGGCATGACCTCGGACCCAATGGA
Source organism: bacterium YEK0313 (assembly GCA_000751295.2). Classification (NCBI taxonomy): domain Bacteria; species bacterium YEK0313. The sequence goes on from CCMO02000001.1 coordinate 4,935,493, forward strand.
AGAGGTCACATAGCGATCGGCAGCATCAGCGAGCGCATCGAGCCTTCGCCAAAGGTCGGCATTGGCCACCGGCTTGCCATTGGCCTTTCTCCACCCTCGGGCCTTCCACCCGTATCGCCACTCATTGAGCCCCCGGACGGTAATCTCGCTATCCGAGAGGATGCAGACCCGCTCGCCCGGCGAGTTGAAGGTCAGGGCGGAGCTTGGCCCGGAATTCGGCATAGGATTCCTGAGACAGGCTGACCGCCTTGCCTACAGCCTCCTTGCCTAAAGCCTCTCGCCGCTGCAACTCAGCCCTCGCCAGTTCCAAGACGTCCCACCGTCGCTTCCGGGCTTCGCTGATGTCCGAGGTGTCCAATGCCCTACGGAAATAGGGGCTGCCCATCGCCCTGAGCTTGTTTGGCACAGGAATACGAGCGTACCAGCGATTATTGATGCGCTGGAGGTACCGGGTATCATTCGGCTTGGTCATGCTTCCCGCCAATCAGGGGAAGCGACGGTAGGTCCGAGAGGGGTCTGTAGGCAAGCCCTGTAGGCAAAACGAAGGGCGAAAAGCCTGGAATACTGGCGCTCCCTAGGGGACTCGAACCCCTGTTTTCGCCGTGAGAGGGCGACGTCCTAGACCGCTAGACGAAGGGAGCGCGGTCCGCAGCAAGTGCGGAGCGCGCTTCATAGGCGGAAACCGGTCGCCCGGTCAAGGATGGGCGGGCGACTTATTCGCGCGAAAATGCGGGCCCCGTCAGGACCGCGGCACCTGCGGCCCGCCGACGGTGATGCGGTGCACTTCCTTCAGCGACCTGAGGTCGTAGATGACGATGACCGGCACGCCGGCCTGGTCGTAGGTGACGGTCAGCTGGCCGTCGGCGGCGACCGCCGAGACCACCTTGCCGCCCTGGGCGTCGATGGCACCGAGCCGCGCCGGGCCGGAGGGCCCCTGGCCGCCGAGCAACCGATAGGCGATGACGGCGAGCACCGTGCCGACGCCGGCGATCATGATCAGGGACGAGACGATCGAGATGCGTCGGATCTTGGCGACGACGGCTTCGCTCGCCGGGTCGTTGACATCGGGATCGGTGGACGTGTTGTTCATCGCGCGGCGTGTTTCTTTCGTGTGGTTCGGCCCGATATAGGCCATCGGGCCGGACGAAAGAAACAAAAACGACACTGGCAACAGCAGGCTGCCGGCCCGCGCGGAGACTGACATTTGCGCGCAAGCTGCTATCAAGCGCGGCGGATGGCGGTGCCCCAGGGCCCGGGCGGTCGTGAGCGAGGTTCGGCAGGTGGCAGGCGAGCGGCAGGAATTCGTGGTGGCGGCGGACGAGGCGCGCGAGCGGCTCGACCGGCTGCTGGCGCGCCATGTCCCGGCGCTCAGCCGGTCGCGCCTGAAGGCGCTGATCGAGGCCGGGCAGGTCACGATCGGCGGCCGGACCGCCACGGATGCCGGCCAGAAGGTCCATGGCGGCGACCGCATCGCCCTGGTCGTGCCCGAACCCGAGGACCCGACGCCGGCGGCCGAGGCGATCCCGCTCGACGTCGTCTACGAAGACGACGCGCTGATCGTCATCGACAAGCCGGCCGGCCTCGTCGTGCATCCGGCCGCCGGGCACTGGACCGGCACGCTGGTCAATGCGCTGATCGCCCATTGCGGGACGAGTCTCTCCGGCATCGGCGGCATCCGCCGGCCGGGCATCGTCCACCGGCTGGACAAGGACACGACCGGCCTGATGGTGGTGGCCAAGACCGACCAGGCTCATGCCGGGCTCAGCCGGCAGTTCGCCGACCATGGCCGCAGCGGCCCGCTGGAACGCGCCTATGTGGCCCTCGTCTGGGGCCGGCCGAAACCCGATGAGTTCACCATCGACGCGGCGCTCGACCGCGACCCGCGCAACCGCGAGCGCATCGCGGTGCGTGCCGGCGGCCGCGAGGCGATCACCCATGTCGGCGTCGAGGATAGCTTTCTCGACGGCCTCGTGGCACAGGTCGCCTGCCGGCTGGAGACCGGGCGCACCCACCAGATCCGCGTGCACATGGCCCATCGCGGCCATCCGCTGCTCGGTGACGAGACCTATGCCAAGGGCTTCCGGACCAAGACGGCGAAGCTGCCCGCCGCCGCCCGGCTGGCGCTCGAGGCGCTCGGCCGCCAGGCGCTGCATGCCCGCCTGCTCGGCTTCGAGCATCCGGTGTCGGGCGATACGCTGCACTTCGAAAGCCCGCCGCCAGCCGACATGGCGCGGCTGATTGCCGCGCTCCGGGACCGGTCCGAGGCCTGAAAACGCCTTGAAATCGCCGTTTCCACCGATGTGACAGATCGGTAACGTGAACGTGTGCGGCGGTGGTCTCGCTATTTCGCAGGCGCAGCGTATGCTGCCCTTCATCACCAAGGCTTTCTTGCAATTTTGCAAGATGGCTGTGCCCGTGACGGTGGTCAAAGAGGGAACAAAGTCACCCTTCCGCCATTTTATTGGGTACATATATGTAGGCGTGTGGCTGGCAGTTCGCAGCCGCACATGACGGGTTGCCTGGGCCTTGGGACAGGCGGCCCGGGCTCGCCGGATGGTCCGGGGGCCGGAAAGGAGACCTCTATGGCTTCTGTTGCTTCTCTTCCCATCCTCTCCGCGGAAGCGGGTCTGTCGCGCTATCTCGACGAGATCCGCAAGTTCCCGATGCTGCAGCCGCAAGAGGAATATATGCTCGCCAAGAGCTGGCGCGAACACGGCGACACCAAGGCGGCGCATAAGCTTGTCACGTCCCACCTCCGGCTGGTCGCCAAGATCGCCATGGGCTATCGCGGCTATGGCCTGCCGATCGGCGAGGTCGTATCCGAGGGCAATGTCGGCCTCATGCAGGCGGTGAAGCGGTTCGAGCCCGACAAGGGCTTCCGCCTCGCCACCTATGCCATGTGGTGGATCAAGGCCTCGATTCAAGAATATATCCTCAGGTCCTGGTCGCTCGTGAAGATGGGCACCACGGCCAACCAGAAGAAGCTGTTCTTCAACCTGCGCAAGGCGAAGAGCTCGATCTCGGCGCTCGAGGACGGCGATCTGCGTCCCGATCAGGTCAAGACCATCGCCACCAAGCTGGGCGTCGAGGAGCAGGACGTCGTCGAGATGAACCGCCGGCTCGGCGGTGACGCCTCGCTCAACGCCCCGCTGCGCGAGGATGGCGACGGCGAATGGCAGGACTGGCTCGCCGACGACAGCGACAGCCAGGAAAACGTCCTGGCCGAGACCGAGGAAAGCGACAACCGTCGCGCCGCCCTGATGAAGGCGCTGGGCGTGCTCAACGAGCGCGAGCGCATCATCTTCGAGGAGCGCCGGCTGAAGGACGACCCGATCACGCTCGAGGAGCTGGCCGAACGCTTCGGCGTGTCGCGCGAGCGCGTGCGGCAGATCGAGGTGCGCGCCTTCGAGAAGGTGCAGGAAGCGGTGGTCAAGTCGATGCGCGCGCTGGAAGCCGGGCCGTCGCAGATTGCCGCACACTGAACCGGTTCAAGCCGCTTGAACCGCAAAGGGGAGGCCCGCCGGCCTCCCCTTTTTCATGTCCGGAAACAGCCGCCGGACCGTCGAGCTCCTCGACATCGGCTCCGCGGACGCCATGACGCGGCCTGCGCGAGGCAGGGACGCGAGGGCGGTTCTCGCGCCGTTTCGGGCGGAGACGGCCGGCATCCACCGGCCCGGCCGCCTTGCGCGCCTCACTGCCCCCAGGCCGACAGGGCCTCGGCGAAGGCGCGCTCGCCGGAGACGCCCTTCTCGATGGTGAGGATGGCGCGGCGGCCATTGTCGTATCGCATGGGAATGTCGATGAAGGCGCGGCTGCGCAGCGCCTCGATATTGCTGGCCTTGTCCGAATCGAGCGCCGCCGAGAGGCCGATGAAGAAGAACCCGTTGGTGACGCGCACCGCCTGGCCGATCAGCGGCTGACCCCGGGCCTGCTCGGACGCCTTCATCAGGATGCCCGGCACCTCGGAGACGCCGCGGAACTCGAACTCGCGCGGCAGGCCGAACACGACCTCGATCGTATGGGTCGCCGGCAGCGTCTCGTCGAGATTGCGCCGGATCGTCAGGGTCACCGTCATCCGCCGCTCGGGGATGGTCACCTCGCCGACCAGCACCAGATCGGGCGGCTGGCCGCGGCCGACGCTGACCGTCTGGGTGCGCCAGATGACCGTGCCGCGCATGAGCGTGCCGGCCTGGTTGCCCGGCGTCTCCTCGAACAGGGCGGCGCCCTGGGCGACCGTGACCGGACTCGTCGGCGGCGCCGTGGTCGAACCGGCCGGCGGCGACGAGGCCTGGGTCGTCGCCGCCGACGCGATCGGTGATCTTCGGGCGCTCGCCGTCCTGCGGCGCGGCCGGCTGTGTCGGCGTCGTCGGCCGCGGACCGGTCGCCTGGCCCGGCGTGCGGTCCGATTGAGTGGCGAAATACCAACCGGCGGCAGCCGCGCCGGCGAGGATCACCAGCACGATGCCGGCGGCGATCATGCCGCCGCGGCCCTTGCGCGGCGGCTCCACCTCGTCCTCGGAGCCCAGCACGGAGACCCGCGGCCGGATCGGCCCGATCGTCGGCTCGCGCTGGCCATCCTCGGCCGCCGGCGGCGTCGCGCCGCCCGGACCGCCGAAATCGACGCTCGGCTCGACCCGGTCCTGCACGGCGGCCTGTCCGTCGGCCGCGACCAGCTGGTCCTGGGCCGCGCGCTTGGCATTGGCCGCGGCATCGCCCAGCGTCTCGGCCTTCTGGGCCGCCTCGCTCACCTGCTTGGCGCCGTCGGCGGCGGCCGGCTGGGGCCGCGCCGTCGCGACCGCCGCGGTGATGTCGGCAAGCTCGCGCTCGAGCATGGCATCGAGGCTTTCCGCGGCGTTATCGGCTTCGACCTTGCGGATCGCCTCTTCCAGCGCCAGCCGCTCGCGGGTCACATGCTCTTCGGGAAGGGGCGGGTCCATGCCGCGCAACTGGGCGATCAAGGCCGTCCGCGCACGGTCATAGACCGCACGGCGCGCCTCGCCGGTGTTCTCCGTCAGTGCCGCGACGGCCCGGGAGATCAGTGGCGTATAATCGGCCATTGCGCTTCTGCTCTGCCCCTCCCTGAAGGGGCCTTCAGGCCCCCGGATGGTCCATTCCTAACATTTGCAGACTTCCGATAAAGGCCGCCAGCGCAATTGTCAGGTGCAAAGGACCACCAGCAACGCTTTGATTCCCGGTGTTGTTTTGATGTCGCTCGGCCGCCGCCCGCGCCGCCGCGGGCAAGGGCGCGGCCGAGCGCCATCGCGACACCGAAAACCCTATTCGAACGGGTTGCGCACGAGAATCGTGTCGTCGCGCTCCGGACTGGTGGATAGTAGGGCAACCGGACAGCCGATCAATTCCTCGATACGGCGGACATATTTGATCGCCTGGGCCGGCAATTCGCCCCAGGACCGGGCGCCCGCCATGCCCGACGGCCAGCCCTCGATCGTCTCGTAGATCGGCTTGACCCGCGCCTGGGCTTCCTGGCTCGCCGGCAGGAGCTCGATGCGCTTGCCGTCGAGCTCATAGGCGACGCACACCTTGATCTCCTCGAACACGTCGAGAATGTCGAGCTTGGTCAGCGCGATGCCGTCGATGCCGCTGGTCTTCACCGCCTGGCGCACCAGCACCGCGTCGAACCAGCCACAGCGGCGCTTGCGCCCGGTGACGACGCCGAATTCGCGGCCGCGCTCGCCCAGGATCCGGCCGTTCTCGTCGTCGAGCTCGGTCGGGAACGGCCCGCCGCCGACACGCGTCGTATAGGCCTTGGTGATGCCCAGCACGTAGTTGACCCCGCCCGGCCCCATGCCGGAACCGGCGGCCGCCTGGCCGGCCACCGTGTTGGACGAAGTGACGAAGGGATAGGTGCCGTGATCGATGTCGAGCAGCGTGCCCTGGGCGCCTTCGAACAGGATGCGCCGGCCGGCCCGCTTCTCGTTGTAGAGCAGGTCGAAGACCGGCTCGACATAGGGCAGCACCTTGGGCGCGACCGCGGCCAGCTCGTCATAGATGGCCTGGGCCTCGATCTCCGGCAGGTTCAGGCCGCGCCGCAGCGCATTGTGATGGGTCAGCAGCCGCTCGATCTTCGGCCCCAGAGCCGACAGATCGGCCAGATCGGTCATGCGGATCGCGCGGCGGCCGACCTTGTCCTCGTAGGCCGGGCCGATGCCGCGGCCGGTCGTGCCGATCTTGGTGCCGGAATTGGCCGATTCGCGCTGCTGGTCGAGCTCGCGGTGCAGCGACAGGATCAGGCAGGCGTTCTCGGCGATGCGCAGCGTCTCCGGCGTGATCGACACGCCCTGCGCGGACACGCGCTCGATCTCCGCGACCAGGGCATGCGGATCGACCACCACGCCATTGCCGATCACCGACAGCTTGCCGGGCCTGACGATGCCCGAGGGCAGCAGGGAAAGTTTGTAGGTGACGCCGTCGATGACCAGCGTATGTCCGGCATTGTGGCCGCCCTGGAAGCGAACCACCACATCGGCCTGGCTCGACAGCCAGTCGACGATCTTGCCCTTGCCTTCGTCGCCCCACTGGGATCCGACGACAACCACGTTTGCCATGGTCTCTATCCTGACCTGTTCGTGGCAAGGCAAACCCCGACCGCGCGGTCATCGCGATGGCCGGGGTCCTTGCAGTGTGCGGATAAAGGATCAGGACGGAGGAGGCAAGCCCGGGAGGTGGGCCCTCCCCTGCGCCTTCGGCGCAGGAGCAACGTCGAAACCCGCGGGCGCGGCGGGGTGTCCGCGCCCGCGGGCAAGGCGCGATCGGCTCACATGCGGCCCTGTGCGGGCGCGAGCTGTTTGTCGGCCGGCCAGCGCAGCCGCCAGCCGTGGCGAATCTCCCGGTTCGCGCCCGGCGCGAGATCGAAGGCCCATTCGATGATTCCGCGCCGGCCCTTGACGTCCCGCGCCGTCGGGGCGGTGGCGCCGGGCAGCGGCTCGACGGTGATGTCCTGGGCCTCGGTGACCGGCAGCCGGTCCTCGATCACCACCTGGCGCGGGCTCTGCGCGCCGTTGCGCACGACGATGCGGAACTCGCGCTCCTCGGTGCGCGAGGAGGTGATGAGGCCGGCCGACCCGTCGGTGCGGCGCACCACATTGTGCTGGATGCTGACGAGATCGTCAGGACCGAAACCGATCGTCACGGTCTCGTCGCGGGTCGCCGCGGCAAGCTGCGCGCGGCCGGCGAAGATGCCGTCCCGATAAAGCGAGACGCGGCCGGGCATCAGCGGCACCTCGCCGGCATATTTGAACTGGGCCTGCAGGAAGGCGGTGGTGTCGACGCTCGGGGTCGCGCGCGAGATGAGCTGCGGCTCGACCGTTGCGGAGGCGATGCGCAGGGCCCGCGAGCCGGGCCCCGAGGCGATGGTCGCCTGGCCGGGAATCGCGAACGAGGCCTGGAAGCCGCCGGTATCGGCCACCGCCTCCGCTTCCTCGACCGGCCGCGGCGCGGCCGGCCGGCGCACCCGCTGCTCGCTTTCGGCAATGGCCGGGGCCGGCATTGCGGGAGGCGGCGCCGCGCCATAGCCGCTGCCCATGGCGTCACTGGCCCGGCCGGGCCGCGGCTCCTGGAAGCGCAGGATCATCGAGGCAAGCTGCGGCGCGGCGCTGCCGCGCGCCACCCGCGCGGTCGAGACGGTCAGATTGACGTCGCGCCAGTCCTCCCCGGTTTCCTGGCGGATTTCGGCGCGCCGGATCAGGTCCAGCGCCGGCTTGGCGCCGGTCGTCGTCAGCCTGGCGTCATAGACCGGCGCCCAGCGCGCGCCGCGCACCGCATAGGTCACGGTCAGCTCGCCGCGGAACGCCGCCGCGGCCTCCACGGCAATGCGCGCCTCCAGGCGCTGCGGCGGCTGCTGGCGCAGCGCCGCCTCGATGCCGGCAATCTCGCGATCCAGGAGGCGCTGGCGCTGCTCGGCCTGGCGGATGGCACGATCGGCCGCCGCCGTCTCCTCCATCGCCGCCGCGAAGGCCTGGCGCGCCTGGGCGACATCCAGGCCGCGCTCGCCGCCCGCCAGCGTCGGTCCGACGACGAGCGCCTCGGCCGCGCGCTTGCGCAGCCGTTCGGCGGCGATCCTGTCGTCGAGGGTCAGGCGCTCGTCGCGCAGCGCCTCCAGCCGCTGCACCCGTTCGGGATCCGGCCGCTCGAAGCGCTGCGGCTGGCGCGCGTCGACCGATCCGACGGTCAGCCTGGCTTCGCCCGCGCCCGCCACGCGCAGCGAGCCGGGATCGGCGGTCAGCGGCAGGTCGCCCAGAACCAGAACGTGCTCGCCCGCCGGCACCTCCACCGCGAAACGGCGCGTCACGCTGGCGCCGTCCGGGAAGACGGTGACCGCCTCGACCCGCGACGGCAGGTCGAATTCGGCGGCGCTCGCAATGGCCGACGGCAGGAGGAACAGGACGGACAGGGCTGCGATATGGCGCGACGACATGAATCTCTCCTCGCTGGGAATGGCGCACTTAACCCATCGGAATGTGACCGGCTGGCGGCGGAACGGCGGCGCAGGCCGCCGCCGGCAGCGGGCAATTGCCCTTTTGTTTCAAGGCGCAAGCTGCCGTGCCAGGTCAACCGCGCGCGGGACGGGATACCGGCCTCGTCGCAGGCGGGCGCATCGCTCGAATGCGCGGCCGGTGCCTGACAGGCTTCGCGGCGCCCGGCTATAGTGCCTTTCCGTAGGAACCCCGCCCGCGCATGCGCCTCTCCAACAATCCCTATCTCATTCTGGCCGCGACCACGCTGATCTGGGCCGGCAATGCGGTCGCGAGCCGGCTGGCCGCCAGCCACGTCTCGCCCATGCTGCTGACGACGCTGCGCTGGGCGGCGACCATCCTCCTCGCGGCCTGGATGGCGGGTCCCGCCTTCCGCCAGGAATGGCCGGCGATCAGGGCGAATGCGGGCTGGCTGATCGTCATGGGCGTAGTCGGCTTCACCGGCTTCAACGCCCTGTTCTACCTCGCCGGCCAATATACGACCGCGGTCAATCTCGGCATCATCCAGGGGGCGATCCCGATCATGGTGCTGGTCGGCAGCTTTCTCGCCTATCGCACCCGAATCACCACGCTGCAGATGATCGGCATCGCGGTGACGCTGACCGGCATCGTCACGCTCGCAACCCGCGGCCATATCGAGCAGTTGCTCGGCCTCACCTTCAATATCGGCGATCTCATGATGCTGACCGCCTGCACGGGCTATGCCGCCTATACGGTCGCGCTGCGCGACCGGCCGAAGATCTCGCCCCAGCCGTTCTTTCTCGCCCTCTCGGCCGTGGCGCTGATCTCCTCGCTGCCGCTGGCGGTCGGCGAATATGTCGCCGGCGCGCTGCGCTGGCCGGACCTGACGGCGCTGGCGATCATCGTCTATGTGGCGGTCCTGCCCGGCTTCGTCGCGCAGATCCTGTTCATGCGCGGCGTCGAAATGATCGGCCCGGGCCGGGCCGGCCTGTGGGTCAACCTCGTGCCGGTCTGGGCGGCGATCCTCGGGCCGCTGATCCTCGGCGAAATCTTCGCCTGGTATCACGCCGTCGCGCTGGTCCTGGTGCTCGGCGGTATCGCCGTGGCCGAGAGCGGCAAGCGCTAGCCTCGGGTCCCGAGCGATCAGCTCCGGCTGCCGGCGAAGCGGGCGACCAGCGAGAGCAGCACGGCGAGACCGATGCCGAACATGCCCTCGATCGCGACCGTCACGGCGACGCGGCCGCCGAACAGGGTCTGCGAGCGGACCATCGGCATGACCACCCAGCCGAGCACGGCCGGCCCCAGAATGCCGAACATCAGGCCGAACAGGATGGCCGAGCCGAACAGCAGGATGAGGCCGGCGAGCAGCCCGCCGGCGACGACGCCGATCGCGACCGCCTTGATGTCGGCGAAGACGAGCGAGGCCGCGCCCCAGGCCAGGATGCCGGCGGCGAGGCCGAAGAAGGCGGCGGCAAGCCCTCCGCCGCCCTGGAAACCGGAGCGGTCCCAGAGCAGCACGAACAGGATGCCCCAGAGCCCGCCCCAGAAACACTGGTTGACGATCAGCGGCAGGCCGAGCGGCGGCGCCGAACGCCACGCATAGACCGCCATCTGCGTCACGCCGATCTGATTGAGCCCGAACACGGTCGCCTCGCGGAAGATCAGGATCGACAGGGCGCCGGCGACGAAGCCGAGCGCAAGACGCGGAAGCGCGGACATGAGGGCACCTTGGCGAAGAATCAGGCGCCAAGCTTAGCGCAGAAACGACGACGGCCGGCCCGTCGGCGACGGGCCGGCCGCGTCATGGTTCAAGGGCGCGGCGTGCCGGCTCAGAAAGCCAGGCGCCGGGCGCGCTTCACGTGCGGGATCTTGTGGATCGCGTCGAGCAGCTCGTCCGAGACCCGCTCGTCCACCGCCGCAAAGCAGATCGCATCGCCGCCGGGCCTGTCGCGGCCGAGATTGAAGGTCGCGATATTGACGCCGGCATTGCCGAGCAGCATGCCGAACTGCCCGATGAAGCCCGGTTTGTCGTCGTTGCGGATATAGAGCATGTTCGGCGCGAATTCCGCGTCCATGGCGATCGAGCGGATCTCGACGATGCGCGGCTTGCCGTCGGCGAGCACGGTGCCTGCGGCATGGCGCGGCATGTCCTCGGCCTCGACCGTGATCATGATCCGGCTTTCGAGATTGCCCGGCGCCTCGCGCTTGACCTCGTCGACGGTGATGCCCTTGTCCTTGGCGATGCCAACGGCATTGACCATGTTGATGTCGGACAGGAACGGCCGCAGCACGCCGGTCACCGCGGCGGCGGTGAGCGGACGCACGTTGAGCTCGGCGACGGCGCCTTCATATTCGATGCGGATGCCCTTGATCGGCGCCTCGGTGAGCTGGCCGAGGAACGAGCCGAGCTTTTCGGCGAGCGCCACGAAGGGCCGCAGCTTCGGCGCCTCTTCCGCCGAGATCGACGGGAAGTTGACGGCATTGGTGATGGCGCCGGCCAGGAGGTAGTCCGACATCTGCTCGGCGACCTGCAGCGCAACATTCTCCTGCGCTTCCGTGGTCGCGGCGCCGAGATGCGGCGTGCAGATCACGTTGGGATGGCCGAACAGCGGATTGCTGGTCGCCGGCTCCTCCGAGAAGACGTCGAAGGCGGCGCCGCCGACATGACCGGCTTCCAGCGCCTCGCGCAGCGCCACCTCGTCGACCAGGCCACCACGCGCGCAATTGATGATGCGCACGCCCTTCTTCGTCTTGGCCAGCGCCTCGCGCGAGAGCACGTTGCGCGTCTGCGCGGTCATCGGCACGTGCAGGGTGATGAAGTCGGCGCGGCGCAGGAGATCGTCGAGCTCGACCTTCTCCACCCCGATATCGATGGCCCGCTCGGGCGAGAGATAGGGATCGAAGGCGATCACCTTCATCTTCAGGCCAAGCGCGCGGTCCGCGACGATCGAGCCGATATTGCCGCAGCCGATGATGCCGAGCGTTTTCGAGGTCAGCTCGACCCCCATATATTTGTTCTTCTCCCACTGGCCGGCCTGGGTCGTACGGTCGGCGTCAGGGATCTGCCGGGCGATGGCGAACATCATCGCCACGGCATGTTCGGCCGTCGTGATCGAATTGCCGAAGGGCGTATTCATCACGATCGTGCCCTTGGCGGTGGCGGCGGGAATGTCGACATTGTCGACGCCGATGCCGGCGCGGCCGATCACCTTCAGCTTCTTGGCATTGCTGAGGATCGCCGGCGTCACCTTGGTGGCCGAGCGGATGGCGAGGCCGTCATAGTCGCCGATGATGGCGGCGAGCTTTTCCTTGTCCTTGCCGAGCGAGGGCTGGAAATCGACGTCGATGCCGCGATCCTTGAAGATCTGGACGGCGGCGGGCGAGAGAGCATCGGAAATGAGAACGCGAGGGGCCATGGGATGGGCTCCGGTCAGCGAGGAAATGGGAAGGATCCCCTCGCCCGCTCCCGATACGGGTCACGGGCGAGAGGCATCAAGGCTACGGAAAAAGGGCCGTCAGGCCGCCTTTTTCAGCTTGGCCTTCTCGGCCTGGAAGGCCCATTCGATCCAGGGCATCAGCGCCTTCAGGTCGCGCGCCTGGACGGTCGCGCCGCACCAGATGCGCAGGCCCGGAGGGGCGTCGCGATAGTGGCCGAGATCGAAGGCGACGCCTTCCTTCTCGAGCGCCGTGACGATGCTCTTGGCGAAGGCTGCCTGAGCGTCCGCCGGCAGCGCGATGACCGCCGGATCGGTGAACTTCAGGCAGACGGAGGTGTTGGAGCGGGTCTTCGGCTTCACCGCCAGGAAGTCGATCCAGTCATGGTCCCGGACGAACTTGGCGATGACGCGGGCATTGGCGTCGGCCCGCTTGACCAGGCCGTCGAGCCCGCCGACCTTCTGCGCCCATTTCAGGGCGTCGATATAGTCCTCGACGCAGAGCATGGACGGGGTGTTGATGGTCTCGCCCTCGAAGATGCCTTCGATCAGCTTGCCGCCCTTGGTCATGCGGAAGATCTTCGGCAGCGGCCAGGCCGGCTTGTAGGTCTCCAGCCGCTCGACGGCGCGCGGCGACAGGATCAGCATGCCGTGCGCGGCTTCGCCGCCCAGCACCTTCTGCCAGGAGAAGGTGACGACATCGAGCTTCGGCCAGTCGAGGCGCTGGGCGAAGGCCGCCGAGGTGGCATCGCAGATGGTCAGGCCCTCGCGGTCGTCGGCGATCCACGAGGCGTCCGGCACGCGCACGCCCGAGGTCGTGCCGTTCCAGGTGAACACCACGTCGCGCGTCCGGGTGTCGACCTTCTTCAGGTTCGGCAGATCGCCATAGCCGGCGGTGATGGTGCGGACATCGGCCAGCTTGAGCTGCTTGATGACATCGGTGACCCAACCCTCACCGAAGCTCTCCCAGGCGACCATGTCGACGCCGCGGGCGCCGAGCAGCGACCAGAGCGCCATTTCGACGGCGCCGGTGTCGGAGGCGGGCACGATGCCGATCCGGTAGCCGGCCGGCACCTGCAGTACCTCGCGGGTGAGATCGATGGCGAGCTTCAGCTTCGCCTTGCCGATCTTGGCGCGGTGCGAACGGCCGAGCGGCGCGTCGCCGAGAGCTTTGAGGGACCATCCGGGTCGCTTCGCGCAGGGGCCGGACGAAAAGGTATTCACGCGCGGACGCGCGGCAGGGGCGGTGTTCGCCATCGGATTGTCTCCATCCTCACAGATGGGCGTCCCTCGTTGGGGAGGGATGTCCCGCCGCTGGCAATAGGCTCAAGCCCCGGTTCGGTCAAGCCGGCGCGGATTATTGCTTACCCCGCGCCGGCTCCGCCTCACCGGCTGGCGCCGCCAGCCGCCGCGAAGAATGCTTCCGCATCCTCCACCTCGGCCAGCCGCCGGTTCTCGATCAGCCAGAACCGGTTGCCGACCGCGCGCACGAAGCTGCGGTCGTGGGAGATGAGGAGGCAGGTCGCGTCCTGGTCCTTCAGCTGCTGCTCCAGGGCCTCCTGGCCGTCGATGTCGAGGTGATTGGTCGGCTCGTCGAGCAGATGGAAGTTCGGCTGCGCCAGCCGCAGCACCAGCATGGCGAGCCGCGCCTTCTGGCCGCCCGACAGCCGTGACACCGGCCGGCCCTGCATCTCCACGGCGAAGCCGGCGCCGGCCAGCAGCGCCCGCGCCCGCTGGTCGCCGACCGCAAAGCGCGCCGCGATGGCCCCGGCCGGCGTCTCGTCGTCGCCGATCTCGGCAAGCTCCTGGCTGCTGAAACCGAGCACCAGCGAGGGCGTCGCCGTGATGGCGCTGCCCGGCTCCGGATGGGTGATGGCCCTGCGCAGCATGGCGGCGAAGCGCGACTTGCCGGCGCCATTGGCGCCGAGCAGGACGATGCGGTCGCCCTGGTTGATGAAGCGGCGCCCGGTGCGGAACAGCAGGGTGCCGTCGGGTGCCTCGACACGGGCATCGTCGAACCGCACCAGCGCCTTGGCATGGCTGCCGCGATCGGCGAGCCGGATCTGGCCGGCCGAGCGTTCCAGATGAGCCGGGCGCGCCGCCTCCTCCAGCCGCTCCGCTCGCTGCTTCAGCTGGCGGGTCTTGACCGTCAGGAGGTCGCTGCCGGAATTGATGCCGATATTGTTCAGCTTCGCCGCCTGCCGGCGGAGCTGCTGGGCGGTCTTCATGTCGCGCTGGTAGCGCCGCTCGTCGGCCGCGTCGCGCTCGTCGAGCGCGGCTCGTGCGGCCGTATAGGGCAAGGCGAAGAGCTGCGAGGCTTCGGGCCTGAGGAACAGGGTGCGCCGTGTCGCCGCGTCGAGGAAGGCCCGGTCGTGACTGGCGACGACCACCGCCATGTCGGCCGGCAGCGCCGCCAGCCAGCGTTCGAGGCCGACCATCCGTTCGAGATCGAGGTGATTGGTCGGCTCGTCGAGCAGCAGGAGATCGGGTTCGGTGACCAGCGCCCTGGCCAGCATGACGAGCCGCTGCCAGCCGCCGCTGAGCGCCCCGGGCGGCCGGCCGCGCAGGGCTACGGGGATGTCGAGTTCGTCGAAGGCGATATCGGCGCGCCAGCCCTCGGCGGCGCGCCGGTCTTCCGGCAGCGCGCCCGCGACGGCCTCGCGCACGTCGAGGCCGGCAAGAGCCGCCGGAACATGCTGCGCGACATGGCCGATGGCGAGGTTGCGCGCGCGGGTCACGTCGCCTTCGGTCGGCTCCACGGCGCCGGCGATGCACTGGATGAGGGTCGACTTGCCGCGGCCGTTGGCCGCGACGATGCCGATGCGGTCACCGGCGGCAATGGCGAGGTTGAGCCCGGAGAAAAGCGGCACGCCGAGCGTGACGCCGAGATTGCGCAGATTGACGAGGGTCATGATCGTTCTCGAGGTCGATCCGAACCCGGCCGCGGCTCTCGTTGCGGCAGCTTGGCGGGCGGCGGGACGCCGGCACCGGTCGGTTCGGATGAAGAGCAGGATGCGGCGCGCGAGCGCGGCGCCGCGTGGGCCCTGCGGGCAGACCTTGAGAGGAGAAGAGGACCGTCTCGGGTCAGCCCTGCAAGGAAGCTTGCAGGGCCTCATCGGGGCCGAAGCGACGATCATGACCGCGGAACATGATCGCGCAGCCCTCCCTTCCGATCACGAGTGGAGCGCCGATATTAGCGCGGGCGGATGGCGCCGGCAATCACAGGCCTGTTCACGGACCGGCCGGGCCGAGGCCGTCGCCGAACATGTAGCGCAGGCCGATGCGGAATTCGTGCGCCGCGACCGGTCCGGCGCGGTAGGTGCCGCCGGCCGCGTCAGCGAAGCGCAGCGATCCCATGTGAAGGTAGCGGTAGCCGAGGTCGAGCTTGGCCTGCGGCGTGATGTCGACGGTCACGCCGGCCATGGCCGCGACCGCCAGATTCCATTTCGTCGCGCGGACGAGGTCGGGCGCCGCAACCTGCTCGCCGAGCGCCGCCGCGGCCGGAACCGGCGTCGAGCCGTAACCGGAGGCGCTGAGGCGCGCGACACCGATGCCGGCGCCGATATAGGGGGTCACCGGCCCGAATGTGCCGAGGTCGACATAGGCGTTGATCAGCGCGGTCTGGCTCGCAATGCCGAAACGGTCGCTGCGCGCCGGCACCGGCAGCGGACCGGCATAGGACCAGTCGCCGGTCGGCGGCACCATGCCGGAAAAGCGCGCCGGCGAGCGCATGTCGAGCGTCGCGTCGATCCGCACCGACTTGTATTTGAAGCCGAGGCCGAGGCCGCCGCCGAAGCCCGAGGCCGCCCGCGTATCGTTGAGGTCGACCCAGCGGCCGGCTCCGACATAGGCGGTATCGGCAAGGCCGAGCGCCGCGCGGCGGTAGAAGCTCGCGATGAAATCGCCGCGGACATACCAGCCTGACGAGAAGTCCTCGGCCAGGACCGGGGGAGCGAGCGGCGCCTGCGGCGCGCGCGTGCCGAGATCGGCGGCCGATGCACGTCCGCCGGCCGTGGCGACGAGGCTCAGGGCAATGAAGGCCGGGGCCAGGCGTTTCATGTCATGAAAACCCTTGAGACGCGTTGGATCTTGGAAAATCGGGCGCGCGCCTTCTGGGGATGCGCCGCGGCCCGGAGCGACAACAGCCGGGAGCCTGCCAAAGCCGAGTTAAGGGGCTCTTAACGTTACCGAAAGCTAAACGCCGCGCGCTGCGGGCCGGTCTGAAGCTGCATCCCGGGGGAACCCGCCTCCCCGGCCTTTCGTTGGCTTGAAGAGGACAGGAGGTGACGATGAGGATGAACGAGCACCGCCCCTTCCCGCTCGCGGCAGGCGTCGATTTCGCCGTCGGGGTCGATGGTACCGCATTCCCGCGGGCCCTCTTGACCGGCGAGCGCCCAACGGGGACTGCGACCTCTCCGACGGATCTGCCCGAGCGCGATCCCGACAAGATCGTCGACCGGCCACCGAAGAAACATCTGCCGATCGACAATGACGTCGTTCTGCCGACGCCGAAACCGTTCGACCAGCCGGATGTCATCCTGCCGGGCGACCGGGAGGGTGGCTATCGCGATCCGTCACGGCCTCAGCCCAAGCCAACCTGACCCGAGCGACCTGACGAAGTCAGGACGAGCCGTCAGTAGCGCGCGACGATCGGCGCCGGCGCAGCGCAGGTGCAGTTCAGCATCCAGCGCATGCCGAGGCGAACCTCGTGCGAGGAGAGATTCCGCACCCGGATCGCGTCGCCTGACGGCTGTGGCAGGCCGGTTGCGGGATCGCGTAGGCCGATTTCGGGAAGATCGCCGAGATTGAGGTAGCGGTAGCCGAGTTCCAGGCTCAGCCGGTCGTTGACGCGATAGCCGACACCGGCCATCAGCGCCCAGGCGAAATTGGTTTTGGAGACGCTGGAGGCATAGCCGCCGAGCGAACCGGTGGCGCCCCAGTCGGAATTGAAGCCGGCCGAACTGTCGGTAAAGTTGCTGATCGCGGTATTGGCGAAGCCGAAGCCCGCGCCGAGATAGGGCGTCAGGCAGCCGAGCGTGCAGAACGTTCCGAGGTCGACATAGGCATTGACGAGGCCGACCCAGGACCGGACATCGCCCGCATAGGTGTTGGTCTGCGAAGTGGTGGAGCCGCCGCCGCCGTCGAAATTGACATAATCCATGCCGCGCAGCCGTCCGCCGCCGCGGAATTCGCCGCTGACATCGGCGCGCAGCCAGGAATTGAAGCGGTAGCCGACGCCGACGCCGACCGAAACGGTTTCCGAGAAGGTCTTGGTGCGCAGTTCGAACGTATTGACGCCGCCCGCGCCGGCACGCACCGGCTGGCCGTTCTGCATGACGTCGAAGGCGCCGATCGCATTGCTCGCGAGGCCGATATCGCCGCGCAGGTACCAACCGCCCTCGATCGGAGCGGTCGGGAGCGGCGCCGGATAAACCGGCGGCGCGAGATCGGCGGCATGGGCCCCCGCCGCGCCGAGCGCAACGGTGCCGGCGAAGGCGATGGAGGCAAGGATGCGCATGGCGGTTTCCCGAAGACATCGCAGCGCCTGCCCACGGCGGCGCGGCTGGAGGACCAACATGCTGAAAATACGGCAGAAACGATTAATCCATGCTTAACCATGACTGTTAAGCATGACGTTTCGTCAGCCGGCGCCCCGCAACGCCGGCCGGGCAATGTCTCGGGCGGCCTTCAGGCGGCCGCCTTGGTGACCGCCGCGACGATCTCGTCGACGACGGTCTCGACGAGGGCGCGATCGTCGCCTTCGGCCATGACTCGGATCACCGGCTCAGTGCCCGAAGGGCGGATCACCAGTCGGCCATTGCTGCCGAGACGGGCCTTGGCGCCGTCAATCGCCGTCACGACAGAGGAATGTTCGAGCGGCTGGCCGCCCTTGAAGCGGACGTTCTTGAGGACCTGCGGCAGCGGCTCGAACAGGTGGCAGACCTCGGAGACCGGACGGTTCATCTTCTTGACCACGGCCAGCACCTGCAGGGCGGCGACAAGGCCGTCGCCCGTCGTCGAATAGTCGGACAGGATGATGTGGCCGGACTGCTCGCCGCCCACATTGAAACCGTGCTCGCGCATATGTTCGAGCACATAGCGGTCGCCGACCGGCGTGCGCGCGAGGTTGAGGCCGAGGCCGCCGAGGAAGCGCTCGAGGCCCAGATTGGACATGACGGTGGCGACGATGCCGGGCGCGGAGAGCCGGCCGTCCTCGAGCCAGGACTGGGCGACGAGCGCCATCAGTTGATCGCCGTCGACCACCTGGCCCTTCTCGTCGACGATCAGCACCCGGTCGGCATCGCCGTCGAGTGCGATGCCGATATCGGCGCGCACCTCCTTCACCTTGGCGACGAGCGCTTCGGGATGGGTCGAGCCGCAATCGTCATTGATGTTGAAGCCGTTCGGATCGGCGCCGATGGTCACGACGTCGGCGCCGAGCTCCCAGAGCGCCGCGGGCGCGACCTTGTAGCCGGCGCCGTTGGCGCAATCGACCACGATACGCAGGCCGTCGAGCTCCAGGTTGCGCGGCAGGGTGCGCTTGGCGAATTCGATATAGCGGGCCTGCGCGTCGTCGATGCGCTTGGCGCGGCCGAGCTCGCGGGACCCCGCGAGGCGGCGCGTCAGGTCCTGGTCGAGCAGGTCCTCGATCGCATGCTCGACCTCGTCCGACAGCTTGTAGCCGTCGGGCGCGAACAGCTTGATGCCGTTGTCGTCGAACGGATTGTGGGACGCCGAGATCATCACGCCGAGGTCGGCACGCATCGAGCGCGTCAGCATGGCCACCGCCGGCGTCGGCATCGGGCCGACCAGCAGCACGTCCATGCCGACCGAGGTGAAGCCTGCGACGAGCGCATATTCGATCATGTAGCCGGACAGCCGGGTGTCCTTGCCGATCATGACCCGGTGGCGATGGTCGCCGCGCTGGAAGGCAATGCCGGCCGCCTGCCCCACTTTCATCGCGAATTCGGGCGTCACGGGAAAGGCATTGGCGCGACCGCGAATGCCGTCGGTGCCGAAATATTTGCGGGCCATGGCTTGAAAGGTCTCTTGTGGCGATAGACGCGAATCAGAATTCCGGGCCGGTGACTCCGGCCGATCCAGCCTCCTTATAGTCACAACAGCGCCATTTTGTCGAAAGGACGCGCTTCACTCTTGGTGAGAAACTGTGACAAGGGCTGAGAAAATCGGCGTTTCAGCCATCTGCGGCGAGCGCCGATCGTCCGCGCTGCAGCCACAGCACCACGCCCCAGCAGGCCATGGCCCAGGCCGCGCCGATGAGCCAGCCGCCCAGCACGTCGGTCGGCCAATGCACGCCGATATAGACCCGGCTGACGCCGACCAGCACGGTGAGCACCACCGCGACCAATGGAAAGAAGACACGCACACGCCGATCGGTCTCGATCCGGGCGAGCAGGACACCGAGCGTCAGATAGGTCACCGCGGCCACCATGGAATGGCCGCTCGGAAAGCTTGCGGACAGCTCGACGGGCGCATTCGGCACGAGATCCGGCCGCGCGCGGTCAAAAAAGGCCTTGAGGACCTGACTCAATCCGGCGCCGCTCAGCACCGCCGTCGCGACGAAGGCGGCGGCGGCCGGGCGGCGGACCAGCACGAGATAGACGACGGTGAACAGCACGATGAGGCTGAGCACGGCGGTGCCGCCAAGGGCCGTGATGTCGCGCATCACGGTCGGCAGCCAGGGGGCTCCGAGCGGCACGGCGGCGTCGCCAGCCTGCCGGAACGCCATCAGCACCTGCGCGTCGAAGGCGGCCGTCTCGCCGCCGACGACCAGATCCGCAAGAGCCAGAAAGCCGAGCACCCCGCCGGCAACGACCGCCAGCGCCAGAACGAGGCCCAGTTCGCGGCCGACGCGCGCCCGCACGGCCGGCCAGTGGCGCAGGATGCCCATCGGAGGCTGCGCCCTCAGCTTTCGCGGAAATAGGGTTCGACCGGGCCGTTCAGCTTGATGGTCAGAGGATTGCCGTGGCGGTCATTGGCAGTGCCGACCGCAACGCGCACCCAGCCCTCGCTCACGCAATATTCCTCGACATTGGTCTTTTCGACGCCCTTGAAGCGGATACCGACATTCCGGCTGAGAATGGCCTCGTCGTAATAGGGGCTCGAGGGATTGGTCGACAGGCGGTCGGGAAGCGTATCGCTCATGGTCGTGTCTCGATACTGAGGGAGAAAGCCGGCGGAGCAATAGCGCCAAAGCGGGCGCCATGCCAATCCGGCCTGCCGTCGCGCCTTGCTCGCGCCATGGAACACATATCCTTAGCAGAATCACGTAATCGTGCATCGGGGCGCGCCTGCAAGGAGACATGAAGATGGACAGACGGAATTTCCTGCTGGGGCTGGCCGGCAGTCTCGCCGCGCTCTCGCCCCTGGCGGCAACGGCGGCCTCAGCCGAAACGGTACCGGGAGGCCTCGACGCGGTGCGCGCCGCGCTCGCCCCTGCCGGCCAGCCGCTGGAGATGCAGGGCGGCCAAGGCCAGTTCGGCGCCGGACGGCGGGGCGACGAGGGGCACCGGGGCGGTGGCCGCGGTGGCGACGGCGGTCGTGGTCACGGCGACGGCGGCGGTGGCCGCGCCCGCCGCCGCGGCACGGCCACGGCTGGGGCGGTCCGCCGCGCCGCTGCTGGATCAACCGCTGGGGCGAGCGTGTCTGCCGCCCGGCCTATTATTGATCCCATTCGCCGGTCTCGATCGAATGGCAGGACGGCCCGGTTTCGACCGGGCCGTCGGCATTTCAGGGCCATGCTGCCGGCCATCGCGTCCGGATCGGGAGGAAGCCGAGCCTTGCCCGGCACGCATCTCGGCCGGGACGAGGAAACCAATACCGCCACCGCGGCGTTTGTCCTGACTGGGGATGAACGCTTCTCGAGGAGACACGACCATGGACCGCAGAGGTTTCCTTGTCGCCTTGGCCGGCGGGCTTGCATCGCTCTCGCCGCTCGCCGCAAAGGCCGCACCTGGCGAAGCCCCCGCCAATAGTCTCGATGCCGTGAGGGCTGCGCTTGCCCCCCGCAATGACCCGCGTGAGATGCAGGGCGGCCAGGGCCAGGGCGGCGGTGGCCGCGGCGGAGGCGGCGGCCGGGGCTTTGGCGGCGGCCAAGGCGGGCGCGGCGGCGGCTGGGGTGGCGGTGGCGGCTGGGGTGGCGGCGGCCACTGGCGTGGCGGCGGTGGCTGGGGCGGCGGCCGACACTGGCATGGCGGCGGTGGCTGGGGCGGCCGGCGCTGGTATGGCCGGCGCCACTACGGCTATGGTTGGGGCGGCGGCCCGGGCTGGGGTTACGGCTGGGACGATGGCTGGGGCCCGGGCTGGGGACCTGGCCCATGGGGCTTCCGGCGCTGGCGGCGGCGACGCTGGCGCCGCTGCTGGATCCGCTACGGCCGGCGCATCTGCCGCTACTATCGCTGATTGCGCATGGCGGTCGACCGGCGCGCCATGAAGCGCCCGACCCCGTCGGCGACATCGGGACCTGCGACCATCCGCTCGAACTGGGCCGCTTCGACCGCAAGCCCCTCGTCGATCGACAGGTTGATGCCGCGCGTGACCGCCGCCAGGCAGGCGGCGACCGGCGCGGCCCCGTGCGCGATGATGCGTGCGGCCAGCGCGTGCGCCGCCGGCAGCAGTTCGCCCGCCGGCACGACATCGTTGACGAGGCCGATGCGCATGGCCTCGCGCGCGCCGATCGGTTCGCCGGTCAGGATCATCTTCAGGGCGCGCTTGCGGCCGATGAGGCGCGGCAGCCGCTGCGAGCCGCCGAAAGGCGGCGCGAAGCCGAGGCGGATCTCCGGCTTGGCAAAGCCCGCGTGCTCGGCCGCGATCGCCAGGGGACAGGCTTCGACCATCTCGCAGCCGCCGCCGAAGGCAAGGCCGTTGACCGCGGCGATGACCGGTTTTCCGAAGGCTTCGATGCGGCGCGTCAGGCCCTGACCGCGCCGGACGAATTCGCGCATCAGACTGTCGGCTCCGGCGGCAAGGCGGGTTTCAAGCTCGGCGATATCGGCACCGGCGCTGAAGGCCCGGTCACCGGCGCCGGTGATGATGACCGCGCGCACAGAGCGATCCGCCTCGATCGTGTCGAGCAGGACCTGGAAGCGGTCGATCAGCGCGGCATCGAGCGCATTGAGCTTGTCCGGGCGGTTCAAGGTCAGGGTCGCGACCGGCCCATCGACGGCCATCTGGACGGGCTCGAAAGGTGTCGCGGCAGCAGTGGCGGGCATGGTGGAAATCCTCGGCGTGACGGGCGGATGGTCCCCTCTTCGGCGGCGCTGGACAAACGACTAATCCTGCGCGAGCGTTGAATGAAACTCACCCGGCCCGACAGGTCGGCATCCGGCAGCCTCCATGCGCCAGCGCCTGCCACCGTTGAACTCCTTGCGCGTGTTCGAGGCGGCGGCACGCCTGCTGAGCTTCAAGAATGCGGCGGAGGAACTGCTGCTGACGCCGAGCGCGGTCAGCCACGGCATCCAGGCGCTGGAACAGTGGCTCGGCACGCCGCTGTTCGTCCGCGGCACGCGCGGCATCGTGCTGACCGAGGCGGGCAGTGCCTATTATCCGAAGGTCCAGGCCGCGCTCGCCATGCTTGCTGCCGCCAGCGGCGAGCTGCTTGTGCACCATGGCCGGCGCCTGACGGTGAGCGCCGCGCCCACTTTCGCAAGCCGCCTGCTGATGCCGCGGCTCGCCGGCTTCCGCGAAGCGCATCCGGGCATCGACGTCCTGGTGGACACGACGCGCGAACGTATCGACTTTGCCGATGGCATCGACCTGGCGATCCGCATGGGGCGCGGCGGCTGGCAAGGCGTGGTGGCCGAGGAGCTCCTGCGCGAAACGCTGGTGCCGGTCGCCTCTCCCGAGCTTGCCGCGCGGCTCGCGGACAGGGAGCCGTCGGACGCGCCGCTGATCCACATCACCTCGGTCGCCGAGGACTGGGCCGAGTGGGCGCGCAAGACCGGCCGTGCCCTGGGCGACGGTCCGGCCGGCCTCAGCTTCGACACGCTGCTGCTCGGCTATGACGCGGCAAGCCGCGGCCTCGGCGTCGCGCTCGGCCGGCTGCCGCTCATCGATGCCGAGCTTGCGGCCGGCACGCTGGTCGCGCTCTGGGGCCCGCCGGTTCCGGCCAATACCGGCTATTGGCTGGTCTCTGCCGAAAATCGCGCCGGCGATCCGGCCATCCAGGCGTTCCGGGCCTGGATGGCGGCCCATCCGGTCGGCCTCGCCTGAGGTCAGCCGTTGCGCGGCTGCCGCCCTTCCAGCGGATAGGCCGGATCGGTATAGCCCGGCGTCGAGGGATGGCCCGCCGGCACCAGGCGGTCGACCAGTTGCTCGTCGGCCCTGGTGAAGTGATAGCCGGGCGCGCCGAGATAGTCCTCGAACTGGGCGAGCGTGCGCGGCCCGGCGATCGCCGCCGTGACGAAGCGGTTGTTCAGCACCCAGGCGGTGGCGAACTGGCTCGGCGTGATGCCGCGCTTCTCCGCATGGCTCTTCAGCCGCTGGGCGATGGCGATCGATTCCTTGCGCCACTCCGTCTGCATCATCCGGGCATCGGCGCGACTGGCGCGCGATCCCTCCGGCGGCGGCGCCTTCGGATGGTACTTGCCGCTCAGGATGCCGCGCGCGAGCGGCGAATAGGGCACGACGCCGAGACCATAGAAGCCGCAGGCCGGCAGATGCTCCACCTCGGGCATGCGGTTCATCGCATTGTAATAGGGCTGGCTGACCACCGGCCGGTCGATGCCCATCCGATCGGCGAGGTTGCAGATCTCGGCGACGCGCCAGGAGCGATGGTTGGAGACCCCGTAATAGCGGACCTTGCCCTGGCGGAGGAGATCTCCCAGCGCCCGCACAGTCTCCTCGAGCGGCACCGAATGATCTTCCTTGTGGAGATAATAGATGTCGATCGCCTCGGTGCCGAGGCGCTTCAGGCTCGCCTCGACCGCCCGCATCATGTAGCGGCGCGACAGGCCGCGATCATTGGCACCGGGACCGGTCGGGTTGCCGAGCTTGGTAGCCAGCACCCAGTGGTCGCGGTCGCGCCGGATGGCGCGGCCGACGATCTCCTCGGACCGCCCTTCCGTATAGACATCGGCCGTATCGATGAAATTGACGCCGGCATCCTTCGCCCTGCCGATGATCCGGTCGGCATCGGCTTCCTCCGTCGGCCCGCCGAACATCATCGTGCCCAGGCAGATCGGCGAAACTTTCAGGCCGGAGCGGCCGAGACTACGGGTGTCCATGGGGAGGTCCTGGCGAATGGGGAATGGGAAATGGGGAATGGAACCGCCACGGCGGCGGCGCGTCAAACCCGAAAGCCGGCCTCGGGCCGCGCGCCACGCGCATACCCCACTCGCTATTCGCCACTCGCCATTCGCTTCCTACGCGGCTTGCGCCGTCGCGTCGCGTAGCAGCCGCGTCGCCTGCTCGGCGGTCATCGGCTCGCCGAAGGCGAAGCCCTGGGCGAAATCGCAGCCGAGCTGGTAGAGCTCCACCGCATCGGCATCGACCTCGGCGCCCTCGGCCACCACGTCCATGCCGAGATCGTGGCCGAGCGCGATGATCGAGCGCAGCATGACCGGGCGGACGCCACGGGCATCGGCGCGCACGAAGCTCTTGTCGATCTTGATCGTGTCGAACGGGAAACGCTGGAGGTAGGACAGCGAGGAATAGCCGGTGCCGAAATCGTCGAGCGAGAGACCAGCGCCGAGGTCGCGGATCCGCTGCAGGATCTGCGCGGCATATTCCGGATTTTCCATGACCAGGCTCTCGGTCAGTTCGAGCTTCAGCGAGCCGCGCGCGACCGGCGCCCGGGCGAGCACGCCCTTGACGTCCTGCAAGAGGTCGTGGCGCAGCAGCTGGCGGCTGGACACGTTGACGGCCGCGAACAGCGGCGGGTCGAGCGGCATGAGCTGCTGCCACTGGAACAGCTGCCGGGCAGTGCGGTCGAGCACGAACAGGCCGAGCTCGACGATCAGGCCGGTCTCTTCGGCAATGGCGATGAATTCGCCCGGCGGCAGGCGGCCGAGACGCGGATGGTCCCAGCGCACGAGGGCCTCGAAACCGGCGAGCGTGCGGTCGGCGAGCCGCACCACCGGCTGGTAGACGATGGCGATCTCCGAACGTTCCAGGGCTCGCCGCAGGTCGCTCTCCAGTGCCAGGCGGTCGGTCTTCTGGGCGCGCAGCGCCTGCTTGAACACCTCGATGCGGTCGCCTCCGAGCCGCTTGCCGTGATAGGCGGCGAGCTCGGCATCCTTCAGGAGATCCTCGCGGCCGCGCTGCGTGCCGTCGGCGAGCGCGATGCCGAGCGAGCCGGTGAGGAAGATCTCGCGGTCGCCGAAGGCGATCGGCGCGCGCAGGGTCTTGCGGATGGTTTCGGCGAAGGCGGTGATGCGCTCGGGCGTGCGCTCGGACACCAGGATGATGCCGAACTGATCGCCATTGAGCCGGGCGAGCGTGTCCTGCGGCTTCAGCAGCCGCGCGAGCCGCCGGGACACGGTGAGCAGGATGGAATCGCCGACCGCCATGCCGACGGAATCGTTGACCTGCTTGAACCGGTCGATGTCGAAGACCAGCACGGTCGGCCGCCAGGTCTCGTCCGACCGGGCGATGGTCAGCGCGGCGTCGAGGCGGTCAAGGAACAGCTCGCGATTGGGCAGGCCGGTCAGGTTGTCGTGTACCGCATCGTGCAGCAGGCGTTCCTCGGCAGTCTTGTATTCGGTGACGTCGGTCAGGGTGCCGACGAGCCGCACCACCTCGCCGTCGGAGCCGACCACCGGCCGCGCGCGCAGCGCGAACCAGGCGAAATGATTGTCGGCCGCGCGCATGCGGAACTCTTCGAAGAGCCGGCCGCGCCGGTGTTCGACCACGGTATCGAGGGTCGAGCGCACGCGGTCGCGGTCGGCCGGGTGGATCGCCTCGACGAATTTCGTCGCCGCCCCCTCGAGCGCGCCGCGCCTGAGGCCGAGATGCTGCTCGGCCTCCGGGCTGACCCAGATGCGGTTGGCGCCGACGTCCCAGTCGAAGATGATGTCGCCCGATCCGGTCAGCGCCAGGGCCTTGCGTTCGCTGTCGGAGACGAGAGCCTGGGGCACGGTGCCCCCGGCGAAGGCATGCTGCATGACAGTGAAGCCGATCAGCATGACCAGCAGCACCAGGGCGCCAAGCAGCGCGGGCGACGCGATCTCGTTGTTGAGCCGGCCGGTAACCATCAGCAGCGCGGCGCCGCCCCAGATCATGAACAGGATCCAGGTCGGCACCAGGTTGATCGCCCGGTCGTAGCGCAGGAAGGCGAGATAGACGAGGATGACCGTGCCGAGAATGGTGACGATGCCGATGCCGAGGCGGGCGATGCCGGCGGCGATCGAAGGGTCGAACCAGGCGACCGTCACGAGCCCGCCGGCAAAGGCGAGCCAGATCGCGGTCAGCACCGTGTAGCGCACGTGCCAGCGATTGAGGTCGAGATAGGCGAACAGGAAGATCATCAAGGTGGCGGAGAGGATCGCCTCCGCCGTCGCCCGCCAGAACCGGACCGCCTCGGGCCCGAGCTCCATCACCCGCGTCCAGAAGCCGAAATCGAGCGCCAGCGTGCCGAGCACCGCCCAGGCGAGCAGCGCCGCCGCCGGGAACATCAAGGAGCCCTTGACCACGAAGAGGATGGTAAGGAACAGGGCAAGCAGGCCGGCAATGCCGAGCACGATGCCGCGATAGAGCGTGAACGAGTTCTCGCGGTCCTTGAAGGCGTCCGGCTGCCAGAGCGTGATCTGCGGCAGGCGCGGATCGCGCAGCTCGGCGACAAAAGTCACCGTGGTGCCCGGGTCCAGGGTGATCAGGAACACGTCCTGGTCGACCGCCGACTGGCGCTCCGGTCGGAAGCCCTGGCTCGGTGTCAGCGACACGATGCGCTGCGAGCCGAGGTCCGGCCAGATGAGCCCCGAGCGGATCAGCCGGTAGTGTGGCACGACGATCAGCCGGTCGACCTGTTCGTCGGTGGCGTTCGACAAGGCGAAGACCGCCCAGGTCAGGCTGGACGTTGCCTGCGTCTGGCGGATCTCCATGCGCCGGACGATGCCGTCGGCGCCGGGTGCGGTCGGTACGCTGACCCGGTCGGCCTCGCCCTGCACGAACTCAACCGCACGGCCGAGATTGATGGCCGGCCGATCGAGCGTCACCGCCACCGGGTCGAGCGCCAGCGCCGGCCCGCTGCCGGTGGCCGTGAGGCCGGCGGCGAGCGCAAGACAGAGAACGAGGAGCCGGAGGGAAGAAAGAAGCGTGCGCACGGTCGCCGTGGTCAGGACGAAGGAATGAACGGGCGTCACGCCATGGGCCTCGGTTGTGGCGCCAATACGGCGCATGGCATTCGTCTTGGCAAAGACTTAGCCGGGCTTGTCGCGTCGAGGCAAGGTCACCGGGCGCCTTTCGGGCAGCGATCCAAGGTTTATCGCCATGCCGGCCGGCCCGGAAACAAAAACGGCGGGCCCATGGCCCGCCGTGATCGCGTGGGATTGCTGCCGAGTCACGCCGAAGGCTGCGGTTCCAGCCCGTCGTCATTGGCCGGGCGGCGGCCCTTGCCCGCCGTCGGCACCGCCGAGGACCGGCCTGAATTCTTGTCGGGCTCGGAATCGCGCACCGGCGGCTTGCCGGCGATGAGGTCCTTCAGCTCCTCGCCGGTCAGCGTCTCATATTCCAGGAGCGCTTCGGCGACGCGGACGAATTCCTCGTGCTTCTCGGTCAGGATGCGGCGGGCCTCGACATAGCCTTCCTGCACCAGGCGCTTGACCTCGCTGTCGATCTTCTGGGCGGTGGCTTCCGAAATGCTCTGCTGCCGGCCCATCGACATGCCCAGGAACACCTCTTCCTGGTTGTCGCCATAGGCGACGAGGCCGAGCTCGTCGGAAAAGCCCATGCGGGTCACCATCGCGCGCGCCATCTTCGTCGCCTGGTCGATGTCGCCGACCGCGCCCGACGTGATGTTCTCCTTGCCGAAGGTCAGCTCCTCGGCGACGCGCCCGCCCATGGCGACCGCCAGGTGCGAGGTATATTCCTTGTACTTCATGGAATAGCGGTCGCCCTCGGGCAGGAACTTGACCATGCCGAGCGCGCGGCCGCGCGGAATGATGGTCGCCTTGTGCACCGGCAGGCCCGCCGGCACGTTGAGGCCGACCACCGCGTGACCGGCCTCGTGATAGGCGGTCAGCTTCTTCTCCTCCTCGGACATGGCCATGGAGCGGCGCTCGGCGCCCATCATGACCTTGTCCTTGGCATCCTCGAGATCGATCATGGTGACCATGCGCTTCGAGCGCCGGGCAGCCAGCAGCGCCGCCTCGTTGATCAGGTTCATGAGGTCCGCGCCGGAGAAGCCGGGCGTGCCCCGGGCGATGATCTTCAGGTCCACGTCCGGCGCCAGCGGCACCTTGCGGGCATGCACCTTGAGGATCTTCTCGCGGCCGTTGACGTCGGGATTGGGCACCACGATCTGGCGATCGAAGCGGCCCGGACGCAGCAGCGCCGGATCGAGCACATCGGGCCGGTTGGTCGCGGCGATGATGATGATGCCCTCGTTCGGCTCGAAGCCGTCCATTTCGACCAGCAGCTGGTTCAGCGTCTGCTCGCGCTCGTCGTTGCCGCCGCCGAGGCCGGCGCCGCGATGGCGGCCGACCGCGTCGATTTCGTCGATGAAGATGATGCAGGGCGCGTTCTTCTTGGCCTGCTCGAACATGTCGCGGACACGGCTCGCGCCGACGCCGACGAACATTTCGACGAAGTCCGAACCGGAAATGGTGAAGAACGGCACATTGGCTTCGCCCGCCACCGCCTTGGCGGTGAGGGTCTTACCCGTACCGGGCGGGCCGACCAGCAGCACGCCGCGCGGGATGCGGCCGCCGAGCCGCTGGAATTTCTGCGGGTCGCGCAGGAACTCGACGATCTCCTGCAGGTCCTGCTTGGCCTCATCGATGCCCGCGACATCCTCGAAGGTGACGCGGCCGTGGGCCTCGGTCAGGAGCTTGGCCTTGGACTTGCCGAACCCCATGGCCTTGCCGCCGGCGCCCTGGATCTGCCGCGACATGAAGATCCACAGGCCGATCAGCAGCAGGACCGGGAACCACTGGGCAAGGAGCGCCACGAACCACGGCACCTGCTCGCCCGGCGGACGGGCCTGGACCTGCACGCCCTTCTCGAACAGCTTCTGGGTCAGGCCCGGATAGGGCGGCGAATAGGTCTGGAAGGTCCGACCATCGGTGAAGTGGCCCGTTACTTCGGGCCCCTTGATGGTGACGTCGCGGACCCGGCCGCCCTCGACCTCGGAGAGGAACTGGGTGAACGGCATGTCCGACGAACCCTGCCGTTGCTGCGGGCTCTGGAACAGCGTGAACAACGCCAGCAAAAGCAGGACGATGATCACCCAGAGGGCGAGGTTGCGGAAATTGGAGTTCATCGCGGTCCTTCCCCGGGGCTCAGCCACGTCCTGCGCCGCAGCGGCGCGTTTCATGCGATCGGCAATAGCCCAGCCCGTTAGAATACGTAATGTAGGTTCGGCGGCGAGCCTTGCCAAGGAGAGGTCGCTGCATCCGCGCGGTTCTGTTGAGGCGAGATCGCAATCCGGTCAACTCTTTATTGCGCCATGCGACGATCGGCCGGGGGCCGGCGCGGCGGCTCGCGCGATAGGATGACCCGTCCTTCCGGCGTGACCGCCACCATGGCGCCGCGCAGCGTCGTCCTGGCCGCCTCGCCTTCGGCGAGCGCCATCAGGACCTCGACCGAGAGCTCCTCGAGGGCGGCGAGCCGCTCGGCGCCCGCCCCGCCGCCGACCCGCTCGATCGCCATGGACAGCAGCATCTGCACGCAGGCCAGCGGCTCGGCGAGCCAGGCCTTGGCCTCGTAGACCTCGGTTCCCGGCACGACGGTCGGCCGGCGGCTTGCTTCCGCCAGCCTGTCCGCCTGATGCCGCAAGGCCTCGTCGATCAGTCGCATGCGGCCGGCAAAGGTCGCCAGGCGCTCGATATCGAGGCCCTCCCCGGCCATGGCAGCGATCAGCTTGCGCAGCCTTGCCCGGGTGAAACGGTCGTCGACATTGGACGGATCCTGGATCGGCTCGAGTCCCGCCGCCCGGGCGGTCGCCGCGAGCCGGGCGCCGGTCGTCCACAGAAACGGCCTGACGATGGCGATGCCGTCGCGCTCCGCGCTCTCCGCCATGGCCTTCAGGCCCAGCGGGCCCGAGCCGCGCAGGAAGCGCATCAGCACGGTCTCGGCCTGGTCGGAAATGGTGTGGCCGGTGACGATCGCCTCCGCGCCGACCCGCCGCGCCTCGGCGGCGAGCAGGCGGTAGCGCGCCTCACGCGCCTCGCGCTGCAGGCCGGCCTCCGGTTTCGGCCCGGACCAGACGAGAATCTCGGCCGGCAGGCCGAGCCGGGCAGCGGCGGCCGCCACCATGGCGCATTCGGCCTGCGCCTCCGGCCGCAATCCATGGTCGACGGTCGCGACATGCAGCGCCGGACCGTCGGCCCGCGCGGTCCGCCAGCGCGCCAAAGCCGCCATCATGCCCATGGAATCCGGACCGCCCGACACCGCCAGGAGCAAAGCCCGGTGATCGGCGAAGCGGTCGAAAATGTCGGGGAGATCGGAAACGTCGAACGGCTCGGCCGGTTCGACCTCAGCAGCGTGCACGGCGTTGCTCGCTGACGACCGCAGCCTTGGTCTGCTGGGCGGCATTCGGATATTTGCGGTTGAATTCCGCAAAGGCCGCGCAGGCGGCCTCACGCTCGCCGAGCGCATTGAGCGACTGGCCGAGGCGCAGGAGGCTCGACGGCGCGCGGCTGATGCGCGGATAGTCGGTCGAAACCTTCAGGAACTGCTCGGCGGCCTCGCGATACTGCCGGCGCTGATACATGGTCTCGCCGAGCTGATGGGTGGCATCGCCCACCAGCCGGTCGCGCGGATGGTTCTGGATGAAGCCGCGCAGCGCCATTTCGGCCTGCTCGTATTCGCGCCGCTGCACGAGCGCCACCGCCTGGCTGAACTCCTCGCGCGGCGAGGTGGCGATGATCGGCTGGGTGCCGGTGCTGGCCATGCGTCCGCCGCCGCGCGGATCCAGGCTCGGATCGTTCGCCGCCTGGCCGGACAACTGGCCGAGGTCGAGCGGCTGATTGCCGCCGTCGGCGAAGCCATCGCCCCCGGCCCCATCCACGCCGGGCTGCCCCGCCTGGGCCCGGCCGCCAGCGCGCGGCTGCGCCGCATTGCCGCCGGGCGGGGTTGCGCCAAGATCGCGCGGCGCACCGGCTGCGCCCTGCTGGGCATTCGGATCGAAAGCGTCGCCGCGCTGCTGGCGTGGCGGCTGCTGGCGCGGCTGGCTGGGTTGGCTCGGGCGGGCACCGCCCCGCTGCGTCTCGAGTTCGTTCAACCGGAACTCGAGATCGGCCTGCGTGCGCTTGGCCTGTTCCTCGATCTGGCGAAGGCGGAACTGCGACTGCTCGACCTGGCCGTTCAGCGTGCGGATCTGCGCTTCCAGCCGCTGGATCCGATCGAGCAGATCGGCCGCCGACTGGGCGCTGGCCCCGCCGCTCACCCCCGCGACCAGCACGGCTGTCGCGGCGAGCGTCGCCCAAAGTCCACCACGCCTGCCATTCCGCGTCTCGAACCGGACCCAGCCCCTGACTGTCCGACCGATGGTCATCGTTCCTCTCTTCTCCAGTCCTGCAAGAGCCCGGCGGTGCCGGACCAGCCGCTGCGATCTGCGCAACCTTGCGTGAAGCCTATCATTCGTGGCCGTGAATTGGGCCAGAATTCGGACCTATTCAAGCAAAAACGGCGCTCGTCGAACGAGCGCCGCTGATTCTCGGAAGTGATGTTCCCTCGATATTTCAAGGTTTTCGGCCGGGTTCCGCCATTGCAATCGAAATCATCCGACGGAGCCCGGCCAGCCCCACATCACGAGCCGGCACCGCCGCTCAGCACGGTGACCGAACGACGGTTCTGCGACCAGCAGGAAATGTTGTCGCAGACCGCAACCGGGCGCTCCTTGCCGTAGGAGATGGTGCGCATGCGGGCGGCCGAGATGCCGCGGGCCGACAGGTAGTCCCGCACCGTCTGGGCGCGCCGGGCGCCGAGCGCGATATTGTATTCGCGCGTGCCGCGCTCGTCGGCATGGCCTTCGATGGTGAAGGAATAGCGGTTGTACTGCTGCAGCCAGGTGGCCTGCTTGTCGAGGGTCGAGCGGGCCTGGGTGGTCAGTTCGGACGAGTCGGTTTCGAAGAACACACGGTCGCCGACATTGACGACGAAGTCCTGCGGGCTGCCCGGAGAGGCCGCGCCCATGCCGCCGGCTCCGCCGGCACCGCCGGCCCCAGTGGTGGGATTCTGAGCGCAAGCGCCAAGCGCCAGGCCCATTGCCATGAGGGCGGCAAACTTCCAGTTGCGCCCGAGAGCCATGGTCAGCATGGTGATCTCCTTAACGAAAAACGTAGCCGTTCCTTTACCAGGATGGGGGTTAATCGAACCTTCCCGAACGTCCTTGACCTTCCCCCGAATACTTCGGGGAAATCTGGCCGGCAGCTTGGGCTCCGATCGACAACATCCTGAAATGATGTTCATTTTTTCCGGATGACCGAGCGGTGAGGCACGATCGCCGCACTGCTCGACCATTCGCGGGGATGGTCAACCATCGGTAAATGGAAAGCCGCCCCCGGCGTCCCGGCGACCTCTGGCCGCGCGGTGACCGGTCCGGCATCGCGGCGCAGCGTGACCAGACTGTGGCAGGCCGGTGTCGCGGCGATGATAAACCCTTCTGCCGATTGGCTTTGACGGCCCTGTTGCCGATCGGCAACAGCCGCCTCGATCGCCCCGCTCCCGATAGCGCGGACCGGGGCGGGGCACGCCTTCAGGCCGACCTGCGGTCGACCGTTCGCGCCTGTCCGGCGTCAGCGCTCCGGACCGTCGTCCCGCACCGCCGTCCTATCGTCACCGGCTTCGCAATCTATTGCGGCAAGGCGCGACAGGCCCTGTCCGAAGCCCTGCGGCATCGCCGCCGCGAGCGCTTCATGCGCGGCGTGCCAGGCTGGCAGCGCCGCCTCCAGCGCCCGGGCGCCCTGCTCCGTCAGCCAGACCACGCGCCGGCGCTGATCGGCCTCGGCGAGCGCGATCTCGACCCAGCCGCGCCGTTCGATCACCTTGAGATTGCGCGACAGGCTGGAAGGGTCGAGCCCCATGCGCCCGGCCAGCGCGCCCAGCCGGTCGTCGGGACTGCTGGCGATCTGCGCCATCAGCCAGAACTGAGCGAGCGGCATACCCGCTTCCGCCATGCCCTGTTCGAGCCGGCGTGCAATGCGCCGCGCCGCCAGCCGGCTGTTCCAGCCGAGGCAGGCGTCGAGCGCCGCGCCGGCGTCCGTCCGCAGGGATCTCGGAGCTTGTGGCCGGCCGTCCATTCGCGTTAGCATCCTGATTGCTTGTATATACAAGCTATTGCAGTCGTGGCGGAGAGCAAGCCCCCATGCCCTCATTCACTTTGGCCGATGGCAGGGTCGTGACCTATGGCGAAACCGGCCGCGGTCCGCACCTGGTGCTGGTCCATGGATCTCCCGGCGAAGGGCGGGCGTGGAACAGGGTCGTGCCGCTGCTCGCCGACCGCTTCCACGTACTGACGCCCGATCTGCCGGGTTATGGCCGCGCGAGCCCCCTCGCCGGCACTGCGGGCACCGCCGCCATGGCGGAGGGCATCGTCCAACTGGTCGAAAGCCTCGACGGCCCGGTTCTGCTCGGCGGCCATTCCTATGGCGGCAACGTCGCGCTGCATGTGATGGCGAGGGCGCCCGCCCGCGTCCGCGCGCTGGCCCTCTTCGAGCCGGTCTTCTTCCGGGCGCTGGAGCTGAGCGGCGATACCGCAGCGCTCGACGAGGCAGGCCGCTATTTTTCCGCCTATGCCGCCCGGGCCGCCATCGGCGAGCGCGATGCCATCATCGACATGGTCGACTATTGGTTCGGCCAAGGCGCCTTCGGCCACCTGCCACCGCCGGTTCAGGATTTCCTGCGCGGAGCGGCCGAGCGCAACGCCGTGGACGTGAACGCCTCCTTCGCAGAGAGCCTGCCGAAGCCGGCCCTCACCGGCTTCGACCGGCCGGCCGTGGTCGCCCACGGCAGTGCCAGCGCGCCGGTCGCCATCGCCATAGCCCGCGCGCTCGGCGCGCTGCTGCCGGCGGCGGACGTCGTCTCGATCGCCGGGGCGAGCCACGGCATGATCGACACCCATCCGGGCGAAACCGCCTGCCTGATCGCCGGCCTCGCCGCCTGAAGCGGGGCATCGCGCCGACGGCCGGCAAGCGCAGCTCTCCCATGCGCTTGCGCCGAATGTGGCCTGCTCCTAGTCACCCGAATCTGAAGTTCGGCTCATTGTTTTCTGGCAGAAGCGCTTGACCGAGGCGAGGATTTCGTCGGCGGATTTGACCCATCTGTAGGGTTTGGGGTTCTCGTTGTGGGTGCCGATGAAGGCGATGATGTCGGCCTCCAGATCGGCAGTGGAGCGGTGGACGCCGCGTTGCAATTGCTTACGGGTCAGTTCCGCGAACCAGCGCTCCACCTGGTTGATCCAACTCGCCGAGGTGGGCGTGAAGTGAACATGCCAATGCGAGCGGCGCGCCAGCCAGGCTTTGACCTTCGGGGTTTTATGCGTGGCGTAATTGTCCATGACGATATGCACGTCGAGGCCCTTGGGCATTTCCTGATCAATCCGCTTCAGGAAGTCGAGAAACTCGCTCGCCCTGTGGCGCTTGTAGCATTTCCCGATCACTGCGCCAGTCGCAACATCAAGCGCCGCAAACAGCGATGTCGTCCCATGACGGATATAGGTGTGGGTTCTCCGCTCGGCGACACCCGGCGCCATCGGCAACACCGGTTGCTCGCGATCCAGCGCCTGGATCTGGGATTTCTCGTCCACGCACAACACGATGGCCCGGTTCGGCGGCGCCATATAGAGGCCGACGATATCCTGCACCTTGTCGACGAACAGCGGATCGGTGGAAAGCTTGAACGTCTCGCTGCGATGCGGTTGCAGGCCGAACGCGGTCCAGATCCGGCGAATGGTGGTGTGCGACAGGCCCGTCGCCGCGGCCATCGAGCGGATCGACCAATGGGTGGCGTCCCTGGGCGTCGTGTTCAGCGTCCGCTCGATCACCTCCGCGACCTGAGCGTCCGATACCGTGCGGGGCCGACCGGGGCGGTATTCGTCGGTCAGCCCCTCGATCCGCTCATTCACGAACCGCCTGCGCCACTTTCCAACGGTATGCTCATGCACGCCAAGCCGCGCTCCGATCTCCTTGCTTTGAAGCCCCTCTGCACAGAGCAGGATTATCCGGCACCGGTCCGACAGCGAGCGCGCTGCCTTGTGCCGCCGAACCTGAGACTCGAGAAAGCTGCGCTCTTCAACGCTCAGAACAACCACATCCGCCACCCGGCCCGCCATATCAGCCCCCAAATCACTTGGGTCAATGATACGAATTACAGTTCCGGGTGACTAGGCTCGCCGTCTCTTCGGCAGCCGGGGGCGTGCATGCGGTGGGGCGAACGTGTCCGGGCGCTGGTCGGAACAGCCGGCCTTGCGCTGCTTGCCGCCCTGGTGGCCCAGCCCGCCGCTGCCGGCATCGTCCGCCTGGAGATCATCCGGCAGGAGCCCGCCTTCGGCGGCCGGAGCTTCGGCGTCGTCGGGCCCTATATCAGGCTGGTCGGCCGGGCCCATGGCGAGGTCGATCCCAGGCTGCCCCAGAATGCGATCATCCAGGACATCAGGCTCGCGCCGCGCAATGCGCGGGGCATGGTCGAATATGTCGCCGACATCGACATTCTGCGTCCCGCCACGCTCGAACGCGGCAACAAGGTGCTGCTGTTCGAGGTGCACAATCGCGGGCGCAAGCTGCTGCTGCGCAACCTGAACAATGATGTCGCCGGCAACCAGGCCGCACTCAACGACCTGACCGATGCCGGCGACGGCTTCCTGATGGACCAGGGCTATACGCTGGTCTGGTTCGGATGGCAGGCCGACGTGGCGGCCGGCGAAGGGCGGCTGACGCTCTCCGTGCCGGTGGCGGTGAACCCGGACGGATCGCCGGTGACCGGCCTGGTGCGGGCCGAGCTAACGACGCCGGCGCGTGCCACCACGCTCAATCTGTCGAGCGGCTGGTTTACCGGCCTCACCCATACGAGCTATCCGACCGCCTCGACCGACAACCGCACGGCCTTTCCCGACGGCTTCCTGCCGCGCCTGACCGTCCGCGCGCGGGAACAGGACCCGCGGATCGCCATTGCCAACGAGGCCTGGCGTTTCGGCGCCTGCGACACGGCCGGCGCGGCCGCGGCCGGCGACCGGCAGATCTGCCTTCCCGCCGGTTTCGAGCCCGGCCGGCTCTATGAACTGGTCTACCGGGCCAGGGATCCGCTGGTCACCGGCCTCGGCTTTGCCGCGACGCGCGATCTCGCCGCCTTTCTCAAGCACCGGGACAAGGATGCGGCCGGCACGCCCAATCCGGTGTTCCGGCGCGGCCAGAAGGCCATCGTAATGGGCACGTCGCAGTCCGGCCGCATGATCCGATCCTTCCTTCATCTCGGCTTCAACCGGGACGAACGCGGCCGCATCGCCTTCGAAGGCGCCCTGCCCCATATCGGCGGCGGCCTGCTGCCGCTCAACGTCCGCTTCGCCCAGCCCGGCCGCGCCTGGGGCGAGCAGATCGACCATCTCTATCCAGCCTACGACTTTCCCTTTGCCTATCGCCGCCAGCACGATCCGATCACCGGCCGCAGCCAGGGCATTCTCGACCGGTGCCGGCGGGATCACACCTGCCCGCGCATCTTCCACGTGGCAACCGCGCTGGAGGTCTGGGAGGGACGGCAGTCGCTCGGCCTGACCGACCCGATGGGACTGCGCGATGTCGCCGATCCCGCCGATGTCCGCAGCTATATCATGGCTTCCACGCAGCATGCGCCGGCGCCGCTGCCCTTGCCGACCGTCCAGCCCTTCGGGGTCTGCCAGCAGCAGCAGAACCCCAATCCGCATATCTGGACGCTGCGCGCCCTGCTCACCGGCCTCACCGACTGGGTTGTGCTGAACCGGCCGCCGCCGGCAAGCGCCGTCCCGCGCATCGACGACGGCACGCTGGTCGCGCCGAACCAGGTCACCTTCCCGACGATCCCGGCCAATGCCTATGGCGGCGTCCAGCGCCCGGCCGCCCGGCTGCTGCGGGTGACCAATCCGCTGTTCCGGCTGGACTACGGGCCGCACTACAATGC
The DNA here is from genome assembly GCA_000751295.2 of bacterium YEK0313. Classification (NCBI taxonomy): domain Bacteria; species bacterium YEK0313. Next base: position 4,972,646 of record CCMO02000001.1, read on the forward strand.
CGCCGACACGAGCGGCGTCATCACCCGCGAGCCGCCCGGCCAGGGCACGGCCGACTATGCCATCCTGGTGCCCCAGGTCGACCGCGACGGCAACGATGTCGGCGGACTGCGCTCGCTGTTCCTCCAAGTGCCGATCGGCACCTATACGGGATGGAATCTCGGCCGCAAGGACCGGTTCGAGGACGGCTTCTGCTCGCTCGCCGGCTCTTTCGTCCCGTTCGCGCGCAGCCGAAGCGAGCGCGAGGCGACCGGTGACCCGCGCCTGTCGATCGAGGAGCGCTATCCGACCCGCGATGCCTATGTGGCGGCGGTCAAGGCCGCCGCCGAAGGGCTGGTCGCCCAGCGCTACCTGCTGCCGGCCGATGCTGCCTTGCTGGTCCGCAACGCCGAGACCGGCGGCATCCGGGCGGCGCCCTGAAGCCGTTCAGGAACGGGCCGGCCCCCAGCGCGTCACGTGGATCGCATAGGCGGTGACCAGCCCGTAGATGGTCATGGATACCGCGACCAGCGCGAACAGCGCCCAGAGCGGCTGATCGGTCGCCACCATCCAACAGCCGCCCAGCGCCACGGCGACGAGCCGCGCCGTGCCGGCGAGCACCGGCCCGAGCACCTTGCCCGCGCCCTGCGCGGCGAAATAGAGGCAGAGGCCGAGGCCGTAGAAACCGTAGCTCGGCCCGGCCCAGACGAGATAGCTGCTCGCCGCGGCGATCACGCCGGGCTGGCTGGTGAAGAGGCTCGCCCAGGCCGCCGGCGCCAGCCAGCCGACGAGGCCGATGACGGCGGTGATGGCGAAGGCCAGCATGCCGCCGGTCCAGGCCGCCTGGCGCGCCCGCTGAAGCCTGCCCGCGCCGATCGCCATGCCGACCATCGGCACCAACGCGACCCCGACGGCGAAGGTGAACGGGATCAGCATGAATTCGAGCCGCGAGCCGATGCCGTAGCCGGCCAGCGCCTCGTGGCCGAAGCGCGCGACCAGCGCGGTGAGCACCAGCACGGTCAGGACCGACTGGAAGGACGAGATGCAGGCGAGCGCGCCGACCTTCAGGATGTCGCCGAAATGTTCACCGCGCAGGCGCACCCCCGTGAACGGCAGCACGACCCGGCAGGCGCCCGAGCGCAGGAAACGGATCATGTAGAGCGCGCCGAACGCATAGGCGACCACCTGACCGAGCGCGATTCCGGCCATGCCGAGCCGCGGCAAGGGGCCGAGCCCGAGGCCGAGGCTGCCGCCGATGATCACCTGCAGCGCGGCGACGCCGAGCAGCGTGCCTGACGGTACGGTCATGTTGCCGGCGCCGCGGATGATGGAAGCGGTGAGGTTGCACAGCCAGATGGCGAGCGCGCCGGCGAACACCACGCCGGAATAGGTCAGAGCCTGGTCGAGGGCTTCGCCCCGGCCGCCGAGCGCGGCATAGAGCGGCCGGCCGCAGACCAGCATCAGCACGGTGATCGCGAGGCCAAGACCGAAGGCGATGATCACGGCGTGAAAGGCGAGCGAGCGGGCGCGCTCGTCGTCGCCGGCACCGATCGCCCGGCTGATCGCCGAGGACACCCCGCCGCCCATCGCACCCGCCGACATCATCTGCTGCAGCATGACGACGGGAAAGACCAGAGCCATGCCGGCGAGCGCCGGCGTGCCGATCAGACCGACATAGACGGTCTCGGCGACGGCGACCGCGGCGGTCGCGACCATGGCCAGGATATTCGGCACGCTGAGCCTGGCGATCGTGCCGAGCAGCGGCGCGGTGACGATCGGATTGGCCGGCGCGAGGCGCGGGGCTGCGGCATTGACGGTCATGATCGGTCCCGATCTCGCGCAAGGGGCATGAAATTCGGCAATGAATTAGCTGCATATGCAGGTACTTGGCGAACGAAAGCGTCGGCAGCAGCGGTCATCGCGCCAGCCTTTCAATCGTCCGGTCGAGCATGCTGTTGAGCGCCGAGGCCTCGTCCGCGCCGACCCGCTCGACGATCTCGCCCTGCCCGCGCGCCCAGCCGGCGCGCGCTTCGCTGAGCCGGACCCGCCCGGCCTCGGTCAGGCTGAGGCGCCGATGGCGCCGGTCGTTCGGATCGGGCTCGAGACGGATCAGCCCCTGCCGCTCCAGCGGCCGGATCGTCCGGGTCAGGCTGGTCGGGTCGATCAGCATGCGCTCGGCGAGCGTGCCGATATCGACGCCGTCATCCGCCCTGATTTGGCCGAGCACGCCGAACTGCGTCACGGTCAGGCCGTGCGGCTCCAGATACTGGTCGAAGATGTGGGAGACGAGGCGCGACACCTTGCGGATCCGCGCCGCCGTGCAGGCGGACGGCGGCGACAGCTTGGATCCGGCTGGCGGGGCGAGGCTCATGGCCGAAGAGATAGCTGCATATGCAGCTATAAGCAACATCGCCCGCGGCGGCGCGAGTCGCGCCGGTGACAGGGCAGGCTTGCGGAAACGGCGTGGCCGGCGCGAACCGTCAGCTCAGCGTCGGGCCCCAGGCCGGGTCGGAACCGAAGCTCGGCGTCGGCACGCGGTTCTCGGCGCGGGCGAAGATATCCGACTGGAACAGCTGCGGACCGGCGCCCTGGTCGCGGAAATACATGACGAACAGGCCGTTCGGCGCGAAGGTCGGGCCTTCATTGTGGAAACCGGTGGTGAGGATGCGCTCGCCCGAACCATCCGGCTTCATCACGCCGATCGAGAACTGGCCGCCGCCTTGGCGGGTGAAGGCGATGAGGTCGCCGCGCGGCGACCAGACCGGCGTCGAATAGCGGCCCTCGCCGAAGGAGATGCGGTTGGCGCCGCCGCCGCCCGCGCCCATGATGTAGAGCTGCTGGGTGCCGCCGCGATCGCTTTCGAACACGATCTGGCGGCCGTCGGGCGAGAACGAGGGGCCGGTATCGATCGCCGAGCCGTCGGTCAGGCGCACGGCGTTCTTCGAGCGCAGGTCCATCGAATAGATGGAGGAGCCGGCGCCCTGCTGCAGCGACAGCACGATGCGCTGGCCGTCGGGCGAGAAGCGCGGCGAAAAGCTCATGCCGGGGAAATTGCCGACCTGCTCGCGCTGGCCGCTCTCGATATTGAGCAGGAAGACCCGCGGCTCGCCCGCATTATAGGCCATATAGGTGATGTCCTGGCTCGACGGCGAGAAGCGCGGCGTCAGCACCAGGTCGCCGCCGCGGGTCAGGTAGCGCACATTGGCGCCGTCCTGGTCCATGATGGCGAGCCGCTTCTGCCGGCGGTCCTTCGGCCCAGTCTCGTCGACGAAGACGACGCGGCTGTCGAAATGCCCCTTCTCGCCGGTCACCCGCTCGAAGATCTGGTCGGAAATGATATGCGCGATGCGCCGCCAGTTCGCCTCCTGGGTCGCGAACTGCTGGCCGTGCAACTGGCCGCCCTGGGCGACGTCCCACAGCCGGAACTCGACCCGCGACCGTCCATCGGCGCCGCGGCCGGCGCGGCCGGTGACGACGCCGGCGGCGCCCGCCTGCTGGAAGCGCTGGAAATTCGGCGCCTGGTCCGGATCGACGGCGACGCCGGCATAGGCCTGGCGGTCGATGACCCGGAAGAAGCCGGAGCGCCGCAGGTTGTTCTCGATCACGCCGGCAATGTTGCGGCCCATATCGTCGTTGCCGAGGTTCGGCACCGCGATCGGGAAGGGCTGCACCTGGCCGCGCCTGATGTCGATGACCGGCGGCTGGCTCTGCTGCGCCCGGGCCTGCGGCATGACGAGGCCACTGGCACCGAGGGCGGCTCCGGCGGAAAGGAAGTTGCGGCGGTTCAGCGTGAGGGTCATGAGCTTCGGGTCTCGGTCGTACGGCGCAAGGTTAGCGGTGCCGTCGGTCGCCTGCGTGACGGATCATCGGGGCGACCTCGGGCGCTCAGCGCATCATTTCCTTCGGGTCAAAATTCAGCACGACTTCGCGCCAGGTTTCGTAGCGCTCGCGCGGCAGCCTGACGCCACCTTCGGCCGAGCAGCGCATCACCGCGCGCACGGCGGAATTGGCCAGGACCTGGAAGTTGGAATCGCCCCGCGGGTTCTGCACTTCCGGGCGGCCCGTCACGGTGCCGTCCGGATTGAACGAAACACGCAGGCGCACCGCCGGGCTGTTGCCCTCGCGCGCCGCGATCGGAATCTCCCAGCAGCGTTCGGCCCAGGCGCGGATCGCGTCGATCTCGCGGCCGGAAATGCGCGCGGCGGCGCCCGTCGCGGTGCCGAGCGAGGCGGTACGCATCGGCGCGCTCGCGCCGGTCGCTTCCGTTCGCGAAGCCTGGCGGCGGTCGTTCGACTGGTTCTGGCTGCTGTTCAGGCGCGCCGCGATCGAGTTCGGATCGAACTGTCGGGCATTGGCCCGTTCCTGGCGCTCCCGCTCGGCGCGCTCGCGGGCCTCGCGCTGGGCCCGCTCGCGGGCTTCACGCTGGGCTCTTTCGCGCGCTTCGCGCTGGGCCCGTTCGCGGGCCTCGCGCTGCTCGCGTTCCCGGGCTTCGCGCTGCTCGCGCTCGCGCGCCTCGCGCTGTTCCCGCTCGCGCTGGGCGGCGGCCTGGCGCTGTTCCTCCTCGCGCCGGCGCTGCTGCTCGACGCGGGCCTGTTCCTCGCGCCGCCGCTGCTCCTCCTCGCGGCGCTGCTGCGCCTGGATCTCGGCATTGCGGGCATTGACGTCCTCGCGCTGCTCGGGCGCGACCGGTGGCGGCGCCGGACGCGGCGGCGCCGGCTGCGGCACCGGCGGGGCGAGAGCCGCCTGCTGCTGGGGACGGGCCGGCGGCGGGGGCGGCGCCTCGCTCTGCTCGGGTTCGCGCGGCTGGGGCGGGCGCGGTGTCGGCGGCGGCGGCAGCTGCACGTTCTGCACGCGCTCGCGGGCGACCTGCAGGTTCGGATCGTCCTCGGTCCGGCGCTCCTCGGGGTCCTGACGGTCGATCACCCGCTGCGGCGTCGGCGTGCGCTCGCCGCGCCGGTCGCCCTGGGTCGACTGCGCCGGTTCGTCCGAGACGATCTCGACCGGCACGCTTTCGCCCTCGTCGGGCTTTTGCGGCGCGCTCAGAAAGCCGACCAGCGCCGCGACGAGGAGCAGCACATGCCCGCCCACCGAGACCCCGTAGCCGACTTTTTGCGGATGCAACGCCACGCTCGTCAAACCTCGTCCTGCCGCTTCAGCGCGATGCGCGCTCGGTCGCGACCAGCGCGACCTTGGTGAAGCCGCCGCCCTTGATCTGCGACAGCACGTCCATGATGGCCTGATAGTTCACGGCGGCGTCGCCGCGCACGAAGATGCGCTCCTCGGCGCCGTTCTGCGCCAGCGTGCGCAGCTGCTCGACGAGCTGGGCCTGCTCGACCTTGTTGTCGCCGAGATAGATCTCGCCGTTCTGGCGCACCGACACGGTGATCGGCGGCTTGTCCTGCTGGATCGCGCGAGCGGAAGCCTGCGGCAGGTCGAGCGGCACGGATACGGTCATCAGCGGCGCCGCGACCATGAAGATGATGAGCAGCACCAGCATCACGTCGACCATCGGCGTGATGTTGATCTCGTTCATGACGAAGGCGCGGCGGCGCCGGCGGCCATTGCCGCCCCGTCCACCACCGCCGCTTGCGACTTGAGCACCCATCTGCCGCTCCCTCAGGCCGCCCGCTGGTCGTAGCTGGCGGGACCGCCCTGCTGATCGATCTGGCGCGACAGGATGGCGGCGAACTCGTCGGCGAAGCCTTCGAGCCGGTTGGCGATCTTGTTCACCTCTCCGGCCAGCTTGTTATAGGCAATGGTTGCCGGAATTGCGGCGACGAGGCCGATGGCGGTGGCGAACAGCGCTTCGGCAATGCCGGGCGCGACCACGGCGAGCGAGGTGTTCTTGGACACCGCGATCGCCTGGAACGAGGTCATGATGCCCCAGACCGTGCCGAACAGGCCGATGAACGGGCCGGCGGAAGCCACCGTCGCCAGCACCATCAGCCGCGCTTCCAGGCGCTCGACCTCGCGCTGGATGGTGACGTTCATCACCCGATCGATGCGCTGCTGCAGGCCGGCAAAGGAGCGCGAGGCGGTTTCGTGCGAACGCTTCCATTCGCGCATGGCGGCAACGAACAGCGCGGCCATGGCGGTCGTCGGGCGCTGCGCCAGCGAACGATAGAGCTCCTCCAGCGACTGGCCGGACCAGAAGACCTGTTCGAACCGGTCCATCTGGCTGCGCGTGCGGCGGAACAGGATGATCTTCTCGACGATGATCGCCCAGACCCAGATCGATGCCGAGACGAGGCCGAGCATGACGATCTTGACCACCCAGTGGGCGGCAATGAACAGGCCCCAGAGGGAAACGTCGTGCGAAGCGGCGACGGCGGTCTGGGCGACATCGGCGGGATTCATGGGCGGCGATCCTTTTCGCGACAGGTCCGTCTTCGAGGTCGCAGAACAGCCCACGCCACGGCTTGAGAACCCTCCAACGGTCCAGCGCACGACGTTTTCGGCGCTTTTTCCGTCCTTCGGGGGCGAAATGACCCCCGAATGTGTCTTGACCGTGACGCGGTTTGTACATCCGCGTGGTAAACTACCAAGCATCGATAAGGTTAAGACCCGGTTATTGCGGCACTGCAACAGGCGCGTCCAGGCCCTTATCGTCACGAAAACGTGGCCGGATGGCTGCCATGAACGGGCCTCCGGGGCCGGCCAAGCAAAGCTGGAATTCGATGCCGGCTCCCCTAGAGGCAACCGGGCCTCAGCCCTTGATCAGCAACACCAGCGCGCCGGCCACCGCGATGGCGAGCAGGGCGATGCGCATGCGCTCCCGGTCCATCGCGGCCATGGCATAGGGCGCGAGCCAGGTGCCGACCACGATGCCCGGCACCAGCAGCGCGGCCCGGCCGAGATCGGCAAGGCCGAAGCGGCCGGCCGCGACATGCATGGCGATCAGCATCGCATAGGCGACGATCCAGTAGAGGCCGAGGGTGGCCCGCACCTTGGCCGGATTCTGCCCGGCATAGACGACGCCGATCAGCGGGCCGTGAATGCCGGACATGCCGCCCATGAAGCCGGAGATCACGCTGGTCACGGTGATGTTGCGGGCATTGAGCGACAGGTTGAGGCCGCTGATCGACAGACCGACCGCCAGGAGGATGAGCGCGCCGAACACCCGCGGCAGGTGCGTCGGGTCGATGGCCAGGAGCGCGAGCACGCCGACGGCGGTGCCGACCAGCAGGCCGGCGGCACCCCAGCCGATTTCGCCGCGGTCGATATGATGGGTGTTGCCGCGCACCATGGCGGCCATCACCACGAAGGCGGCGGCGATCGCCGGGCCCGGCACGAGGCTCGGTGAAATGATCGCGAGGAGCGGGATCATCACCAGCGACAGCCCGACGCCCACCGCCATCTGGATGACGGTGGCCACCGCCATGATCACGGTAATGGCGAAAAGTTCGGCCGGGCCGAAGCCGAGAAGCGACATGGAGGAGAAGGAATCAATCGTGATGGCAAAGCTGAGGGGACGCCATCATCAGCACATCAGGCCTTGGGCGTCATGACCCTTCTCAGCGCGTCAGGGATGCGCATCGGCCGGCCGCCGGCCACGAAGGCGACGCGAACGCTGGCTTCGACCAGCACCTCCTCGCCGCGCAGCACCCGCTGGGCCAGATTGAGGGTCGCGCCCTTCACCTCGAGCGTGCGCGTCTCGATGGTCAGGATGTCGTCTATTCTCGCCGGCCGCAGGAACTCGATGGCCATCGAGCGCACGACGAAGGCGAAGCCTGCGCCCGCCTCGTCCTTCGCCCGGTCGAACAGATCGCCCTGGGCGACGCCGAGCAGGCGCAGGAAGTCGGTGCGGCCGCGCTCCATGAAACGCAGGTAGCTCGCGTGGTAGACGACGCCGGAAAAGTCGGTGTCCTCGTAATAGACGCGCACCGAGAGATGATGGATCTCGTCTTCGATATGGCCGGCGAGCGCCGGGGACTTGATCATGCGGGGCAACCCTTGCGACAGGTGTTTCGATGGCTCGTGGGCCCGCCGCTTACGCACAGGATCGGGCAAAAGCGAGGCTTCGCAGCGAAGAGCGAGTGGCGAGCAGCGAGTGGGGATGAGGCGACGAGCGGAGTGCGTGACGCACTCCGGAAGCGAATGCCGAGCATTCCCTATTCGCCATTCGCCACCTACGACTCGGCCCTCACAGCTCGTCCTCGTCGCCCTTGAACAGCTGGAACTGGGCGGCATCGCGCGCCGGTTCGGCCAGGCCGAGGTGACGGAAGGCATGGCTGGTCAGAAGCCGGCCGCGCGGCGTGCGCTGGAGGAAGCCCTGCTGGATCAGGAAGGGCTCGATGATCTCCTCGATCGCGTCGCGCGGCTCGGAGAGCGCCGCCGCCATGGTCTCGATGCCGACCGGCCCGCCGCCGTAATTGAGCGCGATGCCCTTGAGATAGCGGCGGTCCATGGCGTCGAGCCCGGCCCCGTCGACCTCCAGCCGGGTCAGCGCCTCGTCGGCGATAGCCCGGGTGATGGTGTCGGAGTCCTTGTAGATGGCGAAGTCGCGCACGCGCCGGAGCAGGCGGCCGGCAATGCGCGGCGTCCCGCGCGCCCGCCGCGCGATCTCGTTGGCGCCATCGGCCGACATGCCGACGCCCAGCACGCGGGCGCCCCGGGTGACGATGAATTCGAGCTCCTCGATCGTATAGAATTGCAGGCGGATCGGGATGCCGAAGCGGTCGCGCAACGGCGTGGTCAGCAGGCCCGCCCGCGTCGTCGCGCCGACCAGGGTGAACTTGGCGAGGTCGATCTTGACCGAGCGGGCGGCCGGCCCCTCGCCGATGATCAGGTCGAGCTGAAAGTCCTCCATGGCCGGATAGAGAATTTCCTCGACCGCCGGATTGAGCCGGTGGATCTCGTCGATGAACAGGACGTCGCGTTCTTCGAGATTGGTGAGCTGGGCCGCAAGATCGCCCGCCTTGGCGATGACCGGGCCGGAGGTCGAGCGGAAATTGACGCCGAGCTCCTTGGCGAGGATCTGCGCCAGCGTCGTCTTGCCGAGGCCCGGCGGGCCGACGAACAGCACATGGTCCAGCGCGTCGCCGCGAGTCTTCGCCGCCGAAATGAACACTTCCAGATTGGCGCGCGCCTGCGCCTGGCCGATGAAATCGGCCAGTCTCTGCGGCCGCAGATGCGTGTCGGCATCGTCGTCGCGCTGTTCGGCGGAAAGAATGCGGCGAGCGTCGGTCATTCCGGCTGGTTACACGATCGAGGTGGCGGCGGACAGTCCGGAACGGCGCGCGCGGGCGACATGGCTCACGCGCTCAGTTCCTTCAGGCCCATGCGGATCAGCGTCTGGGTATTGGCCCCCTCCCCCGCCTTGCCGGCGGCGGCGGCGATGGCGGCGGCGGCCTGCGGCTGGCCGTAGCCGAGATTGGTGAGCGCGGAAATGGCATCGCGCACGGGCGCCGGCGCCTTGTTGTCGTCGACGTCGCCGGCCAGCCGCGCCAGGGCCGGGTCGACATCGGTGAAGCCCGGCGCCTTGTCCTTCAGCTCGGTGATGATGCGCTCGGCGACCTTCGGGCCGACGCCGTTGGCCCGGGCGATCGCCGCCTTGTCGCGCATCGCGATGGCGGAAGCGAGGTCGCTCGCCTTCAGCGCCGAGAGCACCGACAGCGCCACCTTGGCGCCGACGCCCTGGACCGCGAGCAGCAGGCGGAACCACTCGCGCTCGAGGTCGTTGGCGAAGCCGTAGAGCCGGATCATGTCCTCGCGGACCATGGTTTCGATCGACAGGACGGCCGCCTCGCCCGCCGCCGGCAGCGCCTGCAGCGTGCGCGACGAGCAATGCACGACGTAGCCGACGCCATGGACGTCGACGATCACCCAGTCGGGACCATAGCTGTCGATGGTGCCCTTCAGCTTGCCGATCATGGCCGGTCCGGTCCTTGCGTCATGGGGCTCTTATAGGGGATTCGCGCGGGTGCGGAGGCGTTCACTCGTCGGCCCCGCCATTGCGCATCAGCGTTTCGGCGTCATAGTTCTCGCCGATCGACATGGCGCAGATGCGCGAGAGGTGCACCCGCGGCAGGCCGGTCGTCCTGGCCCAGCCGTTGAACACCTCCTGGATCTTCCGGATGTCGCCCTTGGAGGTCGGCTCGGCCGCCACCTCGAGGCCGCCATCGCGCAGCGCCGCCACCGTGTCCCGCGCGGTGATGAAGCCGTCGAAGCCGATGAAGCGCAGGAAGTATTGGCCCGTCCGGCCGCCGAGGCGCGAGCCGCGCTTGCCGATGAAATCCATCAGCCCGGCCTGGTCGTCGGCCGGCCAGGCGGCGAGGAACTTGCCGAAGGAGCCGTGCTCGGCGGCAATGTCGCTGACGAAGGCCGCGTTCTCGCGCACGCTCCTGATCTTCATGGGATGCTTGACGATGCGCGGGTCGCGTGCCCGGTCGTGCCAGAAGTCATCGGGCTGGAACAGAAGCGGCTTCGGCTCGAAACCGAGAAAGGCCTCCTCGAAGCCCGGCCATTTGGTGTCGATGACGCGCCAGACGAAGCCGGCGCAGAAGATCCGCTTGGTCATCTCCGCCAGAACGCGATCGTCGCTGAGCGCGGCGAGCGCCGCCTGCGGCGCCACCGGCGGCATCAGCGCCTTCAAGGCCTCCGGACCACCTTTGCGCGCTTCGGCGCGCGCCTTGATCTTGTCGAATGCGATCACCGAAAGCCTCCCGGCGGTCCGAACAGCATGTCCGCCCAGCCTGGCCGGCCAAGACGAACATTTCGCGAACAAAAGAGCGCGATCGGCCCCGCCGGTCAAGCGGCCGGGCGCATCGGGCCGAGCCCGCGCCTGTCAAGCCGGGCGGCGCACAGGCCCGCGATGATGGGCGTGGGTGATGGCAATCGCCAGCGCGTCGACCGCATCCATGGTCTTCGGATCCGCCTTGGGCAGGAGGATGCCGATCATCATCTCCACCTGCTTCTTGTCGGCATGGCCGGCCCCGACGATCGATTTCTTGACCTTGTTCGGCTCGTATTCGGCCACCGCCAGGCCGGCGAGCGAGGGCACGACCATGGCGATGCCGCGCGCCTGGCCGAGCTTCAGCGTGGCGGTCGCGTCCTTGTTGACGAAAGTGTTCTCCACCGCCGCCTCGTGCGGCGCGAAGCGCTGCACCACGTCCTGCAGGCCGCGATGGAGCTGGGCGAGGCGCTCGGCAAGGCTTCCCTCGGCATCGGATGTCACCGTGCCGCAGGCGACGAAGCTCAGGCGGTTGCCGGTGGCGTCGATGACGCCCCAGCCGGTGCGGCGGAGGCCGGGATCGAGGCCGAGAATGCGAATCGTGTCGGACATGGCGCCATCATAGTCCGGCCCCCTCACCAGTTCCTCACCGCCGTCCCGGCCCCTGTCCGGCCAGCGTTTCGCCGATGCGGGCCGCCGCCCGCCGCAGGTCGTCGGCGATCTGCTCCATGCGCGCCTGCGACATGCGCTTGACGATGCCGGCGCAGGTCAGGGCCGCGAAGGCCTCGCCCTGGCCGATCCGGATGACCACCGAGAGAGCGCGCGTGCCGGGCACGAGACCGCGGTCGCGCACCGCATAGCCGAGGCGGCGTGCCTCGCCGACCCAGCGCGCCGCCGCATCGAGGCCGGCACCGTAGCTGGCAAGGCGCGGCGCGTTCTGGCCGAGGATGGCAAGTGCCTCCTCCTCGCTCATGGCCGCGAGCAAAGCGAGGCCGGAGCTGCTGACGCCGAGCGGCCGCCGGTCGCCGACGCCGAGCGGCAGGACCTGGACCGGATAGTCGCCGAGCCGGCGCGCCACGCAGACCGTGTCGAGGCCGGTGCGCTGGGTCAGGAACAGCGTGTCGCCGATGCTGCGGCCGAGCACATCGAGCAGCGGCCCGGCGACATCGACGAGCGGCGAGCGCCGCGGCCGCGACAGGGCGAGCAGCTGGATCTGCTCGCCCACCGCGTAGCGCCGGGTCTGCGGCTTCTGCTCGACCAGGCCCTCCTCGATCAGGGCGAAGAGGATCCGCCGGGCGGTCGGGCGCGTCAGTCCGGTGAGGTTCGCCACCTCGGTCAGGCCGTAGCCCGCCTCGCGCGCCATGGCGAGGACGCGCAGCACCCCGATGGCCCGGTGAATGCTCTGCGTGCCGCGCCGGTCGTCGGCGCTCTCGGTCGTCGTGGGCGTTTCGGTCGGGGCCATGGCTGCGCCGTATCATGATGCATGTCCACAATGTGGAAGCTTTCCGGCGAATTCAATTGCCGCCGCACGTCACGGCGCGAGGATCGCGGCCGACAGGAACAGGCCGGCCGCGATCGCGCCGGAGGGAGGATCGACATGAAGCTTGCGAGCTACCGGCATGGCGGCGCCGACCGCTTCGGCGCTGTGGTCGGGACCGGCATCGTCGATCTCGGCGCACGGCTGAAGGATTTCGCCACCCTGAGGGACGCGATCGCCGCTGGCGCCGCCGCACGCCTGCGCGCGGTCGCGGAGACGGCCTCGGCCGATCACGCGCTGGCCGAGGTCGAGCTGCAGATCCCGGTCACGGCGCCGGAAAAGATCTGGTGCATCGGCGTCAACTATGCCGACCGCAATGCCGAATATAAGGACGGCTCGCAGCCGCAGAGCTATCCGAGCCTGTTCTGCCGCACCCCGTCCTCCCTTGTCGGCCATGGCGTCCCGCTCGAGCGCCCGAAAGTGTCGCGCCAGCTCGACTACGAGGGCGAGATCGTCATGGTGATCGGCCGCGGCGGCCGGCACATCCGGCGCGAGGACGCGCTCGGCCATATCTTCGGCTTCAGCCTGTGCAACGAGGGCAGCGTGCGCGACTGGCTGCACCACGCCAAGTTCAACGTCACCCAGGGCAAGAATTTCGACCGCTCCGGCTCGATCGGCCCCTGGATCGTGACATCCGACGAATTCGACCTCGCAAAGCCGCTCGAACTGACGACCCGGGTCAATGGCGAAATCCGCCAGCACGACAATACCGGCCGCCTGATGTTCCCGTTCGACGCTCTCATCGCCTACCTCTCGACCTTCGCCACCCTGAAGCCCGGCGACATGATCGTGACCGGCACGCCGACCGGCGCCGGTGTCCGCTTCGACCCGCCGCGATGGCTCGTTCCCGGCGACGTCGTCGAAGTCGAGGTGCCGGGCATCGGCACGCTCCGCAACGGCGTCGTCGACGAAGCCTGATCTCTCCCGCAGCCCGCAACCGGACCGACCTTCCATGCTGTCGAACGACGAAATCACGGCCGCCGCCCACGGCCTCGACGAGGCCGAGCGCTCGGGCATCCAGATGCGCCAGCTGAGCCTTGCTCATCCCGGCCTGACCATCGACGACGCCTATCGGGTACAGAGCGCCTGGATCGACCTGAAGCTCGGCGCGGGCCGGCGCATCAGGGGCCGCAAGATCGGCCTCACCTCCAAGGCGATGCAGAGCGCGGTCAATATCGGCGAGCCCGACTATGGCGTGCTGCTCGACGACATGTTCTGGCAGGACGGCGGGGTCGTCGCCACCGACCGGTTCGTGCAGCTGCGCGCCGAGGCCGAGCTCGCCTTCGTGCTGAAGCAGCGCATTGCAGGCCCCGACTGCACGCTCTTCGACGTGCTCAACGCGACCGACTATGTGGTGCCGGCCATCGAGATCCTCGACGCGCGCATCGAGCGGGTCGACCGCGCGACCGGCGCGACACGCAAGGTGGTCGACACGATCGCCGACAATGCCGCCAATTGCGGCATCGTCATCGGCGGGCGGCCGTTCCGGCCCGACACGACAGACCTGCGCTGGGTCTCGGTGATCCTCTCGCGCAACGGCCAGGTGGAGGAAACCGGGGTTGCCGCCGGCGTGCTCAACAACCCCGCCAACGGCATCGTCTGGCTCGCCAACCGCCTGAGCCGGCACGGCATCGCGCTGGAGCCCGGCCAGGTGATCCTGTCCGGCTCCTTCGTGCGGCCGGTGGATTGCCGGAAGGGCGACACGCTGCAGGCCGACTACGGCCCGTTCGGCACCGTTTCCTGCCATTTCGCCTGAGGGAGAGCGACACGTGACCAGGCGCCAGAGCATCTATGTCGACGGCTTCGGCCACAAGAACCCGGTCCCCGCCGCCTGCCGGCTGGGCACCATCGTGACGTCGGGCATCATCTACGGCCTCGACCCGGCGACCGGCCGGCCGGCGCCGACGCTCGATGAACAATGCGCCTTGATGTTCGCGCACATCAGGGCGGTGATGGCGGCGGCCGGCGGCTCGACCGACGACATCATCAAGCTCACCATCTGGATGGCCGACCGCAGCCAGCGCGAGGCGGTCAACCGCGAATGGCTCGCCATGTTCCCGGATCCGGCGACACGGCCGGCACGCCAGGCCATGGCGGCCGAACTCGACGGCGGCAAGCTCGTCCAGTGCGACTTCATGGCGGTGCTGCCGGCATGACCGCGCCCCCGACCATCGCGATCGCGGCGGCCGATCTCGGCGCCGAGGCAAGCTACCGGTTGCTGACCGGCCTCGTCGTGCCCCGGCCGATCGCCTGGGTCACCACGCTCGGCCCTGGCGGCAGGGTCAACCTCGCCCCGTTCAGCCACTTCACCTTCGTCTCGCCGAAACCGCCCATGCTGGCGATCAGCGTCGGACAGAAGGCCGGCGTCTACAAGGACACCGCGCGCAACATCATGGCGCACGAAGAGTTCGTCGTGCACATCGCCGACCGGCCGCTGATCCGCGAGGTACACGAGAGCGCCGTCGAGCATCCGCCCGAGGTGAGTGAGGCCGACCTGCTCGGTCTCGCCGTCACGCCCGGTCGCGACGTCGCCGTGCCGCGGCTGACGATCGCGCCCGTCGCCATGGAATGCCGGCTGCGCCACGTCATGGAATTCGGCGAGACGCGCAGCCGCCTGATGGTCGGCGAGGTTCTGTCCTTCCACTTGCGCGAGGGGCTGCTCACCGACGGCAAGGTCGAGACGCGCAAGCTCGACCCGATCTGCCGTCTGGCCGGGCCGAACTACGCGACCCTCGGCGAGATCGTCACCATGGCCGCCATTCACCAGACCTCGAAATCCTGAGCCATCCGGACGGGAGCCCCGAACATATGCCCACCTACCTGCCTTTCGACCCGGCGCCCCGGCCGCCGCGACGGCCGCTGCCGGCGCTCGCCTGCGACAGCCAGTTCCATGTTCTCGGCCCGGCCGACCGCTATCCGATCCGGCCCGGCGCGGTCTACGAAATGCCCACCGCCACCATCGAGACCGCGCTGAAGCTGCATCGCACGCTCGGCGTCAGCCGCGGCGTCATCGTCCAGCCGACCACCTATGGCGGCGATCACCGCGTCACGCTCGACGGGCTGAAGCTGGCCGGCCCGAACTATCGCGGCTGCGCCAATGCGGCGGTCTTCACCGAGCGCGACGAAGCCTATCTCGCCGAGCTCGACAAGGCCGGCGTGAAGGGCGCGCGCTTCACCCGCCAGGGCCTCGGCATCGCCTTCGACAGGCGCGCCTTCGATCGCACGATCGGGCTCGTCCGCGAGCTCGGCTGGTACGTCAAGATCCAGCCCGAGGTCGAAGGCGTCATCGGCAATATCGCCGATTTCGAGACGCTCGACCTGCCGATCCTGATCGACCATATGGGCCGGCCCGACCCCACCCTCGGCCGCGCCGATCCGAGCCTTGCCAAGGTCCTGGACCTGCTCGCGCGCGGCAATGTCTGGGTGATGCTGTCGCTGACCGAGAAGATCTCGCGCGCCGGCGCGCCCTGGCACGACGTCGTGCCGGTCGTCCGGGCGCTCGTCGAAGCCGCGCCTGACCGCATCGTCTGGGGCAGCGACTGGCCGCACCCGGTCTCCACCCGCCAGCCGCCGAACGAGGGCGCGCTGCTCGACTTCCTGTTCGACGCGACGCTCGACGCGGCCGAGCGCCAGGCGATCCTGGTCGACAATCCCGCCCGGCTCTTCGGCTTCGGCGCCTGACACGACAACAAGCATCATCCGGAGGAAACCCATGTGGAGAATGGCTTCGACCGCCCTGCTGGCGGCAGCGTTCGCAACCGGCCTCGCGCCCGGCCCGGCGGCGGCCCAGGCGTCGGCCCCGTCACAAGCCTGGCCGAACCGGGCCGTGCGGCTGATCGTGCCCTATGCCGCCGGCGGCAATGTCGACGTCGCCGCGCGCATTCTCGCCGAGAAGCTGCAGCAGGAGCTCGGCCAGCCCTTCGTCATCGAGAACAAGCCGGGCGCCGGCGGGCTCATCGGCAGCGAGACGGTCGCCCGCGCCGAACCCGACGGCTACACGCTCCTGATCGGCGCCAACGGGCCGATCCTGTTCGCGCCCGAAATGGGCACGCGCCGGGCCTATGAATGGCGCCGCGACTTCATTCCGGTCAGCACGGTGACGCTGACCCCGCTCGTCCTGCAGGTGCATCCCGACCTGCCGGCCAAGTCCATGGCCGAATTTCTCGCGCTGGCGCGCACCCGCCAGCCACCGCTCACCATGGCCTCGCCCGGTCCCGGCACCACCAACCACCTGATGTCGGAGCTGATGCAGTCGAAGCTCGGCGTGACCTGGATGACCGTGCAGTATCGCGGCAACGCCCCGGCGACCAACGACCTCGTCGGCGGCCATGTCCAGTTCAACCTCGACCAGCTGTCGGTGGCCCTGCCGTTCCTGAAGGACAACCGCACGCGCGCCCTTGCCGTGACCGGTCCGCAGCGCCTCGCCGAGCTGCCCGACGTGCCGACCTTCACCGAGCTCGGCTACGGCGAGATCGACGGCCAGACCTTCACCGGCCTGATGGCGCCGGCGGCGACGCCCGAGCCGGTGATCCGCCGCCTGCACGAGACGGTGATCCGCATTCTCAACGACGCCCAGGTCAAGGCGCGCTTCGCCGAGCTCGGCGCGCAGTCGGCGCCGATGGGCCGGGACGCGTTCCGCGCCTATCTGGAGCGCGAGGACCAGACCTGGATCCCGCTGATCCGTCGCCTCGACATCCGCTCGCAATAGCCGGCGGTGCGGCCAAAGGCGAAATCCCGGTTCAAGGCCGGCGCGCCAGCGCATCGTCGAAGCCGCGGCAGAAGGCCGCCGCGGCATCCACGGCGACGGCGGCGACGAGCTGGGCCAGGCGCGTCCCGGCCGTCGGCAGATAGAGCGCCGCATAGGAGGTCGGCGGGAAAACCGGCGTCACGGTCAGCAGGCACAGCGAGCCCTCGGCAAGCTCGCGCTGCACCGTGACCGGTGGCAGCACCGTGATGCCGATGCCGGCAACGGCCATGCCCACCGTCGTCGCCAGCGAGTTCGAACGGTGCAGGACAGGCTCCTCGGCCCCGTGCCCGGCGAAATAGTCGACCAACCTGACATCGTTCAGGCTGCCCGCCTCGTAGGAGATGATCGGATAGCCTGCCAGATCCTCCGGAGTAAGCACCTCGCCGAGGTCGTGGCGCAGGAGATCAGGGCTCGCCACCCAGGCCATGCCGAGCGTGCAGAGGTCGACGACGCGGAACATGCCGGCGTCTGACGGCGTCACGACGAAGGCGATGTCGAGCTCGCCGGCTTCCAGCTTGCGCCGCAGCACGGCACCGGCATCGGTCACCACGGTGAAGCGGATGTCGGGAAACTGCGCCTTCAGCGTCGCGGAGATTCGCGGCAGCAGCGCGATCGCCATGCTTGGCGGCAGGCCGAGCCGCACCGAACCCCTGACGGCCTGCGACGGATCCAGCCGCTCGATCAGCGCCGTGTAGCGGGCCACGATGTCGCGCGCCTCATCGACAAAGATCGCCCCTTGCCGGGTCGTGCTGACCTCGCGGCTGTCGCGCTCGAACAGCTTGAAGCCGAGCTCCTGCTCCATCGCCGCGATACGGTTGGAGATCGCCGCCGCGGTGATGTTCAGGCGTTCGGCGGTCGCCCGGAAGTTGCGCAGCTCGGCGAGCCGGATGGCGGTTTCAAGAAAGCGGATGTTCATGCCGTCCTGCCGCCCGGTTCCGACACGGGCTGAAGCCCCGGTGGCGCGGCGCCGATGTTCGCCCGATCACCGGCCGACGGCAATGGCCAATTCCCACGCCGGGTGGCCGCCGTGCCGGGTTCAGGCGAGGATGCCCTCCGTGCCGAGCGCCGCGATGGTGGCCGCCATGCCCTGGCGGATCGTCATGGTCTGGGTGGCGACCACCATCAGCGCGGCGCCCTCCTCGCGCGCGAAGGCGCGTTCGGCCGGCGTCCAGGCCGGCATGATCCATGGCTTGCCGGCGGCGCGTGCCGCCCGCGCGCAGCGCGCGAGATCGTCGCGGTCCGCGGGGGTAAAGGCATAGGCGCCGCGGCCCCGCGCAAGGGCAAGATCCGTCGGTCCGGGGAACAGTCCGTCCACCGTGTCGAGCGCGGCGATCGCTTCGACATCGGCGAGGCTCTCGGCCGTTTCGATCAGGGCGAAGCAGCGCGTCCTGCGGTTTTCCGCCGCTAGCGCGTCACTGTCCGGCCGGCCATAGCCGAACACCCGGCCGCCGGCGAAGCTGCGCGTGCCCAGCATCGGATATTTCGCCGCGGCGGTGACGGCGCGGGCATGGGCCACATCCAGGAGATGGGGAATGACGACGCCGTCGGCGCCGAAATCGAGCGCCTGCTGGATGGCCTCGGCCGTCGGCGCGACGACCTTGGCGATCGTCCGCATGCCCTTGGCCCGGGCGAGCGCCAGGAACTGGTCGAGCGTCGACAGGTCGAAAGAGCCGTGTTCGAGCTCGACGATCAGGTTGCGATAGCCGGCAAGATGCGCCATTTCGAGAAAGTTGAAATGCGGCTGCGCCATCCACAGCGCGACATCATCCATCGCCATCATGTCTCCAGGGTCTTGCGCAAGCGGGGAGGTTCCATCGGCCGCAATCCCGTCCTGAGCGAGGGCACGACCTATGGCGACGCTAGGGGCCGATCCGCGCCGTCGTCCAACGAGATTTCCTTGGCGGCCGAACAGTTTTCCTGAGCACCTCGCCCGGCAGGCCTGCTTGCCCGGCAGGGCAGATGCGGCGCGTTCCGCCGTTCCGAAAGGGAACCATCGCCTCTAATTCTTGACCATCATGGAATGGCTTTCCCGTCTCGGCGATTCCCCGCCCCTGGTCGTGCTGATCGCAGCGCTCGTCGCCGGCACGGTGCGCGGCTACACCGGCTTCGGCTCGGCCATGATCTTCATGCCGGTGGCCGGCGCCTATCTCGGCCCCAAGACCGCCATCGGCATCATGTGGATCATCGACGCCACCATGCAGCTCGTCATGGTGCGCTCGACCTGGCGCCATGCCCGCTGGGGCGAGATCGGCCCGCTCTTCATCGGTTATGTCGTCGGCCTGCCGCTCGGCATCTACACGCTGATGACGGTCGATCCCGGGCCGATCCGTTGGGTCACCTCGCTCTCGATCATGGTGGCGCTCGGCATGCTGCTCACCGCGCGGCGCGTCGAGACCTCGCCGGGACTGCCGGCGACCGTCGCGACCGGCGCCGTCTCGGGCTTGATCTCCGGCGTCGCCAGCCTCGGTGGCATGGTGCTGTCGCTGTTCTGGCTCGCCGGCCCGAGCCGCAACGAAGCGGTGCGCGGTTCGTCCGTCGCCTTCTTCGTGCCGGCCTCGCTCCTTTCAGGCGCCCTGCTCGCCCTGGCTGGGCTGTTCACGGCGGAAGCCGTGCGCATCGCCGCCTGGACCATGGCGCCCTACGGGCTCGGCATCGGCCTCGGCTCGTTCCTGTTCAGCCGCGCCGATGCGCGCCTGTTCCGGCCCGTCGCCTTCGCGGTCATCGCCGCCGCGGCGCTCACCAGCCTGCCGGCACTGGACGGCTGGCTGCGCTGATGGCGAGGCACAGCGAAGCCGCCGCCATCCACACGCCGCGGCGCAGCACAAAAGCCCCTGGCGAACCGGCCGATCTTGCTGTTCCCTAGGTGTTTAGTCCCAGCATGTCATGGCCTGGCCGACGGCTGAACAGCTCTGGCTTTTCGGTGCTGATTTGCTTGATGGCCTCAAGCGGGGTCCTGAACCGCAGCGCCTTGAGCTGCTTGGCGTAATTGTAGGCCAGCAGCCAGTCCCGGACGTGGCGCCTCAGGTCGTTGATCGAGGCGTAGTGGAAGGTGCGGACGGTGGCGTCCTTGATGGTTCGGACCATTCGTTCCGCCTGGCCGTTGGTCCACGGATGATAGGGCTTGGTGAGCCTGTGCGCGATGCTGTTCTCGGCGCAGGCTCTTCCGAAGGCGTGAGCGAGGAAGCCGCCCTCGGCCCTCTTGTCGTGCTGGACGAACTGAACGCCGTTATCCGTCAGCACCGTGTGGACCTTGTAGGGAACGGCCCTGACCAGCGCCTTGAGGAAGCCCGCCGCTACGAGCTTTGTCGCCTTCCGGTAGATCCTGGCGAAGACCAATTTGGAGGTCCGGTCCACGGCCACGAACAGACAGGCCTTGCCGCCTTCATAGCGCAGCTCGGCGATGTCGATGTGGAAGTAGCCGATCTCGTAGGCCTTGAACCGCTTCGGTTTTTCGCGATCGGCCTTCGGCAGGCGAGAGATTCCGTGACGCTGAAGGCAGCGATGCAGCGACGAGCGCGTCAGATGCGGGATGACGTCCTTCAGCGCGACGAAGACGTCGTCCAGCGGCAGGCGGGCCTGCACACGCAGAGCGACGATCGCGGCCTCCTCGATGGCAGAGAGAACGGAACTGTGGCTTTCCTTCGGACCCATCGGCTCATCTTCGACCGTCTGCCGGGACCGCCACTTCCTCACGGTCTTCTCGTTGATCCCGAAGCGCCGCGCGAGCTCCGCGGCCGAAGCTTGCGATCGCTGTAGCTCCGTTCGAACGGCGTGCGTGGTCGTGGCGCTCCCGTGAAGAACCTGGCCCATAGCGCGTCCCTCTCTGATGACGATAACGATACGCCATCACACCGTGGGACTAAACACCTAGGCGCGGGAGAGAGGAAGCGAATGCCGGGAGACAGGGCGTCATGAGCGGCGCAGCGGACGCGAGCGCCGTCAGCCTGAGAAACATTGCCGTATCCTTCGGGCTCGGCGCGTCCCGTTTCGACGCGGTGACCGAGGTCGATCTCGACGTCGGCGCGCACGAATTCGTCGCGATCGTCGGGCCGACCGGCTGCGGCAAGTCGACTTTGCTCAACGTGACCGCCGGCCTGCAGGCGCCGGCCGCCGGCACGGTCGAGGTCTTCGGGCGGCCGCTGCGGGGCCTGAACCGCGACGCCGGCTATCTCTTCCAGCAGGAATCGCTGATGCCCTGGAAGACCGTCACCGAGAATGTGGCGATCGGCCTCGAGGTTGCGGGCGTCGCGACGGCCGAGGCCCGCCGCAGGGCCGGCGAATGGCTGGAGCGGGTCGGCCTTGCCGGATTCGGCGATCGCTATCCGCGCATGCTCTCCGGCGGCCAGCGCAAGCGCGTCGGCCTCGCCCAGGTGCTGATCCGCGATCCGAAGCTGCTCCTGATGGACGAGCCCTTCGGCCCGCTCGACGCCCAGACCCGCCTCGTCATGGGCGACCTCCTGCTCAGGCTCTGGTCCGGCGACCGCAAGGCGGTGATGTTCATCACCCATGATCTGGACGAGGCGATCGGCCTCGCCGACCGGGTCATGATCATGTCCGCCGGGCCGAAGGCGCGCATGATCGGCAATTTCACCGTGCCGCTGCCGCGGCCGCGCGACATTGCCGAGATCCGCCACGACGGCGACTTCATCCGCCTGCACCGCGAGATCTGGAACGCGCTGCGCGAGGAGGTGATGAAGGCCTATCGTTCCGACAGTGCGAGCACGTCATGACCAGCCGTTTCGCCCTCCTCGCCTGCCAGATCCTGGTCGCCGTCGTCGCGCTGATGCTCTGGCACCTGGCCTCCACCACCACGCTGTTCGGCAATCCGAAGACCGTCGCCTTCTTTTTCGCCGACCCGGTCGGCGTCGGCGCGCGCATCGTCAAATGGTTCACCGACGGCTCGATCTGGTTCCATCTCTGGATCACGCTGGTCGAGTCGGTGCTCGCTTTCATCTCCGGCGCGCTCGGCGGCATCGTCTTCGGCTTCTGGTTCGCGCGCCAGCCGAGCGTCGCCGCCGTGTTCGACCCTTACGTGAAGGCCGCCAACGCCCTGCCGCGCGTCGTGCTGGCGCCGATCTTCGCGCTGTGGTTCGGGCTCGGCATCTGGTCCAAGGTGGCCCTCGGCTTCACCCTGGTGTTCTTCATCGTCTTCTTCAACGTCTATCAAGGCGTCAAGGAGGTCAGCCAGCCGGTGCTGGCCAATGCCCGCATGCTCGGCATGAACGAGCGCCAGCTGCTGCGCCACGTCTATTGGCCCTCGGCCATGTCCTGGGTGTTCTCCAGCCTGCACACCTCGGTGGGCTTTGCCGTGGTCGGCGCGGTGGTCGGCGAATATCTCGGCTCGGCCGCCGGCCTCGGCTACCTGATCCAGCAGGCCGAAGGCGTCTTCGACGTGACCGGCGTCTTTGCCGGCATGTTCGTGCTGATGGCCTTCGTGCTTTCGGTCGATTTCGTCATGACCCGGGTCGAGCAGCGGCTGCTCGCCTGGCGCGGCACCTGAGCGCCGCACCCGTCGCCGCAACCGACAAAAAACGCGGAGGAACGCCATGAAACGCAGGACATTCGTGATCGGCGCGGCCGGTCTGCCCCTCGCCGCCCCGTTCATCGCATCAGGCCCGGCGACGGCCCAGGGCCCGGCGCCGGAAAAGCCGAACCTCACCCTCGGGGTCGGCGGCAAGCCGCTGCTCTACTACCTGCCGCTGACCATCGCCGAGCAGAAGGGCTATTTCCGCGAGGAAGGGCTCAATGTCACCATCAACGACTTCGCCGGCGGCTCGAAGTCGCTGCAGGCCCTGGTCGGCGGCTCGGTCGACGTCGTCACCGGCGCCTACGAACACACGATCCGCATGCAGCACAAGGGCCAGGACATCGTCGCGGTCTGCGACCTCGGCCGCTATCCCGGCATCGTCATCGCGGTACGCAAGAGCCTTGCCGGCACGGTCAAGTCGATCGCCGATCTGAAGGGCCGCCGGATCGGCGTCACCGCGCCGGGCTCGTCGACCGCCCTGCTGCTGCAATATGCGCTGCAGAAGAACGGCCTCGCCACCACCGACGCCGCCCAGATCGGCATCGGCGGCGGCGCGAGCGCGGTCGCCGCGATCAAGAACGGCGGCATCGACGGCCTGTCGCATCTCGACCCGGTGATCAGCCAGCTCCAGCATGACGGCGATATCGCGATCCTGCTCGACACGCGCACCGAGGCCGGCACGCGCGCCCTGTTCGGCGGCACCAATCCGGCGGCGACGGTCTATCTGCAGAAGAGCTTCATCGACGCCAATCCGGTGACCACGCAGCGGCTGGTCAATGCCTTCCTGAAGGCGCTGAAATGGATCGCCGCGGCGACGCCGGAGGATGTCGCCAAGCTGGTGCCGGAGGACTATCTCCTCGGCAACCGCACGCTCTACATGCAGGCGTTCCAGAACTCGCGGGCCATGTATTCGCCCGACGGCATGGTGACCGAGGACGGCTACGTCTCGATGATGGCCGCCCTGCGGGCGCTCGATCCCGAGCTCGCCAATGCCCAGGTGCCCTACGAAAGGACCTTCAACCCGGCCTTCGTCAGGGCCGCCAAGGTCTGACGCCCGGGAGCGACTTCGCAAAGTCTTCGACGGCCCGACGCGCCAGCGCCTTGGGCCGTCGGCACGATCAGGCGGCCGGCTGGCCGGCCGCCGTCACCGGCCTCACGAGCTCATCTTGGCGACGAGCGCGTCCGACAGCTCGAAATTGGCATAGACGTTCTGGACGTCGTCGTTCTCGTCGAGCGTATCGATCAGCCGCAGCAGCTTCTCGCCGGTCTCGTCGTCGACCGCCACCGAGTTCTGCGGCCGCCAGGTCAGCGCCGACTTGCGCGGCTCGCCGAAGCGGGCTTCCAGCGCCTTGGTGACCTCGACCAGCCCTTCCACCGTCGTCGTGACCTCGTGGCCGGCTTCGCTCGAGACGACATCGTCCGCGCCGGCCTCGATCGCCGCCTCCAGCATGTCGTCGGCCGAAGCCTTGGCGGCGTCGAACTCGATCACGCCGACGCGGTCGAACATGAACGACACGGCGCCGGTTTCGGCGAGGTTGCCGCCGCTTTTGGTGAAGTAGGAGCGCACTTCCGAGGCGGTGCGGTTGCGGTTGTCGGTCAGCGCCTCGACGATGACCGCGACGCCGCCCGGGCCGTAACCCTCGTAGCGGATCTCGTCATAGTTCTCGCTGTCGCCGCCCGACGCCTTCTTGATCGCCCGCTCGATATTGTCCTTGGGCATGTTTTCCGCACGCGCCGCGAGGATCGCCAGGCGCAGGCGCGGGTTCATGTTGGGGTCGGGCATGCCCATCTTGGCCGCCACGGTGATCTCGCGCGCCAGCTTGCCGAAAAGCTTCGAGCGGGCCGCGTCCTGGCGGCCCTTGCGATGCATGATGTTCTTGAACTGGGAATGCCCGGCCATCGTACCCTCTCGACCCGCCGTCTCCAAAACGGACGTGCACCGGCCCTCGGCGCCAGAGGCACCGATCAGGCCGGTGATGATTTCGCGGGTCTTATAGGCGCGGATTCAGTCGAAATCCAGACGCCGGCTCACCGTTTCATGCCGAAAGCGGCGGCCAGCCGGTCGATCTGGCCGGCCACCATGTTGCGCTGGCTGTCGGCGGCCGGCTCCATGCCGGCATAGAGCAGCCGATCCATGTGCATGACGCGCTCCTGCAGGCGCATGGCCTTGCCGATCAGATCGCGCAGCGCCTCCGGCAGGTCGGCAAGGGTCGCCTCCGAGGTGGTCGTGCCGACCGAGGCGAGGCGCACCTTCGACTTTTCCTGGGCCGCCTGTTCCTGGGTCAGTTCGCCTTCGTTGACCGCGCGCTGCAGCAGCAGCCAGGAGGCGAGCTGCATCAGGCGCGTGGTGAGCCGCATGCTTTCGGTGGCGTAGGCGAGCGCCGCGCCGCGGCTCAAGGCCTTGCTCTCCTGGCGGCCCGAGCCGTCGAGATAGCTCGCCGTCTCCTCGACGAGACCCATGCCGTCGCGGAACAGGTCCTTGAAAGCGGGCGAATTCGCCAGTCGCGCGGCAAAGGCTACTGTCGGTTCGGTTCCGGATACGAACTGGTTCGACATGACGCATCAACTCCCAAAGGCTCGTCCTTTGCCGTCGCTCGCCCGTTCCGCCCCAGTTCGGTACGGTGCTTGGGTAAGCGCGGCGCTTGCGGAAGAGATGAGCAAGCGCGATGCCAGGGGCCTTGTCCCGCCTTGGGACGACTCTCATCAGACCGTGCAACAGGATCGGCTGCAAAAAAAGGCCGCCCGAAGGCGGCCTCAAAGTAATTAACAGGGAGGCGTCAAACAGAGTGGACAGGAGCCACTCGCGTCCAGCGAACTGAACGTTTCCAGTGATAAACTGGAAAGGTTAACTTACCGTTAACCTGCACCGTTGCAGTCGGCGATTCGCCCAGACCATGGGTTTGCGGGCGGCTGCGGGGTCAGAATTTGAAGACATTTTCGGCCGCGCTGCGGCTCGACGTCTTTGCCGCAACGGCAGCCTCCAGGCGCTTGATTTCCGCCTTCAGAACATCGATGCGTTCGGCCAGTTCATGCAGGGACAGGCTGCCGAGGTCCGAGCCGATCTCATGAACCGGCGGTTTGGGCCGCGGCCGCAGGTCTTCGTCCATCGCAAGCCTCCTTCTCCCGGCTTCGGGCGGCCCCGTAGCCCGGGCCTGAAATCCGGGCTAGAGGCTATCACGATCCCTTCCCTCATCGAAATGGACAAGGTTCATGACTGGCTCGACCGCTGCGCTTCCCGCGACCATGACCGCCATCGCGATTCCGGTTCCCGGCGGCCCGGACGCCCTGGTGCCGGAGACCCGGCCGGTGCCGGTGCCCGGCCCGGGCGAGATCCTCGTCAAGGTGGCCGCCGCGGGCGTCAACCGGCCCGACGTCCTGCAGCGCGCCGGCGGCTATCCCCCGCCCAAGGGCGCCTCCGACATTCCCGGCCTCGAAATCGCGGGCGAGGTCGCCGCGCTCGGCGCCGGTGCCAGCCGCTTCAAGCTCGGCGACAAGGTCTGCGGCCTGATCGCCGGCGGCGGCTATGCCGAATATTGCGTGGTCCACGAAACCAACGCCCTGCCGGTGCCCGACGGTCTTGGCCTCACCGAAGCCGCTGGCATCCCCGAGACCTTCTTCACCGTCTGGTCGAACGTCTTCGACCGCGGCGGGCTGAAGCCCGGCGAAACCATCCTGATCCATGGCGGCACGTCGGGCATCGGCGTCACCGCCATCCAGCTCGCCAAGGCCTTCGGCGCGACCGTCATCACCACCGCCGGCTCGGACGACAAATGCGCCGCCGCCAAGGCGCTCGGCGCCGACCACGCGATCAACTACCGCAACCAGGACTTCGTGCAGGCGGTCGCCGAGATCACCGCCAAAAAGGGCGTCAACCTGATCCTCGACATGGTCGGCGGCGACTATGTCCAGCGCAACCTCTCCGCCATCGCGGCCGACGGCCGGATCGTGCAGATCGCCTTCCTGCACGGTTCCGAGGTCAAGGTGGACCTGCGCTGGCTGATGCTGAAGCGCGTCACCTTCACCGGCTCCACCCTGCGCGTGCGCGACACCGCCTTCAAGGCGGCGCTCGCCGATGCGCTCGAGGCCAAGGTCTGGCCGCTCATCGCCTCCGGCAAGGTCAAGGTGGTCATGGATTCCACCTATCCGCTCATCGAGGCCTCCAAGGCCCATGCCCGCATGGAGACCAATGCCCATATCGGCAAGATCGTCCTGACGGTCTGATCTGGCGGCAGAGCCCCTGCCGCGACCGGACCTTTCCGGCTAGAACTGCGGCCGAACGGCATGGGAGAGGTGAGCATGGGCATTCTCGACGGCAAGGTGGCAGTCATCACGGGCGCCGGGCGCGGCATCGGCCGCGCCATCGCCGAACGGTTCGTCGCCGAGGACGCCCGCGTGGTGATCGCCGACGTCAGGGCCGATATCGGCGAGGCCACCGCCGCCGATCTCGGCGGGCCGGACCGCGCCGCCTTCATCGCCTGCGACGTCGGCGACAAGGCATCCGTCGACGCCATGGTGACCGCGGCCTGCAAGGCCTTCGGCGGCGATATCGACATTCTCGTCAACAATGCCGGCATTTCCCACAATGACGACTTCCTCGATCTGTCCGAGGCGGATTTCGACCGGGTGATCAGGGTCAACCTGAAGGGCTCCTTCCTGGTCGGCCAGGCGGTCGCCCGGCGCATGGTCGAGCAGGTCAAGGCCGGCAAGCCGCCGGGCGCCATCGTCAATATGAGCTCGGTCAACGCCGTGCTCGGCATTCTCAACCAGACGCCCTATTGCGTGTCGAAGGGCGGCGTGCGCCAGCTCACCAATGTGATGGCCCTGTCGCTCGCCGAGCACGGTATCCGCGTCAACGCCATCGGCCCCGGCTCGATCGCGACCGACATGCTCAGGAGCGTCAACAGCGACGCGGCGGCCCGTCACCGCCTGCTGTCGCGCACTCCGCTCGGCCGCATCGGCGAGCCCGACGAGATCGCAAAAGTGGCGCTGTTCCTCGCCTCCGACGGAGCGAGCTACGTCACCGGGCAGACCATCTATGCCGACGGCGGCCGGATCGGCCTCAACTACACCGTTCCGGTGAAGGATTGAGCGGCGAGCTGCCGGCCGCGCTGAGGGCGGGTCTCGAAGGGCTGGCCGGACGCCATCCCGGCCGCGCGCTGGGCGAGGCCAGCGCGCGGCTGACCGCCAACTACCGGGCCGGCCGCGGCACCCGGCTCGACCGGCCGGTCGACGTCGCCGCCTATGCCATTGCCCGCATGCCGGCGACCTATGCCGCGTTTCGCGCCGTGCTCGCCGAGGTCGCGGCGCGCAGCGCCGTCGCGCCGAAGGCGCTTCTCGACATGGGCTGCGGCCCCGGCACGGCCAGCTGGGCCGCGCTCGAGGTCTTTCCCGATATCGGCAGCGCCACGCTGGTCGACATCCATGCCGGCATGATCGGCATCGGCCGGCAGCTTGCCGCCGCCGGCACGCCGGCTCTCGCCCGCGCGGCCTGGATCGAGGCGCCGATGGCCCGCCATCTCGACGGGATCGCGCCCGCCGACCTGGTCCTGTCGGGCTATGCCCTGAACGAAATCCCGACCGGCGAGGTCGCCGCCGTCGCCCGCGCGCTCTACGCCGCGACGACCGGCCTCGTCGTCATCGTCGAGCCGGGAACGCCCCAGGGTTTCGCCGTGATCGCCGCTGCGCGGGCCGCGCTCGCCGCCGGCGGCGCGCGGATCGTGGCACCCTGTCCGCACGATGCCGCCTGCCCGCTCGAAGCGCCCGACTGGTGTCATTTCTCCGCGCGCCTGCCGCGGCTCAGGGCGCACAAGGCGGCCAAGGGCGCGGACGTCCCGTTCGAGGACGAGCGCTATTCCTATGTCGCCGCCGCCCGACCCGGCCCGGCGCTGCAGCCGGCCGCCGCGCGTATCCTGCGGCCGCCGCGCACGACCAAGGCCGCCACCACGTTCCGGCTCTGCGCGGCCACGGGGCTTGTCGAGGAGACGGTGCCCGAGCGCGACCGCGACCGGGCGAGGAGCGTGCGCAAGCTCGGCTGGGGCGACGCTTTCCCGGCCGGTCCGCACGGCACCTCTGCGCCCAGGCCGGATTGACCGTTAGCCGGGGTCTCGTGATGGTCGCCGCCATCAGGAGATCGGTCGATGTTCGTCTTGCCCTGGCTCTGGGCCCTCTTCACGGTGGTCGCAGCAGCCGCCCAGACCGCGCGCAACGCCATGCAGCGCAGCCTCACCGGCACGCTCGGCACCATCGGCGCCACCCATGTGCGCTTTCTCTACGGCCTGCCCTTCGCGCTGATCTTCCTCGGCCTCGTCAAGCTGGCCCTGCCGGGCGCGGGTTTCACCATGCGCCCTGTGTTCTTCGCGTGGACGCTGGTCGGCGCGGTCGCCCAGATCGCCGCCACCGCGCTCATGCTCGCGGCGATGCAGGAACGCTCCTTCGTGGTGACGACCGCCTACACCAAGCTCGAACCGGTGCTGGTCGCGCTGTTCGGCGTCGTCATTCTCGGCGACCATCTGAGCCTCTGGGCCTGGCTCGCCATCTGCATCGCGACGGCCGGCATCCTCGCCATGTCCTGGCGGCCCGGCACCGCCATGTCGGTCCGGCCCGCCCTGCTCGGCATCGCCTCGGCCGCGCTGTTCGGCGTTTCCGCGGTCGGCTTCCGCGGCGCCATCCGCTCGCTCGAGGCCGACAGCTTCGTCCTCGGCGCGACCACGACCCTCGTCGCCGGGCTCGCCGTCCAGACCGTGCTGCTCTCCGGCTATCTCGCCCTGTTCAACCGGCCGGGCCTCGTCGCCATTCTCAAGAGCTGGCGGCAGTCGGTCTTTGCCGGCTTTCTCGGCTCCTTCGCCTCGCAGTTCTGGTTCCTGGCCTTCGCCCTGGAAACGGTCGCCAAGGTCCGCACCCTGGCGCTGATCGAGGTGATCTTCGCCGGCATCGTCTCGGGTGCCATCATCAAGCAGGCGACGAGCCCGCGCGACGGTTTCGGCATCGCGCTGATCGTCGCCGGAGTGGCCCTGCTGCTGACGATGGGCTGAGTCCGGTCACAGGCTGCGCGGGCTCAGCCGGGTGACATGGCCCATCTTGCGGCCGTCGCGCTGGTCGCGCTTGCCATAGAGATGCAGGACCGCGCCGGGCTCGGCGGCGATCGCCCGCCAGGCCTCGACATCCGCGCCGATGAGATTCTCCATCACGACGTCCGAGTGGCGCTCGGTCGCACCGAGCGGCAGGCCGGCCACGGCCCGCATATGGTTCTCGAACTGCGAGCAATGGCAGGCCGCTTCCGTCCAGTGTCCGGAATTGTGCACGCGCGGCGCCATTTCATTGACCACCAGCCCGCCATCGGCGGTGACGAACAGCTCCACCGCCAGCACGCCGACATAGTCGAGCTTCTCGGCGAGGACCTCGCCCATGCGCACGGCCTCCGCCGCCTGGGCCGGCTCGATCCGGGCCGGCACGGTGGAGGTCCTGAGAATGCCGCCCTGGTGGACGTTCTCGACCGGATCGTAGTGGCGGATCTCGCCGTCGGCGCCGCGCACGACGATCACCGAGATCTCGCGCGTGAACGGCACGAAGGCTTCGAGGATCGCCGGCTGCCGGCCGATCGAGGAAAAGGCCGCGGCCGCATCGTCGCCGGCGCGGATCACCGCCTGGCCCTTGCCGTCATAGCCGAAGCGCCGGGTCTTCAGGACCGCCGGGCGGCCGAGCCGCGCCAGCGCTCTTTCGAGCCCGGCCTCGTCATCCACCGCCTCGAAGTCCGGAACGGCGAGACCGCAATCGCGCGCGAAGGTCTTCTCCACCACGCGGTCCTGCGAGACGGTGAGCGCGCGCGGGCCGGGCCGCACGGTCAGGCGGCTCGCCAGGAACCGGGCCGCCTTGTCCGGTACGTTCTCGAATTCATAGGTGACGATGTCGACGTCTTCGGCGAGACGGGCGAGCGCCACCTCGTCGGAATAGTCGGCCTCGGTGATGCGGCGCACCACGTCGAAAGCCGGGCTTTCGGGCTCCGGCGCCAGCACCTGGCAGCGCAGGCCGAGCCTCGCGCCGGCCAGTGCCAGCATGCGGCCAAGCTGGCCGCCACCGAGAATGCCGATGATCTGGTCGGGCCCGGCCGACCGCTCAGTTGTCGTCACGAGGCCGCTCCGCAATGCTGGCGGTCTGCCGCGCGCGATAGGCTTCGAGCCGCTCGGACAGCGCTTCGTCCGACAGGGCGAGACAGGCCGCGGCGAGCAGGGCCGCATTGATCGCGCCGGCCTTGCCGATGGCGAGCGTGCCGACCGGAATGCCGCCGGGCATCTGGACGATGGAATGCAGGCTGTCGACGCCGGACAGCGCCTTGCTCTCCACCGGCACGCCGAACACCGGCAGGGTGGTCAGCGCGGCCGCCATTCCCGGCAGATGGGCGGCGCCGCCGGCGCCGGCAATGATGATCTTGTAGCCTTTGGCCTTCGCGCCCTTGGCGAAGCTGTAGAGCCGGTCGGGCGTGCGATGCGCCGAAACGATCAGGGGGTCATGGGCGATGCCGAGCCCATCGAGGGTCTCGGCGGCATGTTTCATGGTCGCCCAATCGGACTGGGACCCCATGATGATGGCGACGGGTGGCACCCCGTTCGCGGCATTGGCCGGCATGAAACTGCTCCCCAGCGGCCTCTAGGGCCTTGCGAAAGAAGCTCCGAAGCATAGTAAGGCCGGCGCCAGGGGACAAGGCCGCGGCCCGACCGGACCGTTCCGACCTTAGGCTAACCCCCAAAAAACCCTTTCAGGCAATGATGTCCGGCGTCAGCATGTCCTCGAGGTAGGAGATCCGGTCGCGCAACGCCAGCTTGCGCTTCTTCAGCCGCTGCAACTGCAGGCGGTCGGCGACGACGAGCGCTGCCAGCGCCTCGATGGCGGCGTCGAGATCGCGATGCTCCTGCCTGAGCCGCTCCAGCTCCCGCGTGATCTCGCGCTCTTCCTCGTCGCTCAAAGGCATAACCGCACCGGTCCTGGGGAATCGGGACGCCCGCAGGGGCGCCGACCGCGAACTATCGCGCCCGCCGCCGCCAAGGGCAAGGCGCGGCCCCGGCCGTAACATTCCGTGATTTTACTTTGCCGGGGAACGGGCCGAGCATTGATGTGTCCGACGCGTTGCGGACGTCCGTCCGCGATGGTGTCGGCCCGCCCCATTCTCAAAGGGAGATATGGATGAGCTTGCAGTCGCACCTGTCGGAATTGGAACGGCGCCACGAGGCGCTCGATCGGGAACTCGCCGAGAGCCTGGCCAGTCTGTCCTCGCCGGACGAGCGAATCGCCGATATCAAACGACGCAAGTTGCAGTTGAAGGATGAGATTGCCCGCCTGAAGGCCAATGGCGCGCGGAGTGTGCACTGAAGGAGACGCCACCGGATCACGGCCGCGCACGGCGCGGACGAGCCGATGAACGGACCGCCGGCAGCCCTTACGGGCGCCGGCGGTTTGGTTTTGAGCGCTAGCCGCGTTCCGGCCACATGCGGCGGAAGACGCCGTCGCGCTTGACGACGAGATGCATCAGCGCCGCGCCGACATGGCCGATCACCAGGAAGCTCATCAGCGCGGCCGCGCTGAAATGGACGAGATAGACCGGCTGCGAGCTCTCCAGCGTGCCGGAGATCGGCAAAGTCAGCGGGACGGTCCAGAGCAGGTTGACCGGCGGACAGCACATCGACGTGGCGATCCAGCCCGACAGCGGCACGATGAAGATCAGGAGGTAGAGCAGGTGGTGCAGCGTGGTCGATGCGACACGCTCGAACGGCGTCAGCGTCGCGGCCGGCGCCGGCGCGCCCTTCAGGAGGCGCAACAGCACGCGGACCACGGCCAGCATGAAGACGATCAGCCCGCCGGACTTGTGCAGCTCATAGAGCCGGCCCTTCAACTCCGGATTGGCGCCAGGCGCCGGCTCCCAGGGGATGCTGGTCATGAACAGGCCGAGCGGCACCATGCAGATGATCAGCACCGCCATCACCCAGTGCACGGCCCGCTGGGGCGCCGAATAGACCTGCGCGCCGGCCACGGCCTCACGCTGCGACATGCGCCTCGTCCTCCGCGGTTGCCGCGAGCCTCAGGTCGCAATCGAACAGCACGTCGCCGTCGGGAAGCTGGTGCACCCGCGTCATCGGCCGCAGCGCGTCGTCGACCACCGCGATCGGCGGCAGCTCGATGCCGGAAACGCCGGATCCGATGATGACCGGCGCCACCAGCACGTGCAGGCGGTCGATCGCGCGATGCTGCAGGAACAGCGAAATGGTGCGGGCGCCGCCCTCCACCAGGATGCGCCGCAGCCCGGCCGCATGCAGTGCCTCGACGATTCCGTGCGGCGACAGGGCCGAGCAGTCGAGCCGGTCCACCAGGATCTGCTCGACGCCCGCAGGCATCGGACGCGGCTCCGCGCCGAGCACGATACGCCGAACGCCATCGTCGGCAAGGCAGCGCGCCGATGCCGGCAGGCGGCCTCCGGCATCGATGACCACCCGGGCCGGACTTCGGCCGGGCACCCGACGCACCGTCAGCAGCGGATCATCGGCAACGACCGTGCCGACCCCCACCAGCACCGCGTCGACATGGGCGCGCAGGCGGTGCAGATGGTCCAGCGCCGCCGAGCGGTTGATATATTTGGAATGGCCCGAGAGGGTTGCGATCCGACCGTCCAGCGACTGGCCGAGCTGCGCCACGACAAAAGGCGAGCCGCCTGCACTGTCTCCAAAACCCCGGAATGGCCCTTCCATGTCGCCGATCGTCCTCCGTTCGGCCCCCACATCATCAATTCCTGCGGGTGCGGAAGGGTCCACCGCGCTAACATTATTCGACAAGGGAGCCTCCCGCGGCGGGGCGACGGTGCCGATCATGCTTGATTGGCATGCCGAAACTCCTACATGAAGTCAAAGACATCCGGGTGCATCATGCGCTCCGGCACGCCAAGCGGGGCCTGAAGGCAGTTCTATGACGGATGGTATTGGGATTCTAGGCTCTCGCATCGACTTGGATCAGACCCGTGTCGAGCGTGCCATGGCGGAATTCCGGGCTGCCCGCCCGGTTCTCGTCATTGGCGACGACGAGGCCGCGCTGGTCTGCGGCGTCGAGGGCCTGGAGGCACCGCTCGCCGAGGCGCTGGCCCGCCTTGCCCGTGGCACGCCGCGCCTGGTCCTGCCGGCGGCCCGCCTGCGCCGCCTCGGCCTCGACCGTACCCTTCCCGGCCGGGTGGCGCTGCCGACCATCGACCTGAAGCGGATCGAACAGCTCGCCCTGGTCATCGACGCCAAGGCCGATGCGCCCGTGGCGCCGGTCGATACGCTCGATGAAACTGCACTGGAACTGGCCCGTCTTGCGCTCACCGTGCCGGTGGTCGTGGTGGTCCCCGTGGATGCGGCCCGCCTTGCCGAAAGCGCCGTCGAGCGCGTCGGCATCGCGGCGGTGAAGAACTTCCGCCAGAACGAGGTCCGGCGCCTCAGGATCGTCGGCCGTGCGCCGGTGCCGCTGGAGGGGGCGCCGGAAACCGAATTCGTGGTGTTCCGCGGGGGCGAAGGCCTGCGCGACCAGGTTGCCATCGTGGTCGGCAAGCCCGATCTGTCCAGGCCGGTGCCGGTGCGCCTGCATTCGGCCTGCCTTACCGGCGACCTTTTCGGCTCGCTGAAATGCGACTGCGGCGACCAGTTGCGCGGCACCGTCGAATGGATGGCCAAGAACGATGGCGGCGTGCTGCTCTATCTCGACCAGGAAGGCCGCGGCAATGGCATCGCCAACAAGATGCGCGCCTACAGGCTGCAGTCGCTCGGCTTCGACACCTATGACGCCGACGAGGTGCTGGGTTTCGATCTCGACCAGCGCCATTTCGATTTCGCGGCGGAAATGCTGAAGCAGCTCGGCATTGCCGAGGTCGACATCATGACCAACAATCCGGTCAAGGTGGAGGCCCTGCGCGAGTCCGGCCTCAAGGTCGTGTCCGAGCGGCGCGTCATCGGCCGGCCCACCGACGAAAATGTCCGCTATCTCGCGTCCAAGCGGGAGCGCGCCGGCCATTTCATCGACACCGACGCCCTGTTCGCCCGGCTGAAGGCGGGCGAGTAGGGCTTGGCCGCCTTATCCGACCGCGGTCGCGCCTCCGCCGGGCCGGCAGGTACGCCGGAGCGGGCCTCTTTCAATCTCCTCCTGGTCCTGGTCCTGTTCGCGCTCGCCTGGGGCGTGCTCGCGGCCCCCTGGCTGACAGGCGCGGTCACCATCCCCTGGGACGCCAAGGCCCACTGGTACCCTCATCTCGGCTTCGCCGCGCGGGCGCTGCATGGCGGCGACAGCGCCTTCTGGACGCCGAGCATCTTCGCCGGCTCGCCGGAAATTGCCGATCCGCAATCGGTGCTGTTCTCGGTGCCGCTCCTGGCGGTCGCCGCCTTCGACCGGGCGCCTTCGCTTGCCGCCATGGATCGCGCGGTCTTCGCCATGCTGTTCGTCGGCGGGCTTGCGGTGATCCTGATCTTCCGCGATCGCGGCTGGCACTGGGGCGGCGCGCTTGTGGCGGCGATCGCCTTTGCCTTCGGCGCCGCCGCGAGCTGGCGGATCCAGCACGTCAATCAGGTCTTTTCACTCTGCTGGTGGGCCGCTGCCGCCTTCCTGCTCGCCCGCGCCCTCGACCGCGGCTCGTGGCTTTACGGGCTGGCGGCCGGGCTGGCCGCCGGCCTGATGGTCGCCGGACGCGACCAGGTCGCCTTCATTCTCGTCTACCTGCTCGCCGGCCAGGTCCTCGCCTTCTGGCTGACCGGCCCGGGCCGCGCCGGCCGCTTCCGGCAGAGCCTGTCGCCGCTTGCCGCGGGCGCGGTGGCCGGCCTTGCCGTCATCATCGTGCCGGTGACGCTCTCGGCCCTGTGGGCCGAGCAGTCGAACCGCCTCGCCATCGATCTCGAGGGCGCCGGGCGGGGCTCGCTGCACCCGGCCCTGTTCGTCAGCCTCGCGCTCGGCAATCTCTACGGGGCGGCCGGGCCGCTCGCCGAATATTGGGGCCCGCCAACCCCGGCCTGGGGCGATACGGGCCTGTTCCTCGCCCGCAATATGGGCGTCCTCTATGCCGGCGCCCTGCCCTTCCTGCTGGTGCTGACGCTCTGCGCCGGCCGCGCCGCCTGGGCTGCCGAGATCCGCTACGTGACGCTTGCGCTCGTCGCCACGATCGTCTTCGCACTCGGCTGGTACACGCCGGCCCTCGCCGCGCTCTGGCACCTGCCCGGCGTCAGCCTGTTCCGCCGCCCGGCCGATGCCGCCTTCGTCATCGGCGGGCTCTATGCCGTGCTGGCCGGCTATGCCGCGCACCGCCTTCTCACCCGGCAACTGACGGTCAATCGGCCCCTGCTGGCGGCCGTCACCATCCTCGTCCTTGCCGGCGGCGCGGCGCTCATCCTGGCCAAGGGTGCACCGGCAAGCGCCTGGACCTACCTCGTCATCGCGGCGGCCTCGCTCGGCCTGTCGCTTGCCGTTCTCGGTGCGGCACCGAGGGTCGCGCCGGGCGTTCTGGCGCTCATCCTGGCGGTCGTGCTGGTCATCGATCTCAAGGTGACCAACGGCCCGAGCGAGTCGACCGCCTTGCCGCCCGCGACCTATGACGTGCTGGACCCGGCGACGAGCAACCCGACGGTCACGCTGATCAAGGCGCGGCAGGTGCGCGACGAGACGCGGCGCGACCGCGTCGAACTGATCGGCCTCGGTTATTTCTGGCAGAACGCGGCCATGGTCCACGGTTTCGAGGATACGCTCGGCTTCAACCCGGTGCGCTCCGCCGCCTATGCCGGGCTGGTCGGCGCCGAGGACATTGCCGCCCTGCCGAGCCAGCGCCGCTTCCCTCCGTCCTTCCCGTCCTATCGGTCGCCGCTCGCCGACATTCTCGGCCTGCGCTTCATCGTGACGGGCGTGCCGATCAACGAGGTCGACAAGACGCTGCCGCCCGACGCCTTGACGCTGATCGCGCGCACGAACGAGGCCTATATCTACGAGAACCCGCGCGCCCTGCCCCGGGTGTGGCTGGCGCCCGCCGCGGCGCCGACGCCCGAACGCCTGGCCGAAACCGGCTTTCCCGCCGGCCTCGACCCGCGCGACACGGTGCTGGTCGAGGGCCCGGCGCCGCCCCGCCGCGCGGCCGGCGGCACCGCGCGCATCCGCGTCTATGCCGACACCGAAGTGGTGGTGGAGGCGGACAGCACCGAAGGCGGCATGCTGGTGCTCGCCGATGCCTGGCACCCCTGGTGGGTGGCGCGCATCGAGGGCCGCGAGGTGCCCATCCAGCGCGCCTTCGGCCTGGTGCGGGCGCTGGCCGTGCCGCCCGGCAAGGTCACCGTCCGCTTCACCTTCGAACCCTTCGCCGGCGCCCTGCGCCAGCTCGCGGGCCGGTCCTGATCAGGCGGTGCGGAACGGCTTCACCGCGATACCCGCAGCCTCGAGCCGCTGGCGCACGGTCCGTGCCATGGCCACCGCCGCGGGATTATCGCCATGGACGCAGATGGTATCGATCGCGACCTTGAGCACCTTGCCGGTGACGGTGACGACCTCCTGGTCCTCGACCATGCGCAGGACCCGTTCGGCGGCGAGCGCCGCATCGTGGATCACCGCGCCTTCCTTCTTCCGGCTGGTCAGATTGCCGTTGTCGTCATAGGTGCGGTCGGCGAAGACCTCGCGCGCCATGGCGAGGCCGAGCCGCTCGGCGGCCCGCTCGGTCGGCAGCCCCGGCATCACGACATAGACGAGACTGGAATCGACGCCCTTGATCGCCCGGCCGATGGCGAGCGCCACGTCCTCGTCGTCGTTGCTCATGTTGCCGAGCGCGCCATGCGCCTTGACATGGGTGACCTTGTGGCCGGCCAGCACGGCCAGCGCCTGCATGGCGCCGATCTGGTAGGCCATCTGCTTTTCCAGGTCGGCCATGCTGTCGCCGCGGATCACCCGACGGCCGAAACCCCAGAGATCGCCGAAACCGGGATGGGCGCCGATCGACACGCCCTTGGCTTTGGCGATCTCGGCGGTGCGGTGCATGATGATCGGATCGCCCGCATGCCAGCCGCAGGCGACATTGGCCGAGGTGACGATGTCGAGCATGGCCGCATCATCGCCCATCTGCCAGGGGCCGAAGCCTTCGCCCATATCCGAATTGAGATCGACTGAAGCCATTGCCTTGCCTCCTGCACATCCTGTCGCGACACCTGCGGGGCACGCGGCTCAGCCGGCGGCCCGCGTTTCCCCCGCCTCGCCCCTGCGCGCGTCGACCCAGCCGTCGATGAGGTTGAGCGACAGGAGCCGCTCGGCGTCGAGCCCGCCGCCCGCGGCCTTCAGCCCCCCGGCGACCGCCGCGAGCATCGCCGCCTGTTCGCGCGCGGCGGCCATGGCCTCGGCGCGGCTGACCACGGTGAAGCGCACCTCGCTGCCCGGCCGCTGCTGGACGAAGCGCGGCAGG
Organism: bacterium YEK0313; assembly: GCA_000751295.2. Classification (NCBI taxonomy): domain Bacteria; species bacterium YEK0313. Next base: position 5,010,533 of record CCMO02000001.1, read on the forward strand.
TCGGCGGAAATGATCGTGGCGATCTTGGGATAGCCGCCGGTCGTCTGGCGGTCGGCGAGCAGCACGATCGGCTCGCCCGAGCCCGGCACCTGGATCGAGCCGGTGACGATGCCGTCGGAGACGATGTTGTAGCCCCGCGCATGCTCGATCTTGGGCCCGGTCAGCCGGTAGCCCATGCGATCGGCCTGGGCCGACACGGCATAGGCTTGCCCGGTCAGTGTGCGGATGCCGGCCTCGCTGAAATAATCGTCCTGCGGCCCGAGCACGATCCGATAGGCTCCGGCGGAGACTTGAGGCGCCCGGCCGGCCGTGAGCTCAGGCCCCGCCGGCGCGCCCGCCACGGCGAGCTTCTGCCCCGGCTTGACCGGCTGGCGATCGACGCCGCCGAGCCCGGCGCGCAGATGGAACGACTGGCTGCCGAGATCCGCCTTCAAGGCGAAACCGCCTGACACTGCCAGGACCATGAACACGCCGGCGCGCGCCGGACCGACGCTGATCACCTGGCCGGCGCGCGCGGTGGCGCTGGTCAGGGCCGGCACGGCTTCGCCGTCGATCCTCAGATCGGCGAGCGCGCCGGCAAGCGCCACCCGCACATCGCCGTCCTCGACCAGGAAGGAGCCGCCGAACAGAGTGAATTCGATGGCGCCCGTACCCGGTGCATTGCCGACCAGCAGATTGGCGACGGCGAGCGCGATCCTGTCCATGGCGCCCGCCGGGCCGACCCCATAGCGCTGATAGCCGAACCGGCCGGCGTCCTGGATGGTGGTGCCGGCGCCGCAGTCGCGGACGACGAGCCGGGTCATGGCGCGACCTCCTCGGCGACCGGCTCGCCGGCCGCCGCCGCCCGATCGAGCGCATCCCAGCGCGTCGCCTCGATCGGTTCGAACACCACCTCGTCGCCGGCGCCGATCAGGAATACCGGATCGCGGTCCGGCATGAAGGTGCGTACCGGCGTGCGGCCGAGCAGGTGCCAGCCCGACGGCGCCTCGACGGAGGCGACCAGCGCCTGGACGCCGCCGATCGAGATCGTGCCGGCCGGCGTCTTGACCCGTGGATCCTCGCGCCGCGGCAGCGCGATGCTCTGGTCCGCGCCGGAGAGATAGCAGAAGCCCGGCAGGAAGCCGAGCATGGCGACCCGGTAGACGCGGGAGGAGTGACGGCGGATCACCTCCGCCGGGGCAAGGCCGTGGCGGGCGGCGACGTCGTCGAGATCGATGCCGAACTCGCCGCCATAGACGACCGGCACCTTCCAGCGCCGGGGCCGTGCCGCGCGCGCTTCGAGGCCATCGAGCACCGCGAGCACCTGGCGCTCGAAGGCCGGCATGTCGATCGCAAGCGGATCGACCTGCACCAGCACGGAGCGATAGGTCGGCATGGTCTCGACGACGCCGGGAATGGCGGCCGCGGCGAGCGCCTCGTCGAAGGCCAGGCACAGCGCGTTGATGTCGTCGTCGATCTCGGTGCCGAACTCCACCGTGACGGCGGTATCGCCGCAGGCAAGGAATCGCGGCTCCATGCGCGCGCCCATCGCGAACCTCTCGGGACTTCACACCAGGGGATCATCGGCGTGCCGACGATCTTAAGCGTCGTTGGCGGCCCGGCGCTAGCGCGGACCGCCCGCCTGCGTCGCCTCGACGAACATGCGCGGCAGCACCGTCACGATGTCGGGGAAGATCGTGATGATCGCGATGGCGGTGACCAGCATCAGGAAGAAGGGCAGCGAGGCATAGGCGACGAACCAGCTGTCGCGGCCGCTCATCGACTGCAGCACGAACAGGACGAAGCCGACGGGCGGCGTCACCTCGGCGATCTCGACGAGCAGCACGATGAAGATGCCGAACCAGATCGGGTCGATACCGACTTTCTGGATCATCGGCAGCACGATCGTCGTGGTCAGCACGATCATCGACACGCCGTCGAGCGCCGTGCCGAGGATGATGTACATGACGGTGAGGACGGCGATCAGCTGGAACTTGGACGGGTTGAGATAGGCGACGAATTCGGCGAGCGCCCTGGGAATGCCGGTGAAGCCCATGGCGAGCGTCAGATAGGCGGCGCCGGCCAGGATGAACATGATCATCGCCGACAGCCGGGTCGCCCCGAGCAGGCTCTCCTTGAAATGCTCCCAGGTCAGCGACTTGCCCCACCAGGCAAGGGCGAGCGAACCGACCGCGCCGAAGGCGGCGGCCTCGGTCGCCGTCGCATAGCCCGCCACGATCACCCAGATGACCATGGCGATCAGCAGCATGCAGGGAATGAGCTCTTTGGAGGCGGCGAGCTTTTCCCTGAACGTCATGACGCCGAGGTCGTCTGCCGGCACCTTGTCGGGATTGAGCAGCGCCCAGACGACGATGTAGCCGGAGAACAGCACCATCACGAGCAGGCCGGGCAGGAAGCCGGCGAGGAAGATCTGGATGATCGAGACCTCGGCCGCCACCGCATAGACCACCATGATGATCGAGGGCGGGATGAGGATGCCGAGCGTGCCGGAACCGGCGAGCGAGCCGAGCGAGAGCGTGTCGGGATAGCCGCGCCGCTTCAGCTCCGGCACCGTCATCTTGCCGATGGTGACGGCGGTCGCGGCCGACGAACCCGAGACCGAGCCGAAAATGCCGCAGGCCAGCACATTGACGTGCAGGAGCCGGCCCGGGAGCCGCCGCAGCCAGGGCGCGAGGCCAATGAACATCTGGTTGGCGAGATTGGTGCGGAACAGGATCTCGCCCATCCAGACGAACAGCGGCAGGGCCGCCAGTTCCCATGAGGCGACCGACTGCCAGACCGCGGTCGCCAGATTGAGGCCCGGAGAGGAATTGGTGAAGAAGGCCATGCCGACCCAGCCGGTAATGGCCAGCGAAAAGCCGATCCAGGCTCCCACCGACAGGGTGGCGAACATGACGAGGAGCAGCAGCGACCCGATAGCGAGCGGTCCCATGACGATCAGACCTCGCCCGAATAGTCGCCGGCGGCGTGCCGGTCACGCACCTGCTGCACATAGGTCGGCACGAGGCCCGAGGCGACGCGCACCAGTTCGTCGATCACCGCGATCGCCAGCACGATGGCGCCGATGGCCACGGGCGTCTGCGGGATCCAGATCGGGATCGGCAGGAGGCCCTGGCCGCGCTCGTCGAAGATGAAGCTCTCATAGACCATGTTGCACAGCCAATAGGCGAGATAGAGGCCGAAGGCCGCGCAGATGGCGAGCGCGACGAGCTCGATCCAACGCGCCGTCCGGTCGGAGAAGCGCTCGACGATGATGCCCATGCGCACCAGCTCGCCGCGCTTGAAGGTGGCGGCCAGCGGCAGGAAGGCGGCGGCCGCGCAGACCCAGGCGGTGACGTCGTCGGCGCCGCGCAGCAGGGTGCCGTTCAGCCTGAGGGCGGCTTGCGTCATCATGATCGCGCAGATGGCGAAGACGGCCAAAGCGCCGAGCCAGGCCGCTCCGAGATAGAGCCCGTCGAGTAGCTTTCGCATGAGCAACCTGTAATTTGACGGCGCTTTGCGCCCCGGATCGGGGCCGTGGCGCGCCTTAACATGGATGAAAAAGGGCGCAGCTGAAAAGGCGATGGCGGCGGCCTCCGCCGCGCCGGGCGCGGGGCACGAACCGGCGCGATGCGGCGCCGGTTCCTCTGGAGGCGCCCGGTGGCGGCGGGCGTCAGGCGCGCAGGCGCGCCCGGAAATTCTCGATGACCGCCTTGCCGGTGTCGCCGGCCTTGGCGATCCATTCATCGGTCAGCTTGGCGCCGACCGCCTTGACGTCGGCCAGCAGCTGCGGGCTCGGATCGACGACCGTCATGCCGTTCTTGCGCAGCTCTTCGATCGAGGCCGCCTCGACCTCGCCGGCAAGCTTCCAGCCGCGCGGCTCGGCCTGGGCCGAAGCGGCGAGCATTGCGTCCTTGACCGCTTGCGGCAGGCGCTGCCAGGCCCGCTCGTTCACCAGGACGGCGTTCTTCGGCATGGAGGCGCGCAGGTTCACGAACTGGCTGGAGAACTCCCAGGCGCGCGACTGCACGCCGGTCGCGCCGGACGTGATCATGCCGGTGACGATATTGGTGGCGAAGGCCTGCGGCACTTCGGAGGCCTGCACCAGCGTCGGCACGGCGCCGAGCAGCTCGGCCATGCGCGAGGTGATCGGGCTGACGGTCCGGAACTTCATGCCGCGCATGTCGGCCGCCGAATTGATCGGCGTCTTCGAGTAGAAGGCCTGGCTCGGCCAGGCGACGCAGTAGAGCACGCGGATGCCGCGCCGCTGGCAGGTGGATTCCAGCGCCTGTTTGGAGGCTTGGTAGAGCAGCATGCCCTGGTCGAGGCCCTGGGCGAGGAAGGGGATCGAATCGAGTTCGAAGAACGGATCCTCGTTGCCGAACTGGCTGATGAGGATCTCGCCGGCGGCGACCTGGCCGGTCGACACCGCGCGCAGGATCTCCGGCAGGCGGATCAGCGAATTGTTGGAATGGACCTGGATCTTCATCGACCCGCCGGTCGCCTTGCTGATCTCCTCCACCCACCAGCGGACGTTCTGGGTGTGGAAAGTGCCGTCGGTATAGGGCACCGGCATGTCCCAGGCGGTCTGCGCCCTGAGCACGGTGGGCGCGGCAAGCGTCGTCGCGCCGGCCAAGCCGGCGACAATCTGGCGGCGGTCGAACATGTGAGAAGCTCCTGAAGTCCCTGATCTCTGGAAGGCCCGCCGTTGTCCGGCGGTCGAGGCATCTGCCTTTGACATGCAATTGGATCGCTGTTTCACGCACAAGACAAGGGCCACGCGTGCATTGCGGTGCACACAAAGGCGCGCGAATGGACGCGCGCCGTCCTCCGGCCAGGACATGAAACGGCTATCGGCCCTGACGATTGCGCAACATTTTTTCCAAGTCAACACATCGTCGATAATTTATCGTCGTTTTATTGATTTGATTTCGATGATATGTGACGACTAACTATGCCGATGCCGCCGCTCCAGCCGCGCGAGAGACGTGCCATGCCTTCACCGACATCGCCCAAGTCGCCGCCGTCCGAAGCCGCAGCGGCCGCGAAACCCGCAGCCAGCATTGGTCCGATCGTCTCCTCCGCCCATCTCGCATCGGGCGCCATGCCGGCGCTGTCGGAGTTCGAATTCGGCCTCATCCTGGTCGGCCACGCCTTCGAGCGCTGGATGACCCGCTGCGCGCAAGGCGCCGGCCTCGCCGGCCTTTCGCCGCTCGAAGTGCTGATCGTCCATACCGTCAACCACCGCGGCCGACCGAAACGCATGGCCGATATCGCGCTGGTGCTCAACATCGAGGACACGCACCTCGTCACCTATGCGGTGAAGAAGCTCGAAGCAGCCGGCCTGATCCGCAGCGAGAAGGTCGGCAAGGAAAAGGCGATCGGCACCACGCCGAAGGGGGCCGAATTCTGCCTGCGCTATCGCGAGATCCGCGAAGCGCTGCTGATCAAGGGCGTGAAGGCCTTCGGCACCGACGCGGTCGAGCTGAGCCGGATCGCCGCCGAGATGCGCGCTCTGTCCGGGCTCTACGACCAGGCGGCGCGGGCGGCGGCGAGCCTTTGACCCACTGCGGCCGCCCGCGCCGAGGGGCGCACCCGGCCTGCGAGCCTTGAAGCCGCCACGGGCCCTGGCGCGCCGGACGATTGCGCAGCGGACATATCGCCCCATCGGGATGTTCGGCCTTCTCGTCCCAGGCGGTGAATGATAGGGAGGATGCGCGAGACGGAGCGGCCCTTGAGCTGGAGAAGGTCATCGGGAGTGCGGTGGGTCGCCTTGGTCGCGGCCTACATGCTTGCGGCCCAGACGCTCCTCGTCGGATTGACGAGCGGCCTCCATGCGGCGCCGCACTCGCTCGGCGGTGCCGGCCTCGTCCTTTGCACCGCCGAAGGCCTGGGCTCCCTCCCCGCCGATGACGACCAGCGGACGACCAAGCGCCTGCCGGACTGCTGCCTCTCCGCAGGCGGCCTCCTTGCGCTGGCAGCTCCGCCGATCGCCGAGCACGGGCTCGCGGCTCCGCCATTCGCGGAACACGAGGCGCCGGTTTTTCGCGCCCACCAGGACCGGCCCGTTCCCAGCCGCGACGGGTCGCTTGGAAATCCCCGCGCGCCGCCCCTGACCACCTGACGGACTGCCGCTGAACCCGGCTTGCGGACCGACGCGATCGCGTGTCGCTCGGCCGATCGCCGCGGCATCCGGCAGCCTCGAGAAGGGTGGAAGGCGGTTCTCCGCGCGATGCGCCGTGCCGACCTCCTTCGCCCCGACCAACGTCGCGCCTCCGCCGCCCAGGCGAGGACCAGGCCTGTCGCAGCGTCCGCGCCGAGCCGGCCGCCGCCGCAGGCGGGCACGCATGCGCGACATGCCATAACGTCACACCGAAGAGCCCGACATGTTGCTCCGAAACCCGCCCGACCGCGCGCGCTGCCCGTCCGCCGCGGCGATGCTGCTTGCCTCCTCGATCCTGTCTCCCGTCCCGGCGCAAGCGGACCCGCCCGCGGCCTCGCAGGTCGTCGAGCTGCCGACGATCACCATCGAGGGCCGCGCCGACCCGACCGGCCTGAACGGGCCGAATTCCGCAGGCAGCATCGTCGGCCTCACCGCCCGCGAAACGCCGGCCTCGGTCAGCGTCATCACCCAGAGGGACATGCAGGAAAGGGGCCTGCGAACCTTCGTCGAAACCCTCAATGCGGTGCCGGGGGCGATGGCCGGCAACCTGCCCGGGGAACCAGGCGTGATCTCCATGCGCGGCTTCTCCCGCGCCGCGACCGGCTATGCGATCGACGGCACGCGCGCCGTCGATCCGCTCATCGTCACGCGCGATTTCGATACGTTCAACTTCGAGCGGATCGAGATCCTCAAGGGACCGGCCTCGGTGATTCAGGGGACCGGCGCCCTGGCCGGCGCCGTCAATCTCGTCACCAGGCAGGCAAGGCTCGGCGAGCCCGGCGCGGAAGGGCTCATCAGCTACGGCAGCTTCAATGCCGTGCGCACCGGCATCGACGTCAACACGCCGATCGGAGCGAACGCGGCGGTACGCTCGACATTGAGCTACAGCCAGTCGGACGGCCACGTCACCGATACTGCGGCGCGCAAGCTCGGCCTGACGACGAACGGCATATTCGCGCCCACCGACCGCCTGACGCTCACCGCGTCCGCCGCGTATTTCCACGATGCGTTCCGCACGCCCTACCAGGGAGCGCCGCTGATCCCGCGATCGGCGGCGCGCGATCCGTCCGATCTCGTCACCGCGCCCGGCGGCATGGTCATCGACCGCTCCCTGCGCAGGCAGAACTACAATGTCGAGGACGGACTGATGAGGTCCGATACCGTCTGGCTGCGCGGGGCTGCCGAATACCGGCTGACCGACGGATGGACGCTGCGCAACGAAGTGAGCTTCCTCACGGCGAACCGCTACTGGGCCAATTCGGAAGACTTCACCTTCAACCGCGCGACCGGCCTGCTCGACCGCACGACAGGGAAGATCACCCATGATCACCAGTTCTGGTCGGATCGGGCGACCGCGTCCTATGACGGCCTGATCGGCGGGCTTCGCAACCGCTTCGCGGTCGGGTTCGAATATGTCGACACGCGGCTCGGCTCGAACAGACGGTTCGGGACGACGACATCGGTCGACCCGTTCAATCCGGCGCGCGGCTATTTTCCGACCGACACCGCCGCCCATTTTCCGACCCGGCAGGACTTCCACAGCCGATTGCGGACCGTCGCGCTGTTCGCCGAGAACGCCGTCAACCTCTCGCCCGACTGGCTCGTATTGGGCAGCGTCAGGCGCGAGACCATGAGCCTCAATCGCCGCATCGACGATCTCAACCGGGACACGACCGCCCGTTTCGACAGGACCTTCGAAGATGTCTCGTGGCGGGTCGGCACGGTCTATAATCTCATGCCCGGAACGGCCGTCTTCGCACAGTACAATAGGGCGGCGATTCCGGTCGCCACGCTGCTGCTGAGCAACACGGCCAACGGGCAGTTCGCGCTGTCCACGGGCCGCTCCCTGGAGGCAGGGATCAAGTCGTCCTTCTGGAACGACCGTGTCGTCGCCACGGCTTCGCTCTACCAGATCGACCAGGACAACATCCTCACGCGCGACGCCGCCAACCCGGCCCTGACGGTGCAGGGCGGAAGCCAGCGCTCCCGCGGCGTCGAGCTCGATCTCTCGGTCGCGGTGACGGACCGGTGGCGGGTCAGCGCAAGCGCCGCCTTCGTCGACGCCCGCTTCACGGAACTGCGCAACGCGACGCAGGACCTGCGCGGCAACCGTCCGCCCAATGTGCCGGCCCGCATGGTCATGCTGTCCAGCAGCTATCGCCTCGAGCAGATGCCGATGACCATCGGCGCGTCGATCCAGCATGTCGGGTCCTTTTATACCGACACCACCAACACCATCGCGGTGAAGGCCCGGACGCTGGTCGACGCCTGGATCGCCTATGATATCGGCGCGGGAACGTTGCGGCTGCGCGGGCGCAATCTGACCAATGCCTTCTACGCGGACTGGTCCGGCTACAGCGCGACGCAGGTCTATCTGGGCGCACCGCGCAGCTTCGACCTCTCCTACACCGTCAGGTTCTGACGCCGGGAGCCGGCCTGGTCCCCAACCATGCCCGGCCAATCAAGGACGTCCTGCGATGATCGCTTTCCTCTCTTCGCCCGGGATTTACCGGGCCGTCTGGCGCTGGCACTTCTACGCCGGCCTCGTGGTCGCGCCCTTCCTGCTCATCCTGGCGGTGACGGGCGCCATCTATCTGTTCAACGACGAGATCAACGACCTTCTCCATCGTGACCTGCGCATCGTTCCGGCCGCGGCGCAGTCCGTGCCGCTCGGCGCGGTGGCGGCCGCGGCCGCGACCACTCGTCCCGGCAGCAAAGTCACCCGCATCGATACGCCGCGAGAGCCCGGCCGCAGCGTCGAGGTCTTCGTCACCCCGCTCGACGGGCCGCCGCTGCGGGTCTTTGTCGATCCCGGCACCGGACGGGTGCTGGGGTCCTATGTCTACGCGCGCACATTGGTCGGCTTCGCGGATCTCGCCCATGGATCGCTGATGCTCGGAGACTTCGGCGACGGCATCGTCGAACTGGCGGCCTGCTGGGGCTTCATCCTGACCGTCACCGGCCTCTATCTGTGGTGGCCGCGCGGCCTCGGCGGCCTCGGCGGCATTCTCTATCCGCGATGGAACCGGTTCGGCCGGGCGTTCTGGAAGGACTGGCACGCCGTGGTCGGCCTGTGGAGCGCCCTCCTCATCATGTTCCTGATCCTCACCGGACTGCCATGGGCGACATTCTGGGGCGATTTGCTGCGCCGCGGAACCGACCTCGCCGGCATCGGCTATCCCGCGAGCCACAGGCTGCATGGCGCGGCGCCGCCCTCGACGGTCGGCGAAACCGTCGGCAACGCCGCCCCATGGACCCTCGAGAGAGCGCCCGTCCCGGCATCCGACCCGCATGCCGGCCATGACGGTCATGGCATGGTGTCACAGGCGCCGGAGGGGCGCCGGCTCGGTCTGGACGATATTGCGGCGATACTGGAGCGCCACGGCATGCGGCCGCCCTATCGGCTGAGCCTGCCGCGGGACAGCAGGGGTGTTTTCACCGCCATCACCTATCCCGACCAGCCCGAGACGCAGCGCACGCTGCACATCGACCAATATTCCGGCGGCATCCTCGGCGATATCCGCTTCTCCGACTACGGCTGGGCCGCGAAGGCCGTCGAGCTCGGCGTCCAGATCCATATGGGCAACTATTTCGGACGCCCGAACCAGATCCTCATGCTGGCCGCCTGCCTCGGCATCGTCGTCCTGACCGTGACGGGCCCGATCATCTGGTGGCGGCGCCGACCGAAAGGCCGTTTCGGGGCCCCTGCTCCGGTCGCTGCGCCACGCCTGCGGACTCTCGCGCTGATCGTCGCGGGGCTCTGCGTCATCTTTCCGCTGGCGGCGGCCTCTCTCGTCCTGGTGCTCGTGGCCGATCACCTCGGCAGGCGCGTCACCGCAGCCGTCGCCCGCCTCGCTTCGCCTCGCCACGGACGGTGAGCCGGCCCGCCCGGCATGCGTCGGGCGCCCGTACCGCGCCCGACGGAGGACGGGCTGCCCGGGTGCGGCCCTTCCTCGGTTAGCCGCCGTAGGCCTTGGCGCCCGCCTTGCTGACGAGTCCTTCGGCGACGTCGTGGGCGACCGCATCCCGCTTGCGCTTCTTCGGATCGCCGATGCCGCCCCCGCCGGGGGTCATGACCACCAGCCGGTCGTCGGGCGGGATCATCTGGAAGCCCTTGCCCTTCAGCTTCTTGCCCGACTTGAGCGCGACCGCGCCGGCCGCGCCGTCCTTGCCGCCGTCGCGGCCGCGCGGCGGATGGTCGATGCGGTCATAGGCGGCGAGCAGGTCGAACGGCTTGCCGATGCGGCTGCCGACCTCGATCACCTGGCCGAGCCCGCCGCGGGTGCGCCCGGCCCCGCCCGAATCCGGCCGGAACTCCTTGCGCCAGAAGATCAGCGGCGTGATCGATTCGGCGATCTCGACCGGCGTGCCCTTGACCCCGGACGGATAGGCGGTGGTCGAGAGACCGTCCTTCAGCGGCCGCGCGCCGGTGCCGCCATTGGCTGTCACCGCCATGGTGAACCCGTAATTGCCGAGCCCGGCATCCTCGGTCTGGCCACGGACATTGAGGTTCCAGAGGCACGATGTGCCCTCGGCCGGGACGCGGTCGGGGATCGCCTGGCGCAGCGCGCCGAAGACGACGTCGGGCAGCATCTGGCCGATGACGTGGCGGGAGGCGACCGGCTTCGGCTTCAGCGCGTTGACGATGCTGTCCTCCGGCGCCGACACGGTGAGCGGCGCCAGCGACCCCGCATTGTTCGGAATATCCTTGCCGACGATGCAGGCGAGGCCGAACACCGTATAGGCGGTCGTATAGGCCAGCGGCACGTTGATGCCCCTGCGCGAGGCCGGCCCGGTTCCGGCATAGTCGACATGGATGCCCGATTTCGACACCGTGACGGTGGCGGTCAGGGTCACCGGCTCGTCATAGCCGTCGACGGTCATGCTGTTGGTCCAGGACCCCTGCGGCATGGCGGCGATCGCTTCCAGCACCGCGGCGCGCGAACGGTCGAGGATGTGCCTGGAGAGGACGTCGAGGTCGTCGAGGCCGAACTCGGTCATCATTTCGGACAGGCGCTCGCAACCGACATCGTTGCAGGCGGCCAGCGAATAGACGTCGCCCTCGGTATCGACCGGCAGACGCGTATTGGCGCGGATCATCGCCATCAGCGTCTCGTTGAGCTTGCCCTTGTCGGCGAGCTTGAGCAGCGGAATGTAGAGCCCTTCCATGAACACGTCGGTCGCGTCCGGCCCGAAGCCGATGCCGCCGATATCCATGAGATGGCTGGTGCAGGAGAACAGCGCGACCAGCTTGCCCTTGTGAAAGGCCGGCGTGGTCAACACGAAGTCGTTGAGATGGCCGGTGCCCATCCAGGGATCGTTGGTGATGTAGATGTCGCCTTCGCGCATCGTCTCGACCGGAAAGGCGCGGATGAAGTGCCTGACGCTCTCGGCCATGGAATTGACGTGGCCCGGCGTGCCGGTGACGGCCTGGGCCAGCATGTTGCCGTGCCGGTCGAAGACGCCGGCCGAGAGATCGCCGGCCTCGCGCACGATCGCCGAGAAGGCGGTGCGCAACAGCACCTGCGCCTGTTCCTCGACCACCGCGATGAGGCGGTTCCACATGACCTGCAGGTCGATATCCGAAAGCTTGGTCATGGCTCCTACTGCCCCTTGGCCGGCTTGGCCGGTTTGGCTCGCTTCGCGGTCCCGGCCGACTTGGCGGGCCTCGCTTGCTCGGTGGATCCGGCGGCCTTCGCAGGCTTGGCCGAGCGGACGGCCGCAGCGCCCTTCGCAGGCCTGGCCGAAGAGGCGGCCTCGGCCGCCTTGGCGGTCAGCAGCAGACCGTAGCCGGCGTCGAGCTGCGCATCGAAACTGGCGGTGACGAAGGTCGAGGTACCCGCCTCGACGATGATGGCCGGCCCGGCGACGGTGGCGCCGGGCGTCATGGCCGCCCGGTCGATCACCGGAACCTTGACGGTCCTGCCGCTCTTCGGGTCGAAGACCGGGCGCGTGGCGAGCGGCTTCGGCCCGTCCTTCCGGCGCGCCTTCGCCAGTGTGGCGGGACGCGCGGTATCGGTGGTCACGAGCAGGGCCCAGGACAGCACCTCGATCGCGGCGCCCGGGATGTGGCGCGCGAACAGCCGCCGATAGCCGGCTTCGAATTCCGCCCGCATCAGCGCCACGTCCTTGTCCGTCAGGGCGCGATTGGGCAGGCCGACCGCGATCTCGTGGCCCTGGCCGGTATAGCGCATGAAGGCGGTGCGCGTTTCCGTCAGCTTGCGGCCGCCGGCGGCCGCCTTGGCGAGGCTCGTCGCCTCCTTGCTCATGCCGGCCAGCAGCTTGCTGGCCTCCTTCGCGTCGAAGCGGTCGAGCCGCATGAACTTGGAATGGACCAGCTCATAGGCGGCCGGCGCGCGCAGGAAGCCGACGGCCGAACCGACGCCGGCATCGGCGGGAATGACGATGCGGGATATGCCGAGCTTTTCGGCGAGCCTTGCCGCATGCAGCGGCGCGGCACCGCCGAAGGCCACCATCGTGTGGTCGCCAACCACGACGCCGCGCTCGACCGCGTGGACGCGCGCGGCATTGGCCATGTTCTCGTCGACGATCTCGGCGACGCCATGGGCCGCCATCGCGGTCTTCAGCGCGAGGGGCTTGCCGACCGCCGCATCGAGCGCGGCATCGGACTTGTCCGGATAGAGCGTGATGGCCCCGCCGGCGAAGCGGGCGGGATCGATGCGGCCGAGCGCAACATCGGCGTCGGTCACGGTCGGCGCCACCCCGCCCCGGCCATAGCAGGCCGGGCCCGGCACGGATGCCGCCGAATCCGGGCCGACCGTGATGCGCTTCAGGCTGTCGACCCGCGCGATCGAGCCGCCGCCGGCACCGATCTCGACCATTTCGATGACCGGGATGCGCACCGGCAGGCCCGACCCCTTCATGAAGCGCGACTGGCGGTCGACCTCGAACGTGCGGGCCTTGTAGGGCGTCGCGTCGTGGATGAGGCAGATCTTGGCTGTGGTGCCGCCCATGTCGAAGGACAGGACCTTGTCCTCGGCGCGCTCGGCGGCGACATGGGCGGCGAGAATGGCGCCGCCGGCCGGGCCGGATTCGACGAGCCGGATCGGAAAGCGTGCGGCGGTCTCGAGGGTCGCCAGCGAGCCGCCGGAGGTCATCAGATGGATCGGCCTGGCATAGCCTTCGGCGGCGAAGCGCGCCTTCAGCCGGCCGAGATAGCCGGCCATCAGCGGCTGCACATAGGCATTGGCGATGGCCGTGGACGTGCGCTCATATTCGCGCATTTCCGGGCAGACCTCGCTCGACAGGGTGATCGAGACGCCGGGCAGCTCCTCCGCCAGGATCTCGCCGGCCCGCACCTCGTGCGCGCCGTTGGCGTAGGAGTGGATGAAGGCCACCGCGACGGCCTCGACGCGGAGCTTCTTCAGCTCCTTCGCCACCTTGCGCAGCGCCGCCTCGTCGAGCGGCAGCCATTCCTTGCCCATCACGTCGATGCGTTCGGGCACGGTGAAGCGCAGCTTGCGCTCGACCAGCTGGCGCGGCTTGTCGATGAAGATGTCGTACTGGTCGTAGCGCCCCTCGTCGGCGATCTCGATCACGTCGCGAAAGCCGTCCGTCGCGACCAGCGCGGTCCGCGCGCCCTTGCGCTCGATCACCGCATTGGTGGCGAGCGTGGTACCGTGGACGAAGACTGCGAGATCGGCAAAGCCGATGCCCGCCTCGGCCAGCACGATGCGGGTGCCTTCCACCACTGCCTCCTCGGGCGCGTGGGGCGTCGTCAGCACCTTGGTGGTGAAGCGGGTTTCGCCCCGTTCGAGAACGATGTCGGTGAAGGTGCCGCCGATATCGGTGGCGAGACGGTAGGTTTCGGCAAGTGTCATGCGCGGGACACTAGCGATCGCCGTGCCAAGAACAACCTCGATCTGGGGAATGAGGGCAATGCAGGTCTGCGGTAGGCCGCAAGCTCGACCGGCGGGGCGGACCGTGGAAATCTCCGTCCCGAAGGGAGAACGGCATGGCCAAGGCAAGAGGAACCACAGCGTCGCAACCGGCGAAGCCGGCAAACAAGGCGGCGCCGTCACGTCGCTCGGGCGCGAAGCCGCGACAGGCTGCCACAGCGCGGCAGCCCTCGGTCGAATGGGCAAGGCTCACCGCGCCCGAGCTGAACGCGCTTGCCGCGGCCGATGCGCTGGTGGTCCTGCCTGTGGCCTCGACCGAGCAGCACGGCCCGCATCTCGGCACCGGCGTCGATACCATCCTGTGTGGTCGCGTCTGCCTGATGGCGGCGGAGCAGGCCCAGGACCGGCGGCCGGTGGTGGTGGCGCCGACCCTCTGGCTCGGCCTCGCCGAACACCACATGGACCATGGTGGCACCTTCACGCTCGACATCCCGACCTACCGGGCCGTACTGCTCGGGATCCTCGGCGCGCTGAAGCGCCACGGCTTCCGGCGCGTGCTGATCGTCAACGGCCACGGCGGCAACATGGCGGCGCTGAACGCCTTTCTGCCCGACCTCACCCGCGAGACCGGCCTTGCGGTCGCGGCCACGACCTATTTCGAGCTCTGCCAGCCGGCCTTCGCGCCGCTGCTCGACGACCAGGACGGCGTGCTGCATGCCTGCGAGGCCGAGACCTCGATGATGATGGTGGCCGCGCCCGATGCCGTGCGCGCCGACAGGCTCGCCGAGGCTCATGGCCCGAATTTTTCGAGCGCCCGCGACGTGCTCCAGCCGGCGGTCCAGCAATGGCGCTCGTTCCGCAGCTTCTCGCCGTCGGGCGTCGTCGGCGACGCGCGCCGGGCCAGCCGCGCCAAGGGCGAGAAGCTGGAGGCTGCCGCGGTGGCGGCGCTGGCCGAGGTGATCGTCAAGGGCAGGCCCTGGGAGTGAGCAGCGCGCCCGGCGGACGGCGGGTCGCGGCTAGCGCACCGGCGCGAGCCACGTCTTGTCCAGCATGACGTGGATGCCCTTGTTGCCGTTGACGACCTGCGTCACCCTGACATCCGCGACCAGCGACATCAGCGCATAGGCTTCGTCCCGGTCGAGTCCGGAGCGGGCGGTGACGAGGTCGATCATGCTGCGCAGCGCGATCTGCACGCAGGTGTCGAGGTCCGGGTCGAAGGCCATGGTCATGACATGGGTCGCCGTCTCGGCCATCGGCCAGACGAGGCTCATGTCGTCGCGCACGGTGAGCCTGAACGTGCCGATGAGACCGGTCTCGATGGCCGTGATGCAGACCTCGCCATCGCCCTGCGCGCCATGGCCGTCGCCGACGGAGAAATTCGCGCCGTCGACGTGAACCGGCAGATAGAGCGTGGTGCCGGCCACCAGCTCCTTGTTGTCGAGATTGCCGCCGTTGCGGCGCGGCGGCAGGGTGTTGACCCGGCCCCATTCGCGCGGCGGAGCCACCGCCATGACGCCGAAGAACGGCCGGTCGAGCGCGATCTCGTGGCCCCAGGGCATGTGCGCGACACGCGCGGCCCGGTCGATGCGCGAATGGAACAGGCGCTTCGCCTTGACGTCGTCGGGCAGCGCGCCGGCGAGCGGGGCGACGAAGGTATAGCCCCAGTCGTAGTGCAGCTCGATCGCCTCGATATCGACCTGCAGGACCTGGCCGGGCCTGGCGCCGGCCACCGCCACCGGGCCGGTGCAGATATGGCCGGGCAAGGCCGGGCCACCGAAACGCCGGTGGATGTCGCTCAGGCCGGGCGGAATGCCCCAGGACGGATCCGGCAGGACGTCGCCGCCGCCCGACACGGTGGAGATCGTCACCCTTTCTCCGGAGGCGATGGTCAGGCGCGGCGCGAGCGCCGCTTCGAAATAGCCCCAATGGGCGGTGTCGGCATTGGCGTCGAGGCGATGGGTCATGGCGTCACGGGGGCTTTCAGGGCGAAACGGTCGCGGCATTCTTCACCCGCATCCAGTGCATGGCGAGACCCACGCCGAGGAAGAGGAGCCCCGCGACATCCGCATAGATGTTGGAGGCGAACAGCAGCGCGCCGCCGATGAAGCAGAGGATGCGCTCCGGCCAGTTCGCCTGCGCCAGCGCGTAGCCGGTGAACATGACGCAAAGGCCGACCAGGGCGAAGCAGGCGGTCACCGTCGACCAGAGCACGGAGATCCAGGCGACAAGGCCCGACGGCGCGGCATAGACGGTGGCCCCCGCGGCGTTGACGCCGGCCGGCACCAGCATCAGGAGTTCGGCGCCCTGAGGCGTCAGGCAGAACATGAAGGGCACGACGAAGGCCGGGAGCGTATATTTCCAGGCCTGCATGGTGGTGCGGAACGGGTCGCCGCCGGTGATCGCGGAGGCCGCGAACGGCGCCAGCGCCGTCGGCGGCGAGACGTCGGCGAGCACCGCGTAATAGAACATGAACATATGCGCCGCGGCAGGCGCGACACCGACCTTGATGAGCGCCGGCACCAGCATGACCGCTGCGATGATGTAGCTCGCCGTAACCGGCACCGAGAGACCGAGTACCCACATGGCGAGCGCCGCCATCAGCAGGATCAGGAACACGTTCGATCCGCCGGCGGAAATGATGATGCCCGAAATGGTCAGGCCGAGGCCGGTGAGATTGACCACCGAGACGATGACGCCCGCGCAGGCACAGGTCGCGACGATGCCGAGGGTCGAGCGGGTGCCGTCGATCAGCGCGTCGATCATGCCGGTGCCGCCCTGCGGCGCCGGCCGGCCGGCGCGCGCCGCAACGAGGCTCTCAAGCCCGGAAACGGCGACCGCCGTGGCGATGCCCCAGAAACTTGCGACCGACACACGGCTGTCGAACAGCTCGTGCAGGCCGAAGGCGCGTGGCAGGTCCGAATTGCCGAACAGGAAGGCCGCGAGCGCCGCCAGGCAGCCGACGGCGAAGGCCCGGCGGGTGACGAGCTGGCTCTCCGTCCGGACCATCGACAGCACGAAGGCGACCACGATCGACCAGTAGACCGCCATGAAGCTGGTATAGCCGAGCACCAGGAAGACGGCGATCGCACCGAGCGACAGGAAATGATAGCCGCCGGCCTTGGTCAGTTCCCAGAGCGAGGCGTCCGAGGTACGCACCGCCCGCACATTCATGCGCCGGCTGTCGGCCTCGGTCATCAGCCAGCAGGAGACGTAGTAGAGGACGGTCGGGATCGTCGCGTAGATGAGGATCTGCAGATAGTCGACGTCGAGGAACTCGGCGATGATGAAGGCTGCAGCTCCGAGCGTCGGCGGCGACAGCGTGGCGCCGATGCCGGCGGCCGAGAGCATGCCGCCGGCGACCTCCGGCGAATAGCCGGAGCGGCGCAGCATCGGCCAGGCGAGCGAGGAGACGGTGACCGTGGTGGCGACGCCCGAGCCCGAGACCGTGCCGAGCAGGAAGCCCGAGGCGACCACCGCCCGGCCCGGCGCCGACGGCGAGGCCTTCTTGCCGAACAGCGCGAAGGCCCATTCGATGAAGAACCTGCCCGCACCGCCGCGGTCGAGCACGGCGCCGTAGATGGTGAAGAGGATGATGAAGGTCGCTGCGACGTCGAGCGGCGTGGTGAAGATGCCTTCCAGCGTCAGGTAGTTCTGGCCGATGATGCGGTTCAGCGTGAAGCCGCGGTGCTCGAACACGTCGGGGATCAACCAGCCCGATCCGGCATAGCAGTAGATCAGGAAGACCACCGCGATGGCCGGCAGGATCCAGCCAACGGTGCGGCGAGTCGCCTCCAGGATGAGCAGGATCAAGGTGAGGCCCAGCACCATTTCCTCGGCCGAGGGCCGCATGGCGCGAACCTTGTACTCCTCGATATTGAGCGCGAGATAGGCCGCTGCGTAGAAGCCGATGGCGACGAAGATCCAGTCGACCGGCTGGTAGCGCGCCAGTGTCGCATGCGAGACCAGCAGCGGATAGGCGAGGAAGCACAGGGCGACGACCAGGCCGAGGCCATAGGCGAAGTTCGAACGGCCATAGACCGCGAACATCGGATTGGGATTGTGCAGCAGGTAGAGGATCAGCACCACCGCCGTCGCCGAGAAGATCAGTTCCTCGATCGTCGGCCGGCGCGCCTTCACCGCGCCGTCGGCCCCCGTGCGGACCAGCGGATAGAGCACGAAGGTCAAGGCGAGGCAGAGGACGAGGAAGGTCGAGCGGTAGATCGTCGTATTGACGGAGAACTGCGTCCAGAACAGCGCATAGGCCGCGACGAGGAAGCAGGTGGCGCCGGTCACCCAGCCGAGCCAGCCGGTGACCCGGCGGGCCGGGCCGCCCTCGGAATCCGACGACAGTTTCTCGATCTCGTCGGCGCTGAGCTGGCGCTCCTCCGACGGCCCGGCCGCCGGAGCTCCCGCAACACCTGTCGTCATGCCCGATCGTCCCTTACGTCTTCCCCGCAGGGGCGGCGCCGTCTTGCGCGGCGGCCTGTCCCCATGAGCGACCATAACCGGTCGCGCCGACAAGAAAAGCCGGGACGGTATCCCCATCCCGGCTCTTTTCGACATTGGCGAATGCCGCGGCGCGGCGGTTCACATGGCGATACCCTTGGCCTTGTAGAAGGCGGCGGCCGCGGGATGGAACGGAATGGCGGTCTTGGCCGCGGCTCCCGCCACGGTCAGCCGCCGGGCCTCGGGGTGGATCTGCTGGACTTCGGCAAGATTGTTGAACGTGCCTTCCAGCATGGCGGTGACGAGCTTTTCCGGCGCCGAGGCGCTGACCACCAGCACGTTGGCGACCCCGAGGCCAGGCACGGCGGTGGTCTGGCCGCCATAGGCGTTGGCCGGCAGCGTGAACGGCCGGTAGAGGCCGGGATAGCGGCCTTCCAGCACCGTGAGCTCCTTCGAGGTGTCGACGAACTTCATCGGCGTGCGGCCGCCCTGGGCGAGATCGCGCACGGCCGCCGTCGGCACGCCGCCAATCCAGAAGAAGGCGGCGATCTTGCCGTCCGACAGGGCATTGGCGGATTCGGCGACGCCGAGATTGTCGCGGGTGATGTCCGTCTTCGGATTGAGGCCGCCCGCGGTCAGCACCCGGTCGGCCATGCCTTCCGTGGACGAGCCGGTGGAGCCGACACCGATGCGCTTGCCCTTCATGTCGGCCACCGTATTGACGCCGGAAGCGACGCTGGCGACGACGTGGAAGAAGGAATCGTAGAGCACCGCGAGCACGCGGACGTCGCGCTTGCCGCCCTGGGCATAGGCGCCGACGCCCTTCAGCGCGTCATCGACCGAATCGAGGGTCGAGAAGCCGACATCGGCATCGCCTGCCGCGACCAGATTGACATTGTCGACCGAGCCGCCGGTCACCTGGGCCGTGGCATGCGTATTGGCCAGCTTCTCCGACCAGACGCGGGCAAGGCCGCCGCCATAGACGAAAAAGCCCCCGCCTGTGCCGCCGGTGGCGATCGTCAGCCTCTGCCGCGACTGGGCGAGCGCCGGCGCGCCGAGGGCCAGCGCCCCGCCGGCGCCGGCAAGAAGCGCCGTGCGGCGGTTGAGAACGAACGACATGGAATTTCCTCCCTGAACGAAACGGCCCGCCCGCGGGCCTCCTGCCGGCTGAGGCCGGACGTGCTTGGTCCCGTCACTATAGCCGACATCGCCGCCCCGATAAGAGGCCCGCTATGCGACCAAAGGCGAAAACCGGCGCCGGGCCGCGGTCTGCTTCCATCTGTCGCGTCCGGCCGCCGCCGGCACCGCCCCAGGCGCGCGGCCGCGAGGACGGCGCGGGTTCCCGCATCCGCTTCGGGCGGGCCGCCAAGAAAGGCCGGATCGGTGCGCCCCGGCGGCTTGGACCGCCGCCGCTCAGCCTTCGCAGGGAAACCGGCCGAGAATGGTGAAGCGCTGGTCGCGTGCGGCCTGGCGGAACACCACCAGCGCATCCAGCCGGAACGGCGCCGCGATCGGCCGATAGGCGGCGGCAAGCGCGGCACGCACAGGCTCCCGCCGCTCTTCGGGAAGCGAGCCCGTCAGTGTCATGTGGTAGCGGAAATCCTCGAAGATGTAGGGATAGCCCCAGGCGTCGAGATGGCCGATCTGGCGTTCGGTGAGCGGGCTCTTCAGCCGGCGCTCCCGGTCCGCCGCGCCCATCGGCGCGCGCAGCGTGTCGAAGCCGCGCACGCAATCGGCGGCGAGCGCTGACAGGGCCTCCGACGGTTCGGCCGGCACCAGCGCCACGAAGGACTTGAGCGCGACGACCTCGAGCCGCGGCAGCGTCACCGCCGGCCGCCGGTCGGCGAAAACCATGGCCGCTTCCAGAAGATCGGCCTCGCTCGCGCCCTCCGCCAGCGAGAACGGCGCCTTCAGCGTGCCGTGGAAGCCATAGCGCCGCGGATCGTCGGTCAGCGCGCGCCAATCCGGCGCATTGCAGGGCGCGGCATCGGGAAACGGCAGGTCGCGGGCGCTGGCCGCGTCATAGCCGATGATCGAGGACCCGAATCGCCAGAGCGGATCGTCCGGCGCGGGGGCGGCATAAATGGCATAGCGGACTGTCATGGCCCGAAGCCCTTAGCGCGGATCGCATGACGGTCTCAAGACGGCTTCAGCGCTCGCCGCGTCGCAGCCCGTAGGCGCTGGCCAGCGTCCTGATGCGCTCTTCGGTCTCGACGATCCGGCAGGGGCCGGTCACCATCGCATAGATCGAATGGGCCCAGCGGTTGGGCGTCTCGTAAGCTTCGAGCCGGCAGGTGAGGTCGCGCAGGTCCTTCCAGCTCTGCTGCGCGGCAGTCAAAAGTTCGCTCCAGCGCGCGCGGCCGGCAGCCGGCACGTCCTCGCGCGCCCTGATCGCGGCAAGCACCTGGCTCCAGGTCGTCTCCAGCCGCGCGTCAAGCCGCGCGGCATGACGCTCGTAGCAGGTGGTGAGCGGCGCATAGTCGCCGCCGCGGCCCGGATGGCGGCACAGCGGCTGGCCGCCCTCGGCCCCGATCAGGTCGCGGCGGTTGGGGCCGCGCTGCGGTCCGGCGAGATGGCCGCGCATCCGGTCGGCGACCTGCTCGCCGAACCGGTTGGTGAGATCGCCGACGATGACCCGGGTGAGGCCGATCCGGCAGGCGCGGCTCGCAGCCTCGGCGGCCGCGTGCCCGAGCCGCTGCTGGAACGCCAGGAGATCCGCCGCGCAGGTCCGGTTGCGGAACGTCACCCAGAGATCCAGGGCCCGCGCGAACTCGGCGCTCCAGGCCTTGCGCTCGTCGGCGTCGAGCTGGCCATGCCAATCGGCGATCGCCTTGACCGCGTCGTTGCGGGCGACGACGAGCGCGGCTTCCGCCTCCGTTTCGGCCGGCGCGAGGCAGGCGAGCCGCTCGGCCGGCGCGAGGCTCGCCGGGCACGGCGCGCGCGCCGCGGCGGCCGGAGGGCCGAAAAGGCCCGTAGCAAGCGCGAGCAGCACCATCCATCGCGCGATCATCGGCGGCTTTCCCTCGAACGTCATGCCTGCATCTGTGCTATCGCGCTATTTCCGCAACGTGCCGGATGGCCGGGGCTCTGTTTCACGATCCCGCGGGCGGAACCACGGAAACTTTGCGCCGATGGCCATGCGGCCCTATATAGCGGTCCGATCCATCGACGCGGGCACCCATGCTCAACAGTCTCGATATTGCCAAACCTGCCTATGCGACCCGGGTGGTCGTCGCCATGTCCGGCGGCGTCGACTCCTCGGTCGTCGCGGCCTTGATGGCCGAGCAGGGCTATGACGTTGTCGGCGTCACGCTGCAGCTTTACGACCATGGCGCGGCGATCCATCGCAAGGGCGCCTGCTGCGCCGGCCAGGACATCAACGACGCCCGCCGGGTGGCCGAGCGGCTCGGCATTCCGCACTACGTGCTCGACTACGAGGAGCGGTTCAAGGCGGCGGTCATCGACCGTTTCGCCCAGTCCTACGCCGCCGGCGAGACGCCGATCCCTTGCGTCGACTGCAATCGCCACGTCAAATTCACCGACCTCCTCGAAACGGCGCGCGACCTCGGCGCCGATGCCCTGGCGACGGGCCATTACGTGTCGAGCCGAGCCCTGCCCGATGGCCGGCGTGCGCTCTACCGGCCCGTCGATGCCGACCGCGACCAGAGCTACTTCCTGTTCGCCACGACGCAGCCGCAGCTCGACCTGCTGCGCTTTCCGCTCGGCACCATGACCAAGCCGGAGACGCGCGAGCATGCCCGCAGGTTCGGCCTGTCGGTCGCCGACAAGGCCGACAGCCAGGACATCTGCTTCGTGCCGACGGGCAAATATACCGCCATTGTCGAGCGGCTGAAGCCGGAGGCCGCCGAACCCGGCGAGATCGTCCATGTCGACGGCCGGGTTCTCGGCCGCCACGAAGGCATCATGCGCTTCACCGTCGGCCAGCGCCGGGGCCTGGGGATCGCCGCGCGCGAGCCACTCTATGTGGTCGGTCTCGATCCGGCCGGCCGGCGCGTCCTGGTCGGCCCGAAAGATGCGCTGGCGACCCGCGCGATCGGCCTGCGCGACGTCAACTGGCTGGGCGACCATACGCTCCGTCCGGGCGAGGCCATCGACTGCTTCGCCAAGGTCCGCTCGACCCGGCCGCCGAAGCCGGCCGTGCTCAGGGCGACCGCCGACGGCCTGGAGGTCGAACTGCTCGATGGCGAGGAAGGCGTCGCTCCCGGCCAGGCCTGCGTGCTCTATGATGCCGCGGACGGCCCGGCACGCGTGCTGGGCGGCGGCTTCATCACCCGGCCGGCGGCGACGCTCCGCACCCCGGCCGCCACGCCGCTTCACGCCGCGCTCTGAGCGTCCCGACATTGCACCGCCGGCGGCGGCCGGGAACATGGCTTCCAAGAGCCTGATCCGGCTTTGATGTCTTGTTTCAACCGGCAACCGGTTGCCGCGATTGTTCGCGATTCCTGACCAGTGCTGTCAGATCCCCCATCTTTTTCCAGGACAGGTTTTGGCGGTATCATTGTAACTGTGAAGCTGCCGCGTCAGGCGGCGGCCGTAGGCAGGGATCGAGGCGATCGCCATGACTGACCACAGCATCAAGGGCAAGACCGTGCTCATCGCCGGCGGGGCGAAAAATCTCGGCGGACTGCTCGCCCGCGACCTCGCCGGGCACGGCGCCAGGGCGGTTGCGATTCACTACAACAGCGCGGCGACGGCGAAGGACGCCGAGGCGACCGTCGCCGCGGTCAAGGCGGCCGGGGCCGAGGCGGTCGCCCTGCAGGCCGATCTGACCACGGCGGGCGCGATGGAGAAGCTGTTCGCCGACACGGTCGCCGCGGTCGGGCAGCCCGACATCGCCATCAACACCGTCGGCAAGGTCCTGAAGAAGCCCTTCGTCGAGATCACCGAGGCCGAATATGACGAGATGACCGCGGTCAATTCGAAATCGGCCTTCTTCTTCCTCAAGGAAGCCGGCCGGCATGTCCGCGACAACGGCAAGATCTGCACGCTGGTGACGTCGCTGCTCGGCGCCTATACGCCGTTCTACGCGGCCTATGCCGGCACCAAGGCGCCGGTGGAACATTTCACCCGCGCGGCCTCGAAGGAATTCGGCGCGCGCGGCATCTCGGTGACCGCCATCGGGCCGGGGCCGATGGATACATCCTTCTTCTATCCGGCCGAGGGCGCCGACGCCGTCGCCTACCACAAATCCGCGGCGGCGCTCTCGCCGTTCTCCAAGACCGGCCTCACCGATATCGAGGACATCGTGCCGTTCATCCGCTTCCTGGTCTCCGACGGCTGGTGGATGACCGGACAGACCATCCTGGTCAACGGCGGCTACACGACGAAGTGACAGGGCGAGCGGCCCGGCCGGCGCCGGGCCGCTCCCGCCTCACCCGCTTTGCGTCCTCGGAGTGCCGACCATGGCCAATGGCTTTCAGCAGATCTTCGACGCGCAGAAGGACCATTTCCTGACCGATGCGACGAAGAGCTACGCGTGGCGCATCGATCAGCTCGACCGCATGGAGCGCATGCTCCTCGACAACAAGCAGGCCTTCTGCGAGGCCCTGCATCAGGATTTCGGCAAGCCGCCCTTCGAGCAGCTCTTCGAGATCACCGTGCCGAGCGGGGTGATCGACTTCTACCGCCGGAACCTGCACGACCTGATGGCCCCGCAGGCCGTCGCCCTGCCGCAAGGCCTGGAGGCGACCGGCAATCGCGGGGTCATCTACAAGGAGCCCTACGGGGTGACGCTGGTCATCGGGCCGTTCAACGCGCCGATCCTCCTGCTGCTGGACCCGGCGATCGCGGCGCTGGCCGCCGGCAATCCCGTCATCCTGAAACCCGCCAATACCACCCCGGCGACGGCGGCGCTTTTCCGCACGCTCGTGCCGCGCTATTTTTCACCTGAAAACGTCGCCGTCGTCACCGGCGGGCGCGAAGAGATCGGCGAGCTTCTGAAACTGCCCTTCGACTTCATCTTCTTCACCGGCTCGTCCGCCGTCGGCAAGGTGGTGATGCGCGCCGCCGCCGAACATCTGACGCCGGTCCTGCTCGAGCTCGGGGGCCAGAACCCGACCATCGTCGACGAAACCGCCAATCTCGACATCGCCGCCGACCGGATCGCCTGGGGGCACAACGCGATTTCCGGCCAGTGGTGCATCGCGCCCGGCTATGTCTGCGTCCACGAGACCGTCGCCGACGCCTTCCTGGCGAAGCTCAAGGCCTCGATCGTCAGGATGTATGGCGAGGACCCGAGCCAAAGCCCCGACTTCGCCCGCATGATCAGCGCCCACGACGCCGAGCGCGTGGCGTCCTACATCCTGCCGGACAAGGTCGTGCATGGCGGCCGCTTCGACGTCGCCGCGCGCTATGTCGAGCCGACCATCCTCTATCCCTCGACATGGGACGACCCGGCATTGCAGCAGGAGGTGTTCGGTCCGGTGCTGCCGGTGATGGCCTATCGCGACCTCAGGGACATCGTTGCGGCGATCAAGCGCCGGCCGAAACCCCTTGCCGCCTACATGTTCAGCAAGAATCAGGCGGCGATCGACCATGTTCTGGGGAGCCTGTCCTTCGGCGGCGGCTGCATCAACCAGACAAACCTGCATTGCTGGATCGACAGCCTGCCGTTCGGCGGCGTCGGTGCCAGCGGCATGGGCAAATATTACGGCAAGGCTGGCTTCGACGCGCTGAGCAATACCAAAGCCATGCTGATCGGCAATCCGGACGTCGAGCTCGATGTTTTTCCGCCCTATGCCGGCAAGGACATAACGAATAGCCTCAGCGTGTTTTCCTAACGAAAGGCGGCTGCCTATGCATATGGCGATGGTGATTGGCGGAGGGCTCGTCCTGCTCGGCCTGTTTCTGCTCTTCGGCAAGCTCTGGGGTGGTTCCGAACCCGCCTATGCCCTGGCCGCGAAGGCCTTCATCCCGGTCTGGCTGGCCGTCTCGCTCGCCAATATGTGGGTCGGCGTGGCGCGCGCCGGCTATTCGGTCCGCGAGGAACTGCCGATCCTGCTCATCGTCTTCCTCATCCCCGCCGCGATCGCCGGCGGCGCGCTCTGGCGCCTGGCACGATAGGGCCTGCCGCCAATGACGGACCAGCCCGCCCACCATCCGCTGCTGCGGCGCCGCGACGGCCACCATGCCCGCGTCACCTTCGAAGAGCTGTTCTTCGACCTCGTCTATGTCTTCGCCGTCACCCAGCTCAGCCATGAGCTGCTGACCAACCTGACCGTCACGGGCGTCGTCGAGACGCTCATCCTGTGGTTCGCGGTCTGGCTCGGCTGGCAATACACCTGCTGGGTCACCAACTGGTTCGATCCGGAAACGCCACGCATCCGCGGGCTGATCTTCGCGGTCATGCTGCTCGGCCTGGTCATGGCCGCCGCCCTTCCCGGCGCCTTCGGCGAGCGCGGTCTCGTCTTCGCGCTCGCCTATGTCGCGATGCAGGTCGGGCGAACGGCCTATATCGTCTGGGAGCTCGGCTCGGACCATCCGCTGGCCGCCAACTACCGGCGCATGCTGGGCTGGCTCGCGATCGCCGGCGTGTTCTGGATCGCCGGCGGCCTCGCCGACCACTGGGTCCGCGCCGCCCTCTGGACCATCGCCATCGCCTGCGAATACGCCTCCCCGATGTTCGGCTTTCCGCTTCCGGGCCTCGGCCGCTCCAGGACCAGCGACTGGACGATCGAGGGCGGCCACCTGGCGGAGCGCTGCCAGCTGTTCGTGATCGTGGCGCTCGGCGAAACGCTGCTGGCGACCGGCGCGACGCTCGCCAAGGCCGGCACGTGGAATGCGCCCGTCCTGTCGGCACTGATGGCGACCTTCCTTGGCACGCTCGCCATGTGGTGGCTCTATTTCGGCACGTCGAGCAAGGACGCCACCGACAGGATCACCCATTCCGACGACCCTGGCCGGATCGGCGCCTATTTCCACTATATCCACGTCATCCTGCTCGGCGGCATCATCGCGACCGCGGTCGGCAACGATCTCGTGCTGGCCCACCCGCATGACCCGGTGAAGACGGCCTACGCCCTCATCCTCTCGGCCGGCCCGGCGATCTACCTGCTCGGCAGCGCGATCTACAAGAAGGTGGTCTACGGCGTGGTGCCCGCCTCCCACATGGCCGGCGTCGCGGCGCTGCTCATCCTGATCCCGATCGCCCTCACCCTCAACCTGCTCGCGGTCGGCTGGCTGACGACCATCGTCATGCTGGCGGTCGGGTTCTGGGAAGGCCGGATCCTGCGCCAGCGTCGGCTCGGCACCGGCGAACAGCCGGCGCACTGATGGCATCCGGCGATGCGCGCAGGCCACGCCAGGGCCTGCGCGCCTCGCCATGCTGCCGTCGCGGTTCGACCATGGCTCCGATTCGGCGTTCACTCGCGCGCCCGATATCGATATGAGTGGACGCGAAAACCGCGACATTGGCCGGAGCCCTGATGGCTGCAGCAGAACTCGACACCCAATCGATCCAGAAGGCCTATGCCCGCTGGGCGCCGATCTACGATGCGCTGTTCGGCTCGATCACGGTGACCGGCCGCAAGGCGGCGGTGGCGGCGGCCACCAGGGTCGGCGGCCGCATCCTGGAGGTCGGCGTCGGCACCGGCATCGCCCTGCCCGATTATGGCAGCGGCTGCCGGGTGATCGGCTTCGATCTGTCCTTCGACATGCTGAAGATCGCCCGCAAGCGGGCCGACGACGGCCTCGGCCATGTCGAGGGCATTCTGCAGATGGATGCCGGGCGCCTCGCCTTCGCCGACGCCTCCTTCGACTGCGTCGTGGCGATGTACCTGATCACCGTCGTGCCCGACCCCGAAGGGGTCATGCGCGAGCTCAACCGCGTCTGCAAGCCCGGCGGCGAGGTCATCCTGGTCAACCATTTCGCCGCCGAGGGCGGCATCCGCGCCCTGATCGAAAAGGCGGCCGCGCCATTCGGCGACAAGCTCGGCTGGCACCCCGACTTTCCCTTCGCGCGGGTGACCGGCGAAAAGGAGCTGAGCGTCATCGAGAAGCGCTCGGCCGGCTTCGGCGGCCTCTTCACCCTGGTCCGCTTCCGCAAGGCCGGCGGCCCCCAGGCCTCGGCCGGCTGACGAGACGCCGGGCTTCCGGATGAGCGAGACGGCTCCCCGCTACCATGCTTTCAGCCCGGCCGGCCGGATTGCGGCCGCGGTCATCGCGCTCGCCGGCTGGTCGGCGCTCGCCCTGCAGGCGACCCTCACGATCGGGCTCGTCAGGCGCGGTGGCGGCTCCGTGCTGGACGGGCTCGTCCTCCTGGTCGGCTATTTCACCATCCTGACCAACCTGATCGTCGCGACCACCCTGACGGCGGTCGCGGCTGGGCGTGCGGTCGGCGCGTCGCTGATCGGTGCCGCCACCCTGTTCATCGCCATTGTGGGCATCGTCTATTCGCTCGTCCTGCGTGCGCTCTGGAGCCCGGAGGGCTGGCAGAAACTGGCCGATGCGGGACTGCATGACGTCGTGCCGCTGCTCGTCGTCGCCTTCTGGCTCGTCTTCGTGCCGAAGGGCGGCCTTGCCTGGCGCGATCCCATCGCCTGGCTCGCCTTCCCCCTCGCCTATTTCGTCTATGCGCTGCTGCGTGGCGCTACCACCGGCTGGTGGGCCTATCCGTTCCTGAATGCCGACGCGCTCGGCTATGCCGCGGTGCTGCGCAACGCCGTCATCCTCACCGCCACCTTTCTCGGCCTCGGCCTCGTCCTGGTCGCCCTCGACCGCACGATCGGTGGACGGGCACGCTGAGCTTTGCCTCGGACGCCTTGACACCCCTTCGGATCGGGCACTATATCCGCGCTCTCCGGATCGCTTCGGCGCTTCGGACAGCCTCTTTGGGGCGGGGTAGCTCAGTTGGTGAGAGCGCAGGATTCATAACCCTGAGGTCGGCAGTTCGACTCTGCCTCCCGCTACCAAACTTCCCGACAGTTCAGGTCTGTGGCCGTGGTCCAAAAGCATTGGGCCATGCAAGCCGCCCATGTCCGGCGGCCGGCACGGCCCATCGCAGCCTGCGCGGTGATCACGCCGCCCGGCGCTGGAACTCCGCCCATTCCTCGGCCACCGCCTGGGCGACCGTCGGCCGTTCGAGCTGCCGCTTGTGATAGGCGGCGAGATCCGGCCAGCGGCGCAGGTCCGTGCCGACATGGCGGAACCAGTTGAGCAGCACCACCAGATAGGCGTCGGCGACGGTGAAGCGGTCGCCGAGCAGGAACGGGCGGCCGCCCAGCCGCCGGGTGATCGCCTCCAGCGTCGGCTCCAGCAGCGTCCTGGCCCGCTCCTTCGCCTCGGGCGGCGACTTGGCCGTCAGCAGGACGCTGAAGACGCGCTTGTGCACCTCGGTCGAGAGGTAGTTCAGCGTATCGATGAGCTGATAGCGCGCGAGCGTGCCCCAGGCCGGGGCAAGCCCCGTCTCCGGCTTCTGGTCGGCGAGGAACTGCAGCACGGACGGGCCTTCGTTCAGCACCGCTCCATCGGGCAGGGCCAGCGCCGGCACATAGCCGTTGGGCGAAATGGTCCAATAGTCCCGGCCATCGTCGGTCCGCTTGGCCTGGTTGTCGATATAATGCACGGTGACCGGCAATCCGGCTTCGAGGATGGCGATATGCGCGGCAAGCGAACAGGCCATCGGTGCGGCGTAAAGGTGCATGGCATCCTCTTTGTTTTATGCGAAACGGTACATAAATAGACGGATCCGCAGCCCTCGTGTCAAATGATTTTATGCAAGACGGTACAAAACAGCCCCGCCGCGCGCCCGGGCGCCCGCGCTCGTTCAGCGAGGCCGATGTGCTGGAACGGGTCCGCAGGGTATTTCTCGAAAAGGGCTTTTCGGCCGCCTCGCTCGACGATCTCGCGAAGGCCGCCGGTCTCAACCGGCCGAGCCTCTATGCCGCTTTCGGCAACAAGGAGGATCTCTATCTCAAGGTGATCGCCGACTATGGCCGGCAGACTGCGGCGGCGATCGACCGGATCATGGCCGCCGACCAGCCGCTCGACCAGCGCCTCACCAAGCTCTTCCGCGTCACCGTCGCCGCCTATACGGCGCCGCCCCGGCCGCAAGGCTGCATGATCGTCGGCACTGCCTCGGTGGAGGCCCCGACCCACCCGGCCATCGGCCAGGCGGGAGCCGCCTTCTTCGCCGGCAACGAGGCGGCGCTGGAACGGGCCTTCGCACGGGCCGTCGGCGCGGGCGAGATCGCCGCCGCCCCCGCGCCCGCCGCACGCGCCCGGCTATGCGGAGCCTTCTTCGACACGCTGGCCGTGCGCGCGCGACTGGGTGCGACCGCCGAGGAGCTGACCGCCTTCGCCCTCTCGGTCATACCGCTGGTGCTGGGATCCGCCCCCGCTCCGGCATGACGATTGCTGTTCTTCCGGTAAGACGATGGCACTGTCTCTTTTTGGGCCAGTTTGTCTTCCGGCGGGATCCCACGTTTACCGTGTGAATTGCATCGGACGACCGACGGCTCGAAAGAGCGCGGATGGATGAACCATACGTGCAATCGTTAAGTGATTGATCGCTAAAATTGCGCCCAGTGATCCCCGGACAGCGGGGATGGGCTCGAAGGGGGCCGTCCAACATGACGTCACAGATCCGCAGCATCATCGCCAGGACGGTCGAACTGCCCGCCGGCATCGACAGCCTGAGCGACGCCGCCGACCTCTATGAGGCCGGCATGACCTCCTTCGGCTCGGTCCAGCTCATGCTGGCGCTGGAAGAAGCGTTCGACGTCGAGTTTCCCGAGCGCATGCTCAACCGCAAGCTGTTCTCCTCGGTCGCCTCGATCAGCGCCGCGCTGGACGAACTCGTCGCCGAGCGCGCGGAGAGCTGACCATGGCCGACGCGCCCGCAGCCGACGGCGCCACGACGCTGGCCGCCCGCATGAAGCGCGTGGCGACGGTCGCGGCGGCCGCCGCCGACCAGGTCGACCGCGACGCCCGTTTCCCGCGCGAGGCGGTCGATGCGCTGCGCGGCGAGCGGCTGCTCGGCATCATGGTGCCGCGCGACTGTGGCGGCGAAGGCGCCGGCTTTGCCGAGATCGCCGAGCTCTGCACCATTCTGGGAACGGCTTGTGCCTCCGCGGGAATGGTCTTTGCGATGCATCAGATCAAGACCGCGAGCCTCGTCCATCACGGCGCCAACAGCGCCTGGCACCGTGACTTCATGGCCCGTCTCGCGCGCGACCAGCTGCTGCTCGCCTCCTCGACCTCCGAGGCCGGCATTGGCGGCGACCTGCGCAATTCGGTCTGCTCGATCGTGCCCGACGGCGACCATGTGACCCTGGAGAAGGACGCCATCGTCATCTCCTATGCGCTGGACGCCGACGCCATCCTGGCGACCGCCCGCCGGGCGCCGGATGCGGCCTCCTCCGACCAGGTCCTGGTCGCCATCGAGCGTGCCCAGGCGGATCTCGCCCAGACCTCGACCTGGGACACGCTCGGCATGCGCGGCACCACCTCCCACGGCTTCAAGCTCAGGGCGCGCGTGCCCGCCGCCCAGGTCTTCCCGAAACCCTTCGCCGAAATCGCCGCGCAGAGCATGCTGGCGAGCTCCCATCTGTTCTGGTCGAGCCTCTGGTTCGGCATTGCCGCCGGCGCGCTCGCCAAGGCGCAGAACTTCGTCCGCGCCGCCGCCCGCAAGGCGCCGACCGTCGCGCCTCCGGGCGCCGCCCGGCTCGCTGCGGCGGCCGCCGAGCTGGCCAGCCTCAAGGCCCTGGTCCGCGACGGCATCGCCCGGTTCGAGCGCGCCCGCCGCGACGACGACGAACTCAACACCATGGCCTTCGCCATCGCCATGAACGCCGTGAAGGTGCAGGCCTCCGAAAAGGCCGTGGCCATCGTCCAGGAAGCCCTGACCATCATCGGCATCCAGGGCTACAAGAACGACACGCCGTTCGCGGTCGGGCGCCATCTGCGCGACATCCTGTCGGCGCCGCTGATGATCGCCAACGACCGCATCCTGGCGAACACCGCCACCATGTTGCTGATGTCCCGGCTCGACGCCGATCTCGAGGGCTGACCCATGCAGGCCACTACCGGATTTCTCGATGAACTGTTCGACAAGGGCCTGTTGATCGAGACGGGTGTCGACGGCCTCTACGGCCGCTCCGGCGTCTTCGAGGCGATCGGCGACGGCTTCCAGAATCTCGTCACGCGTTATGCCGGCGACGACAAGGCCGAGGTGGTGCGCTTCCCGCCGGCGATGAGCCGGACGGTGTTCGAGCGCTCCGGCTACATGAAGAGCTTCCCGCAGCTCGCCGGCACCATCCACTGCTTCCATGGCGACAACGCCGCCCATGTCGATCTGCTGCAGACCATCGAGAGCAAGGGCGACTGGACCAAGGGACAGACGGCGAGCGAGGTCGTGCTGACGCCCGCCGCCTGCTATCCGCTCTATCCGGCCGCCGCCAAGCGCGGCCCGCTGCCACCCGAAGGCCGCCTGTTCGACCTTCTCTCCTACTGCTTCCGCCACGAGCCGTCGCGCGATCCGGCGCGCCAGCAGATGTTCCGCATGCGCGAATTCGTCCGCATGGGCACGCCCGACCAGGTCACCGCCTTCCGCGCCGACTGGCTGGAGCGGGGCCAGAAGCTGATCGCCGAGCTCGGCCTGCCTTTCGCCGTCGATGTCGCCAACGATCCGTTCTTCGGCCGCACCGGCAAGATGCTCGCCGTCAACCAGCGCGACCAGCGCCTGAAGTTCGAGCTGCTGGTCCCGATCGAGAGCGAGGAGAAGCCCACGGCCTGCCTCAGCTTCAACTACCATCAGGACCATTTCGGCAAGACCTTCGAGCTCAGCGCCGAAGGCGGCGAGACCGCCCACACCGCCTGCGTCGGCTTCGGCCACGAGCGGGTGATCCTCGCCCTGCTCAAGCATCACGGCACCGACGTCGAAGCCTGGCCGGCTTCCGTGCGCAAGGCGCTCTGGGGCTGAGCATGGCTCAGGTCCTGCCCTCGATCCAGGCGGCCACCTACCAGCGCCACCGCCTGCACGATCCGGCCAATCACTGGCCGGAAACCAACTGCCATACCGACCTGTTCATCGAGCTCCTGCATTCGCTCGGCCGCGAGCCGGCCGCCGGCCTCGGCATGACCCTGGCGCAGGATTTCGAGGGCGACCAGTTCACCTTCTTCAAGATGGCGACGGGTGATCTCGAAACCCTGTTCGGTCTCGACGTGCAGGAACTGTCGATCTACGGCCCGCTGGTCGACCATATCGAGGCGCAGGTCGCCCGCGGCCGCCTCGTCCTGGTCGAGGTCGATGCCCATCACCTCGCCGATACCCGCGGCGTCACCTATGGCGTCGACCATTCAAAGACGACCATCGCGGTCAACCTGTTCGAACGCGCGCCGGCGCGGCTCGGCTATTTCCACAATGCCGGCTATTTCGAAGCCGAGGGCGCCGATGTCGAGGCGCTCTTCGGCTATGGCTCGGTGCCGCGGCCGGTGCTGCCGCCCTATGTCGAATTCGTCAAGGTGATCGGCGACGGACTGGGCGGCGTCGCTCTGCGCGACGCGGCGCTCGAACGCCTTGCCGGCCACTGGGCGCGCCGGCCGGCCGCCAATCCGGTCGATGCCTACCGGGCGGCGCTGCCGGCTCATCTCGACTGGCTGGCGAACGAGCCTCCCTGCTCGTTCCACCCCTACGCCTTCAACACGGCCCGCCAGTTCGGGGCCAATATCGCGCTCGCCGGCGCGCATCTCGCCTGGCTCGGCGAACAGGGCGTCGACGGCCTCGCTCCGGCGGTCGCGCTGTGCGAGCAGATGACGACCGGCGCCAAGACCTTCCAGTTCCTTCTGGCGCGCGCCCTGGCGCGCAAGCGCTTCGACGCCCTCGATGCGGCCCTCGACGCCATAGCGCGCGACCACGACCGGTTCGTCGCCGCCGTCGCCGGCCCGCTCGGGCTTGCCGGATCGACGGGCGCCGGCCTGCCGGCCAGCGTGCCCTGAGGCCGGGGCATGGCGCTCATCCGCGGCATATCCGGCGACGGCGTCGCCGCGCTGACGTCCGGCTGGACGCTGGCCCTCTGCACGCCGGATGCCGCGCTGACGCCCGACGCGGCAGATCGCCTCGCCGAATGGCTGCCGGCCATCGTGCCCGGCACGGCCGCCGAGGCGCTGCGCGCCCTTGGCCGCTGGTCCCTCGACAGCCCGGGCGCGCTGCACGACGTCGACATCTGGTATCGCACGACCTTCGAGGCGACCGGCCCGCAGAGCCTGCGCCTCGACGGCCTGGCGACGCTCGCCGAGGTCTTTCTCGACGGCGCGCCGGTCGCCGCCTCGCAGTCGATGTTCGTCGGCCACGACATTGCCTTCACCGGCACCGGCCAGCATCGTCTTGCCATCCGTTTCAGGGCGCTGAATCCGGTGCTTGCGGGCGCCAAGGGCCCGCGGGCCCGCTGGCGGCCGATGATGATCACGCCGGGCACACTGCGGCTCGTCCGCACGACGCCGCTTGGCCACATGCCGGGCTGGGCGCCGCCGGTCGCGATCGTCGGCCCCTGGCGCCCGGTGACCCTGACGGCGCGGCGCGCGCCGTTCGCCGTGACCCATGTCGGCCTGCGGCCTCGCCTCGAGGGCACGCGCGGCCTGCTCGACGCGGAGATCCGGTTCGATCGGCCGGTGGCGGGGCCCGTCGCGCTTCACTGTGCCGGGGCCAGCGTCGCGCTCGCTCCCGCCGCGCCGGACCGCTTCGCCGGCCGTCTCATCCTCGACGATATCGCCCCCTGGTGGCCGCATAGCCACGGCGAGCCGGCCCTGCATGCCGTGGCGATCCGCGTCGGGCCGGTCGACATCGATCTCGGCCGCGTCGGCTTCCGCACGCTCGAATGCGACCGCGGCGCCGACGGCAAGGGCTTTGCCCTGCGCGTCAACGGCGAGCCGGTCTTCTGCCGCGGCGCCTCCTACATGCCGCCCGACCCGGCAGCGCCGGGCACGGCCGACCCGCTGGCGCTGGTCCGGCTTGCGCGTGAAGCCGGCATGAACATGCTGCGGATCTCCGGGACGACGCCGCCGCCGCCGCAGGCCTTTCACGACGCCTGCGACGCGGCCGGCATCCTCGTCTGGCAGGATCTGCCCTTCGCCAATTTCGACTATCCCGCATCCGACCCTGCCTTCGTAGCACTGGTGGAAACCGAAGCCCGCCAGATGTTCGACCGGCTCGAAGCCTCGCCGTCCACGGCGGTGATCTGCGGCGGCAGCGAAATGGCGCAGCAGGCGGTGATGCTCGGCCTGACACCCGCCCAGGCCGCCAATCCGCTGTTCGAGGATGTCCTGGCGCGACTTGCCGCCGACCGCCTGCCCGATGCGGTCTATGTCCCGCATACGCCCTGGGGCGGGGCCCTGCCGTTCTGCACCAACGAGGGCGTCACGCACTATTTCGGGGCGGGCGCCTATCTGCGGCCGGTCGAGGATGTCCGCCGCGCCGAGGTGCGTTTCGCCTCGGAATGCCTCGCCTTCGCCAATGTGCCGAGCCCGGCCCGGCTCCGCGCCATGGCGGTGAACGATCCCAACGACGCCGCCTGGAAGGCCGGCGTTCCGCGCGACGCCGGCGCGTCCTGGGACTTCGAGGATACCCGCGACCACTATGCCGGCCTGCTCGCCGGCGTCGATCCCGCGCGGCTGCGCGCCGCTGATCCCGAGCGCTATCTCGCGCTCGGCCGCGCCGCGCCGGCCGAGCTGATGGAACAGGTCTTCGCCGAATGGCGGCGGGCGGGCTCGACGGCCGCCGGCGGCCTCGTCTGGTTTCTCAACGATCTCGCCCCCGGCGCCGGCTGGGGCGTCATCGACGCGGCCGGCGAGCCGAAGGCCACCTATTTCGCCCTGAAGCGCGCCTTCGGTTCCGTCCATGTCGGCCTGACCGACGAGGGTCTCAACGGCTTCGGCATCCATCTCGTCAACGAGACCGCGACAGCGCGGGATCTGACCCTGACCTTGGCCTGCTATGGCGAGACGCCCCATCCTCTGGTGCGGGTCGAGCGCCCGGTGACGCTCGCGCCGCGCAGCGCCCGGAGCCTTGCGAGCGATGCGCTGATCGGGCGCTTCTTCGACACGACCCGCGCCTATCGGTTCGGTCCGGCGGCCCACGACGCGACCATCGCGAGGCTGACCGACGCGACCGGACACCTGGTCGCCGAGGCGACGCACGTGCTGCCCGGCCGCGCGGCGGCGCCGCGCGATATCGGCCTTGCCGCTGCGGTGACGACCCTTGCCGGACGCCCCGCGCTCGGCATTTCCGCCGCCCGTTTCGCCCGTTTCGTGACCATCGACGACGAGACCGGCCGCGCCGCCGACCAGGGCTTCTGCCTCGCGCCGGGCGAGACGCGCATCGTCGCCCTCCAGCCCGGCCCCGGCGGCGGCCGCCCCCGCGGGCGCGTCAGCGCGCTCAACAGCCACCCCGTCGCCTATGGGGATGTTTCATGATCCCCCTCGTCTTCGACGGCGTGATGGCGCGGCTCCATCCGGCCGAGGCGGCCAAGGCCTCCGGGCTCGGCGTGGTGATCGTGCCGCCGCACGGCCTCGAGGCCCTGGCCGCCGCGAAGAGCCTCCGGCTTCTGGCCGAGGCCCTTGCCGCGCACGGCCATGCGGCGCTGCGCTTCGACCTGCCGGGCACGGGCGATTCACTTGGCGCCGATACCGATCCGGACCGCCTGGACGCCTGGACGGACAGCATTGCCGGTGCGGCGCACCAGCTTGCCGTCCAGGCCGGGGTGACCGGCATCGTTCTCGTCGGCCTGCGTCTCGGCGCGCTGCTTGCTGCGCGCGCAGCGCCGGCCGTCGACGAACTCGCAGGCCTGGTCCTGCTCGACCCGGTCATGCGTGGCCGTGCCTATGGCCGCGAGCTGATGATCACCGCCCGCGCCGTCGCCGAAGGCGCCCGGCTCGACCCGGAAGCGACCTCGACGCCGGCCGGCCTCAGCATCGGTGGACTGCAGACCAGCACCTCGACGCTCGACGCGCTCAAATCGCTCGACCTGGCGAAGCTGCCGCCGCCGCCTGCACCCGTGCTGGTGCTGCATCGCAAGGGCGTGCTCGATGCCGCCGCCCTCGGCAAGGCCTGGACCGACAATGCCGTGACGGCGGAGGAGGCCACGGGCTTCGAGGCGATCGGGCTCAGCCCGACCGTCGCGGTGACGCCGGTGGCCGCAATCGAGCGATGCTGTGCCTGGGTCGACGCCCTGCCCCGCCGCGCCCGGACGACGGCCGTGGCAGCCGCGCCGGCCAGGCTGCAGGGCCCCGATTTTGTCGAGGAGGCGGTCACGTTCGGTCCGCAGAACCGGCTGTTCGCCGTCGCCTGCCGGCCGACGGCGGGCGATGCCGGCTCGA
This sequence comes from bacterium YEK0313, assembly GCA_000751295.2. Classification (NCBI taxonomy): domain Bacteria; species bacterium YEK0313. The sequence goes on from CCMO02000001.1 coordinate 5,047,310, forward strand.
TGCTGCTGATCGTCAATGCCGGCCGCAACCCGCATATCGGCTGGGCCCGCGGCGCGGTCACCCTGGCCCGGCGGCTGGCTGGCGAAGGCATTGCGAGCTTCCGCATGGATGTTGGCGGCGTCGGCGACGGCGCCGATCGCCCCGGCGCCGCCGATACGCTCGACCAGGTGCTCTATCACCCCGACCTCGTCGGCGACGTGAGCGCGGCGCTCGACTGGCTGGAAGCGAACGGCTATCCGCGCATCGCGCTCATGGGCGCCTGCAGCGGCGCGCATCTCGCCCTCCACAGCGCGGCCGCCGATGCCCGTGTCCAAGGCCTGGTGCTGGTCAATATCCAGCGTTTCGTCTGGCGGGAGGGCGAGACGGTCGAGCAGGCCATCGCCTCCAGCTACGCCGTCGCGTCGAGTTACGTCTCCAAGCTCTGGGACCTCAAGGCCTGGTCCAAGGTGCTGAGCGGCGAGCGCTCGCTGGTGCCGCTGATCACCGAATTCGCCCGCCGGCTTCTCGCGCGGGCGCGCGGCTTCGTGCCCTCGGCCGAAACGCGCGCGGCGCGCGCCCTGATGGCCAGGCTCGACCAGCGCAAGGTGCCGGTCGATCTCGTCTACAGCGACGACGATGCCGGCCTCGAGGAGCTCGCGCGCCATTTTGGTGCGCGTGGTCGGCATCTCGGCCGGATGCGTCGGGTCCGGTTCGGCACCATTCCCGATACGGATCACGATCTGACGCCGGAAGCCGCACGCGAGGCGCTGTTCGTCCGCACGCTCGCCGCGGCCCGGACCTGGCGCGAGTCTGCGCAGGACACCGGCTCGAAGCCCTGATCGGCCTGCCCAGCCGGTCCGTCCACCGCGCCGTTTTCGCTCGCTCATCCCTCGGCACGGCTTCTGCTTGTCCTGTGCAGAAGCCAAATGAGGCGTCCCGAAACGGGACGGCGCGCAGCGCCGGTACCGGGGCGGGATCGCGGACCCGAGCCGAAGAGCCTGACCGATGACGATGAAGGATCTCGATCTGCCCCTGGGCGTCGTCGCAAGACGCGCACGCGGCGGATATGCCTGGACGCGCCTCGCCATGCGCGTCGCCACGGCTGCCGCCGACTGGATCGTCATCGCCGCCACTTCCTTTGCGATCTCGCTCGCCTACAACCGGCTCGGCGCCGACGACTGGTGGTCGTCGCGCGGCCAGGTCAATCTCGCCGTGATGCTCGCCAGCCTGTTCGTCATGCTCAACGTGGTGCGGGGGCAATATCAGATCGGCAACTACATTGCCGGCGAGCAGAAGGTCGGCACGGCCCTGACGCTGTGGGCGACCACCTTCCTGACGCTCATGGCCTTTGCCTTCGCCACCAAGACCAGCGAAGGCCTCTCGCGCGTCGCGGTCATCTCCACCTTCGTCGTCGGCATTCCGGTCCTGCTCGGCACGCGCCGGCTGGTCAGCCGGCTGATGACCCTCGGCTCGAAGATCGGGCTGATCCAGGCGCGCCGCGTGCTTCTGGTCGGCCGCGAGAACGACGTGACCGCCTTCGCCATGCGTTACCAGCCCTGGAACGCCGGCATGCACATTGCCGGCACGGGCCTTCTGACGTCGGAGCGCTCGGGCGAGCCGAGCCGCGGCGACATCGCCCGGATCGTCGCCCAGGCGCGGCATATGCAGCTCGACGACGTGCTGATCATCGTGCCCTGGTCGCAGACCGCCACGATCGACCGGCTGATCGACGCCTTCATGCGCATGCCGGTCACCGTCCATCTCGGCCCGGAGCGCATCTTCGACCGGTTCGACGAGGTCCGCATCGCCAAGACCGGCGGCATTGCCAGCCTGCAGCTGGGCCGGCCGCCTCTGTCGGCAGGCGAAGTGATGCTGAAGCGGGCGCTCGACATCGTGCTGGCTTCGATCGCGCTTGTGCTGTTCGCCCCGCTGCTGCTCCTGATCGCGCTCGCCATCAGGATCGACAGCCCCGGCCCGGCCCTGTTCCGGCAGCGCCGCCTCGGCTTCAACCAGGAAGCCTTTTCGATCCTGAAATTCCGCTCCATGACCGTGGCCGACGATGGCGACGTGATCCGGCAGGCCACCCGCAACGACCAGCGCGTCACCCGCGTCGGCCGCTTCTTGAGGCGCTGGAATCTCGACGAGCTGCCGCAGATCATCAACGTGCTCTACGGCCAAATGTCGCTGGTCGGCCCACGCCCGCATGCGATCGCCCATGACCGGCAGTTCGACGATGGGCGCATCAGGCTCTATGCGCGCCGCCACAACGTCAAGCCGGGCATTACCGGCTGGGCCCAGGTGCACGGCCTGCGCGGCGAGACCGACACGGTCGAGAAGATGCAGGCCCGCGTCGAGCACGACCTCTACTACATCGACAACTGGTCGATCCTGCTCGACATCGAGATCATCATCCGCACGGTCTTCTCGAAAAAGGCCTACGACAACGCCTTTTAGGCTCCGGCCGGCCGGCAAAGGCCCAGACCTTCCTCACGCCGACACGATCCCAGCCGAAGCCACGGCCGGGATTGTCTGCTTTCAAGGCCGTCCCGAGCGCCGGAACCGGGCGCTGCAACGACGCGAATGCGAAGCGTATGAGGATTTCCGGAGCCGCGGGCGAAGACCGGCGCGGGCTTCAGACCGCGTCGACGGCGGCCAGGGCCTCGCGCCAGGCCGTCGCGGCGTCCACCGCCCCGGGCAGCGGCGCTGCGCCATGCGAGGCGAGCACCGCGTCGGCGAGCGCGTCAACCGAAGCTCCGGTCGGCACCAGCACCAGCCTGCCCGCATCGATGAGACGCCGGTAGGTCGGGTGGTGCTCGAAGGCCCCCGGCTCGCGCGGCGCATTGACCACCACGGGACGGCCGGAGGCTGCCGCCGCCAGGACGCTCGCGCGGCGCGAGGTCAGGCCCTCGGCAAAGGCGTAGAGAAAGACGTCGACCTGATCGAACAGGCCGAACACTTCTGCGTCGGTCGCGACATAACCCGTGACGAGGACGCGGTCGGCGAGGCCGAGGGTTTCGGCGCGCGCCCTGAAGTCGGCCTCGACCTGGTCGCTGCCCTTCACGAAGGAACCGATGAAGGCGAGGAACGGGTCTTCGCCGCGCTCCCGCAGCCTGGCGGCGACATCGAGCACGATGGTCGACTGCTTCTTCGGATAGATCGAACCGAAATGGCCGATGATCAGCCGTCCCTGCTTGCGCGCGGCGGCGAGCGTCGCCGCGGCTGGTGTCAGCGCCGTCGCCGCGGGACGGATCAGGTTCGGCGGGATCGGCACGATGCCGCGCCGCCCGGTCGTCAGGCGCGACAGCGGGCTTGCGGCGAACTGGCGCGCCACTTCCGGCGACGAGAACAGGACGGCGGTCGCCAGCGGCAGAAGGGGCGCGTAGCTCGCCCGCCGCTTCCAGTCGAGATCGGCCCATTCGTGCAGGACGAGGACGAGCCCGCGCCCGCCCGACCGCGCGAGGCCGGCCGCGATGACCGGCTCCGCCAGCTTCTTCTTCCAGGCCACCACCGGCAGGTTGATCACCAGCGCGTCGCTGCCTGCCAGCGCCCGGCGCAGGCCGCCGGCATCGCGGTCGAGAACATGGGTCGCAGCCCGCGGTCCGGCGGTCGCCGCGAGGTGGCGGGCGAAGGCCTCGACGCCACAAGTCGCTTCGGCATCGGATATCAGCATCAGCATGCGCGTCATCGCCTGCGCGTTCATGCCGGCAGGATCCGGTCGGCGCGATAGGGCTCCGGCTCCTTGCCGAAAATGCCGCCGATCCGGCCGCCGGCCACCGCGAGCTGGTGCGTCGCGACCAGCGGATTGCCGGTCCGGACAAGGTCGCGCAGCGCGCGCAGCAGCGACAGCGGCAGGATGGCGAGGTCCTTGGCGAGGATCTTCGCCGCGCCCGCCGGCCCCGGCGCGTTCTTGCGGTCGACCGCCCGGTTGATCGCCCCGATGCGCAGGCCGCGCTTGAGGATCCATGAGACGCGCGCGCGCTCCGCCGGCACGGTCTCGGTGATCAGCGCCTCGGCCGCCCAATACGACCGGAACCCGGCATTGCGGCAGCGGGTGAAGAAATCCATGTCGCCACCGCCGAGAAAATTGAAGCGCGGATCGAAGGCCGGCCGCCCCAGCCGCTCGAAGACCTTCCGGCGCATCAGGCAGTTGCCGCTGCCATAGATCATCGCCACCGGCCCGCTCGCGTCATAGGCCGGCCAGAACACCGGGTGGCGGGCCATCAGCGCCGGCGCTCCCACGGCGAAACGCGGCACGACCGGCCCGCCGACGACATCGGCCTTCTCGCGCTCGGCCGCCGACACCATGGCGTCCAGCCAGCCGGGCGAGGCCACCTCGTCGTCGTCCATCATCAGGAACAGGTCGGCGGCCGGAAAGCTGTCGAGCGCCGCGGCAAAGCCGGCATTGATCGCATGGACATTGCCCTGGGCCGCCTCGACGATGCAGAAGCCGGGCAAGGCGCCTGCCTCGAACACGGCGCGCGCCACGGCCGCGCCCGCGCGCCCCGCGGCATCGTTCTCGACCACGACCACGGCAAAGGCCGTCCCGGTCGCCTGGCCGCCGAGCGAGGCGAGCGTTGCCGCCAGCATGTCGGGCCTGCGAAATGTCGGCACGACGACCACGGCGCGGATGCTGCCGCGGTCGAGATCTGGGCTGGACGCGAATTCCCGTCCCGGTGCAACTTCGGCGTCAGACATCGTCTCACCCAAGGACAGATCCATGGTCCGGGTCTCGTTCTAGGTCAAAAATGTGGTGCGGCGCGGTGCCGGACAAGGTTAAAGCAAGATCGGCGCCGTGGCCTTCGATTTGCTTGCCAAAGGATGAACTGCCGTCAAACCGCGCCATATTCCCGATCGGAGATGCCTGGTATCACGGCTTCGTAAGTGGATTTGACTAGCCGGATCGTCTCGCGCCGGCTAAGTCTTGGGGCCTGTTGCGAGACGACAGACGCCGCGGGGGGCGGCGAAACGAGACCTTCTCCTCGATCCGTGCCGGCAGCCGACACTGCCGGTCCGAGAGTGTAGAGCCCGAAGCTGGCGCCGCCGCGATGATCGCGAAGCGGGTGTCCTGCCGTCGGGCGCTACTGGAGGGAGCGGACACTCTTCGCCCTGCCCGCAGACAGCCAGCGCCTTGGGCCGGTGCCGGCTTGCCGTACGTGGACGATGCGGGCCCTGGGCATGATGATGAAAGCGGCGCGAGACGAGGCTTGGCGGAATGACGACGGTTCGTTCGAACCGGCGGCGCGGTCCGCGGCGGCCAGCCCCGCCATGCCGATGGGCCAGGCGGTCAACGCCAATGGCGATGCCGTCATCGACAGGTTCGGCGCGCGGCTGGGCCATGCGCTGGCGGTTCGCCTGCCGCTGCGGACCGTCGCGATGCGCAACCCGCGCCCGCTGCTCTCCTTCACCTTCGACGATTTTCCCGCATCCGCCCATGCGACCGGCGCCGGCCTGATCGAGGCCCGCGGCGCGCGCGGCACCTTTTTCGCCTGCACGAGCCAGCTCGGCACGGCCCAGGAGCACTGGACCGTGGCCGGTCCTGACGCCGTCGGCGACCTCCACCGGCGCGGCCACGAGATCGGCCTGCACACCCATTCGCACCGGCCGGTCTTCAACATGGCGCCCGCCGAGTTCGAAGCCGATCTCGCCGCCAACAAGGTCGCTCTGCGCCAGTTGGTTCCCGGCCTCCGGCGCGAAACCTTCGCCTATCCCTTCGGCTTTGCCAGCATGGGCCGCAAGCGCCAGCTCGGCAGGCTGGCGCGGGCGAGCCGCTCGGTCCAGCCGGGCGTCAATGCCGGGCGGCTCGATCCCGACTTCATCAAGGCCGTCGAGCTGATCGATTGCGGCCTGAGCCAGGCCCGACTCGACAACCTGCTCGACGAAACGGTGGCACGCCGTGGCTGGCTGGTCTTCCTGACCCACGACGTGGCGCCGCAGCCGACGAAGTTCGGCGCGTCGCCGGGCCTGATGAACGCCGCCCTGGACGGCGCCCTCCGGCGCGGCATCGAGATCCTGCCGATGCGCGACGCACTCGACCAGATCGGCCTCGACTAGTCCCGAGCGCCCAGCCCCGGCGCCGGCTCGGGCTGAGCTTCCGATTCAAGAAGCATGGCGAGCTTCCTGAAGATGGTCGTGATTTAGACCGTGACGCCGATACCGCCGGAGCGCGCGGCATGCGCCCCAGCCCTGGACAGTTCGTCCTGGCCCCATCCTTGCGCTGTCCCCATCGAGGTTCAGTCAAGTGTTCCAATTCGGCACGGCCTTAAGGGTTCGTTCCGATTTGGCAGGAAGGGCAAGCCATGTACGACGACGATCGGGCCGATCCCATCGCGCCGGTTCCCGCACCGCAGACCGAGGCCAGCGGGCCATTCGGCGTGGACATCATCGGAGCGCTGAAGCGCTACTGGTTCCTGATCGCCATTCTCGGGCCGCTGTTCGGCTTCGGCGCCTATCTGGCCTCCAGCCTCATCACGCCCCGCTTCACGTCGACGGCGCAGATCTATGTCGATCCGCGTGGCCTGCCGGTGCTCGACAGCGACCCGGCCGCCCGCCAGCAGGATTCCAATGCGGCGATCAATTTCGTCGAGAGCCAGATGCGCATCATCACCTCGCAGAGCGTGCTTGCCCGCGTGGTCGACAGCGAGCGGCTGATCGAGGATCCCGAATTCGGTGCGACGACCGGCGGCTCGCCCTGGGCGGTGACGCTGCTCAACAGCCTCGGCCTGCGGCGCACGCCGACTGCCGAGACCCTCGAGACCCGCGAGCAACTGGCGCTGATGGCGCTCTATGACCGCGTGATCGTGCGCCGGCCCGAGCGGACTTTCGTCATCGAGGTGACGGCGCGGGCTTCGACCGCGGAGAAGGCCGCCCAGATCGCCAATGCCGTCGCTCACGCCTTCATGGAATCGCAGGCGGCCGCCCGTTCCGAGGCGGCGCGGCGCGCCACGCAGGCGCTGACCAACCGCCTCGACGAGCTGCGCGAACGCGTCCGCGTCGCCGAGCAGCGGGTCGAGGACTTCCGCCGCCGCAACGGCCTTGTCGGCACCCGCACGCAGCTCGTCAGCGAGCAGCAGCTGACCGATGCCAACGCCGCGCTCGGCCTCGCCCAGGCCAAGCTGACCGAGGCCCAGGCGCGCTACGACCAGATCCAGCAGGCCGCGCGGGCCGGCAGCCAGGCGAGCGCCCTGCCCGAAGCGATCGTCTCGCCGACCATCGCCACGCTGCGCGGCCAGCAGGCCGACATCCGCCGGCGCCTTGCCGACGCCTCGGCCGAATTCGGCCCACGCCATCCGAGCATCCGCAACCTGCAGGCCCAGGTCGCCGACGTCGACCGCGCCATCGGCGAGGAACTCGGCCGCATCGTCCGCTCGGCCCGCGCCGATCTCGACCGCGCCAAGGCGGCGGATGCGGCCCAGCGCCGGCTGGTCGATCAGCTCAGCGCCCAGGCGGTGAGCGCCGGCCAGGCCTTCGTGCAGCTGCGCGAAATGCAGCGCGAGGCCGACGTCAACCGCAACCTGCTCAACGCCTTCCTGTCGCGCTCCCGCGAGACCAGCGAGCTCGAGCGGATGGACACCAGTAACCTGCGCATCATCACCCAGGCACAGCCGCCGCGGACGCGCTCGTTCCCGCCGCGCGGGGTGGTCATGGCCGCCGCCGGCTTCGTCGCCGGTGTCGGTGCCGGCGGCGGCCTCGCCGTGCTGCTCGGCCTCCTGTTCCCCGGCACCCTGCCGCAGCCGGCCAGCCGCACCACCGTGGCCGGACGCCCGCCGGTCGCCCGGCTCGTCTACTGAACACGAGGACCGCCTTCATGTCGGATGACTTCGACGAACGCTTCCGGTCCATTCCGACGGTGACGATCGGCGGCCTGCCGATCTCCGTCCTGACCCGGGACGAATGCGCCGACTGGATGATCCGCGCGGCGCTCGAGCGCCCGCGCGGCCGCCGGCCGCTCTATCTCACCTCGGCCAATGGCGAGGTGATCGCCCGCGCCGCCAACGAACCCGAGATCGCGACGCTGGTGGGACAGGCCGACCAGATCGTCGCCGACGGCCAGCCGATGGTGATCGCCTCGCGCCGCGTGTGCCGCACGCCCCTGCCGGAACGCATCAGCACGACCGACCTGTTCCATGACGTCGCCAGGCGCGCCGAGGCGAGCGGCGCGACTTTCTACCTGCTCGGCGCGACGCCGGAGGAGAATGCCAGGGCGGTCGCCAATGCCCGCCGCGCCTATCCGCGGCTCGACATTGTCGGCAACACGCACGGCTTCCACCGCGGGCCGGCGCTGGACGCCAAGCTCGCCGAGATCAACCAGCTTGCGCCGGACATCCTCTGGCTCGCCATGGGCGTGCCGCACGAGCAGCGCTTCGTGCATGACCACGCCGACAAGCTCGACCGGGTCGGCCTGATCAAGACCTCCGGCGGGCTGTTCAATTTTCTGTCCGGCACCAACCGCCGCGCGCCGGCCTGGATGCAGAAGGCAGGCCTCGAATGGGCGTTCCGGATCTGGCTCGAGCCGCGCCGGCTGTTCTGGCGCTACGCCGTGACCAATCCGAAGGCCATCTACCTGATGGCGACGCGCTCGGCCTGACCGGGCGGCGCGCCCGGTTTGACAGCGCCAAGGTGCTTCTCCAATGCTCCAGGCCACCACGGACGACATCGCACGCGACCGGAACATGTCCCAAGAACACTCCTCCCGTGTCGGGATCGTCACGACACGCCCGGTCATGCTGCCCGATTTCACCGCCGTGCGGCGTCTTCCAACGCGCCCGCCGGAACATCGCGATGCCGATTTCGACGTCAAATACGACGCCGAAACCCTGTTCTACGACGCCTTCTTCGATGGCCCCCGCCGCGTCGTCCTGGTCGGGCCGCCCTTTCTCAATCTGAAGCCCGATATCGAGGCCATGACGCTGACCGCGCGTCCCTCGGGAACGACCTGCCGGTTCCGGGTGCGCGAGCTCGACCGCCACGGCCAGGTCCATGCCGAAGTGCCCGAAGGCACGGTCAGCCTGACGCTTCAGGCCGGTTTCGGTACGGTGGAGATCGCACTCAGCCCCGGCGAGACCGGGCTGTTCGCCGGCCGCCGCGTGCTGTTCACCCAATCGAAGAACAACCGGCTCGCCTGGATCCAGGACTGGATCCGCTTCTCCCGCGACATCCACGGCGCCGACGCCGTGCTGATCTACGACAACGGCTCGACCGACTATTCGCTGGAAGAACTGGCCGAGGCGGTCGCGGCGCTCGACGGCATCAAGGTCGCGCGCATCGTCGCATGGCCGTTCAAGTTCGGCCCGCAGGGCTTCGATGCCTGGAGCTTCTGGGATTCCGACTACGGCCAGCACGGCGTCTGGGAGCATGGCCGGCGGCGCTTTCTGGCCGAGGCGGCGAGCGTCCAATGTTCGGATGTCGACGAGATGATCCTGTCGACCGACGGGCGCAGCATTTTCGAAGCCGCGGAGCGCCATCCGTTCGGCGTTCTGCGCTATTATGGCCGCTGGGTCATCGGCCTCGACGGCGAGGCACCGCCGCCCGACAAGAGCGACAAGCGCCATCTCGACTATCATGTGGTCCGGCGCGAGCGACCCGAGAAGCGGTTCGGCCTGTTCACCATCGACGGCGACCGCTGCCCGCCAAAATGGACCATCGTGCCGTCCAAATGCCCGCCGGACGCGCAGTGGCGCATCCATGTCATCGGCGGCCAGTTGACCGCGCGGCTGATGACCAGGCGCTTCTCCTACCGGCATTTCCGCGAGATCAGCGACAGCTGGAAATATTCCCGCGTCGGCCGCGAGCCCTTCGACCCGGCAAGGCACGAGCGCGAAAAGCTGCTGGCCGAGCACATGGCCAGGGTGCGCTGGGACGCCTGAGGCCGGGGCACGGCCGGGAGCCTCGACCGCTCGTCAGGCGATATCTGGGGAAGGCGGCGCTCAGGCCGCCTTCTTGCCCGCGTCGAACGGGATTTCGATGTCGACCTCGAGGGTCGAGACCTGCGCGCCACGCTCCATCTTGACGCTGACCTTCTCCTCGTCGATCTGCATGTGCTTGGAGATCACCTGCAGAATTTCGTCGCGCAGCTTGGTGACGAGATCGGAGCCGCCGGTCGATGCCCTTTCGTGGGCGAGCAGCACCTGCAATCGCTCGCGGGCGGCCGGCGCCGACTGGGAGCGGGAAAAGAGCCGGAGGAAGTTCATGCCGCTTTCCTTCCGAAGATCTTGCCGAAGAAACCTCGCTTCTCGCCGGGAACGGTGACCGGCAGGCTCTCGCCCTTGAGCCGGCGGGCGGCATCGAAATAGGCGATGGCCGGCGCGCTGCGGCTGTCCGAGAGGGTGACGGGCGCGCCGACATTGGAGGCCCGCAGGACGTCCATGCTTTCCGGCACGATGCCGAGCAGCGGGATCGACAGGATCTCGAGAACGTCGTCCACCTTCAGCATGTCGCCGCGGGCGGCGCGCTCGGGGTCGTAGCGGGTGAGCAGCAGATGCTTCTCGACGCGCTCGCCATTCTCAGCCTTCAGCGTCTTGGAATCGAGCAGGCCGATGATGCGATCCGAATCGCGCACCGACGAGACTTCGGGATTGGTGACGACGATGGCGATGTCGGCATGGCGCATGGCAAGCGTCGCGCCGCGCTCGATGCCGGCGGGGCTGTCGCAGACAACCCAGTCGAAGGCGTTCTTCAGCGCGCCGATGACCGTCTCGACGCCTTCCGGCGTCAGATTGTCCTTGTCGCGGGTCTGCGAGGCCGGCAGCAGGTAGAGGCTCTCGAGCCGTTTGTCGCGGATCAGCGCCTGGGTGAGCTTGGCTTCGCCCTGGATCACGTTGACGAGGTCATAGACCACGCGCCGCTCGGCGCCCATGACGAGATCGAGATTGCGCAGGCCGACGTCGAAGTCGACCACCACGACCTTCTCGCCGTTCTGCGCAAGGGCAGCGCCCAGCGCGGCGGAAGAGGTCGTCTTGCCGACGCCGCCCTTGCCTGATGTGACCACGATTACCTTGCCCATTGAGCTCTCCTGTTGATGGACACGCCGTCGGCTCAGGCGAGTGATGCCACCTTGAATGTTTCGTCCTCGAGCCAGATCTGGACCGCCTTGCCGCGCAGTCCCGGCTCCATGTCCTCGGCCGTCTTGTAGTAACCGTCGATAGCGATCAGCTCGGCTTCGAGCTTGCGGCAGAAGATGCGTGCGGCGGCATTGCCCATCGTGCCGGCCATGGCCCGCCCGCGCAGCGTCCCGTAGACATGGATCGAGCCGCCGGCGATGACCTCCGCGCCCGATGCCACCGAGCCGACGATGGTCACGTCGCCCTCGGCGAAGATCGACTGTCCCGAGCGCACCGGCTGGGTGATGATGACCGACGGCGCGGCCTTGACCGGCTGCTGGACGGCGGCCACGACGCTTTCGACCGCCTGCGGCCTGACGCTCGCTTCTGCCGCCGGCGCCTCGAAATCGGCGGCCGGACGGCCATCGATCATCGCGGGCGGCAGGTCGGCGTCGAGCAGCGACGGCCGGGCGCCTTCGATGCCCATGATCCGTACGCTGCGCGCCGAGAGCTTGCCGACGAGGTCGTGCAACTCCGCGCGGCTGATGTCGAGCTCGCTGATATCGAGCACGACCGGGCGTCGCATGAAGAAGCCGGCGGACCGGGACGCGAGATCGTCGAGCCGGGCCAGCCAGTCCTCGACGGGCAGCTCGGGGGTCAGGGCAAGCGCAAGGAAGCTGCGCCCCTTGAGGCGAATGGGCCGGGGTTGGGTTAACACGGCGGTCATCTTGGTAAATTTTGAGTTCACCCGGTGTATGGCCGGGTGGTTAACAGGAGGTAAATCGTCGGGCTTTTTTCAACGCCTGAGCCGATCGCCCGAAACATCGGCGAACGGCGAAATAGTCCTGCCTATCAACGGGATAAGTCTCGTTGGACGCGGAATTAAGGGCTGTCGGGGAGCCGGCCACGGGCCCGCGGGCGCGGATCCGGACGCAACCGGGAGGCGGCCTGCCGCGTGGGGAAGCAAAACCTGGCCGCGCAGTGCCGCCCCGGTCCGCCAGGCGATTCGGGCGGCCGGCCACTCTGCTCCCCGAGGCGGCCCCACTGGGCGCGCGGTCAGATCAACCGGCGCCGCGGACCCGCATCGGCGCGGCGCTGCCTGAGCTCGGCGATCTGCCCCATGAGGGCCCCGCGCACGCCGGCGAGATCGATGGCGAAGGCCGCCGCCGCATAGATGACGACGCCGGTGACGATGCTGGTCGCAAGGCCGACAATGCTCTCGTCGGCGCCGCGCCACTCGATCAGCGCCGTCGGCACGGCCATGGCGACCACGGCGACGACCACCTTGGCGATCGGCTGCCAGGCGAAGGGCAAGGGATGGGCCTGTCGCGACAGGAGGTAGCCGACGACGACGCCGGCCGCTTCCGCCAGCACCAGCGAGGCGGCCGCTCCCTTCAGCCCGAAGGGCCGGACCAGCACCAGCATGGCCACGACATTGACGATCAGGATCGCCGCGCCGTGCAGCACCATCAGGCGCGGCTTCTTGGCGAGATGGAAGCTGACCTGCACGAATTGCTGCGAGATCGTCTGGAACAGCCAGGCGAAGACCAGGATCGGGATCAGTTCCGCGGCGGTCACGCGGAATTCCGGGCCGAGGATCAGCGCCGCAAGATGCGGGGCGACAATGGCGAGGCCGACTACGGCCGGCATGACCACCGCAAGCAGCAGTTCGCCGCTGCGCGTCAGATGCGCATCGGCCGCCGCCGGGCCGTCCTCGGCCAGCGAGCGGATTGCCAGCGGCACGACGGCGGACGCCACGGAGAGCGCCGGGAACAGGATGATCTGGCGCGTCAGATCGGCCGCCGCGCCATAGACGCCGGCGGCATGGTCGCCCAGGAGATAGGCGACCAGCAGCCTGTCCAGCGCCGAATGCAGCGCGAACACGCCGCCCGACAGCGCCATCGGCACGCCGAAGCGCAGCATCTGCGAGAATACGTCGCGGTTGAACGGCTTGCGCGGCCCGCGCCAGACCGCCCCGGAAAAGACCACCGAGGTCAGGAGATAGCCGCCGGCGACGCCGATGACGAGACCGAGGCCGCCATAGCCGAGATGGACCATGGCGAGCGACAGGCCGATGGTGACCACGGCCCGCAGAACCGCCGCGCGCATATAGGACCCGGCATCGAGCCGCGCGCGCAGAATCTCCTGGCCCAGCTCGAACAGGCCGAGCGACACGGCCAGCACGACGGCCGCCGCGGCCCGCTCGAACGGCACGCCGAGCGCCAGCACCGTGATCGCGAAGACGATCGGCGTCGCCGCCACCGAAACGGCATAGGCGGCAAGGGCGGTGAGGCGGATGTCGACCGCATCGCCCTCGGATTCGAAGCGCAGCACCGACAGCCGCACCCAGGTGAAGACCAGGGCCGAGACGATGCCGGCTATGCCCATGCCGACGACATAGAACCCATATTCGGTCGGCGTCAGCAGCCGGGTGAACAGGATCACCGACAGGAAGCCGAAGGCCGCCGACGTGCCGTGCGCGATCATATAGGTCGATGTCTGGCGGATCAGCATCAGCGCCGGGCCCCGCAGAAATGTTCGAGAACGCGCATCAGGGGTTTCGGGCGATAGGCCTCGTCGAGCGGCAGCGGCCGGTTCGGCAGCCCGTCGGATCGTTTGAAGTACATCGGCACCCAGGTGTATTTGTCGGTGATGCCCCAGCTGAGCACGGCCGCAGGGCGCGCCGCCGCCTGGATCGCATCCAGATATTCGTAGGCCTTGGCCGCCACCATCATGTCACGCAGATCGGTCGCCGCCGGCAGCTTGTCGTCCACGACGTCGAGCTCCGTCACCAGCACGTCGAGGTCGAGCGAGCGCATTTCCGCGACGAAGGCCGACAGCGCGTCGCGGTCGACCGGCAGGTCGGCGCGCAGATGTCCCTGCAGGCCGATGCCGTGCAGCGGCACATTGCGCAGTTTCAGGTCGCGGATCAGCCTGAGGAAGGCTTCGCGCTTGCGCTTGAACCGGTCGCCGACGAATTCGATGTCGTATTCGTTGATGATGAGCCTGGCCTGCGGATCGGTGCGCGCGGCGGTCCGCAGCGCCAGGGCGATATGGCCTTCACCAAGGCGCTGCTGCCAGATCGAGGGGCGCAGATGGGTGCGGCTCGCCGGATCGTTGGCGATCGGCTCGTTGACCACGTCCCAGCTGTGGATCTTGCCGCGATAGCGGCTCATGACCGTCTCGATGTGGCGGGTCAGCTCGGCTTCGGCCTCGCCCTGGCTGATCGTCCGGGTCCAGTCCGGCATGACCTCGGCCCAGACGAGCGTATGCCCGCGCAGTTCGAGCCCGTTGGCGCGGGCAAATTCCAGCTGCTTGTCCGGCTGGTCGAAGACGAACCGGTCGCGGGCCGGCCTGAGGTCGAACCATTTGAGGCCGCCTTCGCCCACCACCTGGGCGCAATGGCGAGCGACGGACGCCCGGTAGTCGGCTTCGTTCGCCAGTGGGCCGTCGCGCAGCGCGGCGCCGAACGGCACGGCCCATTCGCGCGGCGGGCGCGCCGGCGTCTCGGCGGCGGCCGCGCCGGCCAAAAGCGTCCCCAAAGGAGACGCCGCGCCCACGGAAATGCCGCAGGCGGCCTTCAAGGCCGTGAAAAGGGTCTCGCGTCGGGACAACATGGGCTACCTCGGCCCTCGCTTCGCAAGTGTCGTGCCTCGCACCGGATCACCGCGAGGCACCGGGCCGATAGCGCGGCGAGGATGAACCGTGGCTGACCACGCCTGAATTAGCAGGCCACGCTCAGCGCGCAGTGATTTGACCGCACCGCGACGCGTGCGGCATATCGACGCCATTGTGCAAATCGCATTACAACGAACCGGCGAAATCGATTGTTTTGATCGGCGCCAGAGGAATCAGCGCGTTCCGAAACGAGAACGACAACGTCAGAGCGAGGAGCCGACATGGTCAAGGCGGTGCGTATCCATAAGCCCGGTGGTCCCGAGGCCATGGTCTACGAGGACGTGTCGCTGAAGCCGCCGGGGCCGGGCGAAGCCTATGTCAGACAGACCGCCATCGGCGTGAACTTCATCGATATCTACCAGCGCACCGGCGTCTATGCCATGCCGAGCCTGCCGCACGGCATCGGCATGGAAGCCGCCGGCGTCGTCGAGGCGATCGGCCAGGGGGTGACCGAGGTGAAGGTCGGCGACCGCGTCGCCTATGCCGGCGGCCCGCCGGGCGCCTATGCCGAGAAGCGGCTGTTCCCGGCCGCGAACCTCGTCAAGCTGCCCAAGACGATCGACGACAAGACCGCCGCGGCCATCATGCTGCAGGGCATGACCGCCCGCTACCTGCTGAAGCAGACCTATCACGTCAAGAAGGGCGACTATGTCCTGGTCCATGCCGCTGCGGGCGGCATGGGGCTGTGGCTGTGCCAATGGGCCAAGGCGCTCGGCGCCATCGTCATCGGCACCACCTCGACGCCGGAAAAGGCGGCGCTCGCCAAGAAGAACGGCTGCCAGTATCCGATTCTCTACACCCAGGAGGATTTTGTCGCCCGGGTGAAGGAAATCACCGGCGGCAAGGGCGTGCAGGTCGTCTATGACGGCGTCGGCAAGGACACGTTCCTCAAATCGCTGGAATGCCTTGCCATGCGCGGCCACCTGGTGCTGTTCGGCGCGGCCTCCGGCGCGCCCGACCCGATCGCTCCCGGCGCCCTCTCCGCCAAGTCAGCCTCGCTGACGCGGCCGACGCTGTTCCACTATGTCGCCACCCGCAAGGAACTCCTCGCCAATGCCAAGGACGTCTTCGAGGCGGTGGCGAGCGGCACGGTCAAGATCCAGAAGCCGAAGGAATACCCCCTGAAGCAGGTGGCCCAGGCCCATGCCGATCTGACCGGCCGCAAGACGACCGGTTCGATCATCCTCATCCCCTGACGGCGGCAGTTCAGGACGGCGTGCCGCGCCCGCCGAGCGAAGCGGGGATGTTGAGGAAGGACGGCTGGGCGGCCATGCCGCCCGCCGGCTGCGGATAGGCCGGCCCGGCTGACGGCGCCTGTGCCATCGGCCCGGTTTGCGGGTAGGGCTGCCATTGGCCGGCTTCCGGCGTGGCCGTGGCCCGTGCCGCGCGCCGCTGCTGGCCGATGAAGCGAAGCCCGACGAACCCGGCAAGTCCGGCCGCCGCCAGCAGGATCGACATGACCGGCCGGTGCCAGAACCAGGCGATCGCGATGGCCGGCAGATAGGTGACGAGCGTCAGCGCCAGCGCGACCAGGCCGGCGCCTGCGGCCATCACGCTGCCGAGGATCGGAATGACGTCGGCGAGCACGACGAACGGCCTGAGCACCAGGAACCAGCCGATCCACATGACCAGGAATGCCGCTCCCCTCAGGGTCCAGGTGATCAGGCTGTTGGTCTCGTGCGCATGGGCGAAGAGCACGTCCGCCGCCTTGGTGCCGGTCTCGCCGAGAAAGACCTCCCGCCCGTTGCGCGCGACATAGGGCGAGAGCCCGTCGCCGATCTGGCGGCCGGCAACGCTCACCGGCCCCTCGGGCAGGATCGAATAGCTGATGCGCAGGTCGCCGATCCGCGGCGCCTGCGGATCGTCGCCGACATAGACCGCGCCGTCGACGAGGCGCGCGCGCTGCCCGAACCTGGCGACGAACGGCGCCATCGCCTCGGCACTGAGGGCGAGGCTGCGCTCGGCGCTGCGGCCGAAGAGATCGAGCACCGGGCGGTCGGCACGGAACTGGCCGATCCGCGCGTCGCTGGCGGTTTCGGTGCGGCCGGTCACCGGCATGGCCGGATTGGCATGGCCATCGCGCTGCCGGAACCTTGTGGAATCGATCGGGCGATCCGACCAGACCCGCTCATAGGTGGTGGTCGTCGTGCGCGTCTGGGAGCCGCCGACATTGCTGCGGCTCTCGGTCTTCTGGTCTTCTTTCCACTGATACATCTCGACGCGGCGCACCAGCCTCAGGCCGCGCGCCTCCACCCGGAAGTCCCGGTCGGCGAGCGGCGCGCCCGCCGCCATCTGGCCGTTGAGATGAACGAGCCGGTTCTCGTTGGCCGGGTCGACCCGGGTCGCGGGCACCGTGACCGCAACCGTCGCGCCCTCGTTGAGGGCGCGCGTCGTGCCGATCGCCCTGCCCTCGTTCCAGAACAGGCCATAGACGGTCGCGGCGGCGAGAACGAGTCCGATGAGGATGCCGGCCAGCGACTGCATCAGCCGCTGGAAGAAGCCGACCTGTTCGGTGCTGGTCTCGCTGTCGCCGGCGACCGTGCTGTCGGACGACGCATCGGCCGGAACGGACCAGTCATTATTGGTATCGTCGCTCATCGCAGACCCTCGAGGGAATATCACCCGCGCGGGATCATCATCAGGCGCTGTTTCAACCTGACGCTGCGTCAGAGGCGTCCTGTTTCGCGGCTCAGGGCGCCGCGATCAGGCGGTAGCCGATGCCGCGCACGGTCTGCAGATAGACCGGATTGGCCGGATTGACCTCGATCTTGCGCCTGAGCCGGTTCACCTGGACGTCGACGGTGCGCTCGTTGATGTCGCCGCCCGGCGCGGCGAGATCGAAGCGCGGCACGGTTTCGCCCGGCTTCACCGCCAGCACCCGCAGCATCTCCTTCTCGCGGTCGGTCAGGCGGATGACCTCCTCGCCGCGCTTCAGCTCAAGCCGGCCGAGATGGAAGTGGAAGTCCCCGAACCGCACGGATTCGACCACCGGCTGCGGCGTCGGCAGCGCCCGGCGCAGGATGCCGCCGATCCTGAGCAGCAGCTCGCGTGGCTCGAACGGTTTCGGCAGGTAGTCGTCGGCGCCGATCTCCAGGCCGGTGATCCGGTCTGACGGCTCGGACCTGGCGGTCAGCATCAGGATCGGCACCGCCGGCGCCTGCTCGGTCTTGCCGGCCCGGATCGCCCGGGCGAGATCGAAGCCGGTCTCGCCGGGCATCATCACGTCGAGGATGAGCAGGTCGAAGGTGAGCGCGTCGAGCCGGGCGCGCGCCGCTCCCGCATGTTCGGCCGTCGTCACCCGATAGCCGTTATTGTTGAGATAGCGCGCCAGCGTCTGGCGGATCACCCGGTCGTCGTCGACGACCAGCAGGTGGTGGGCATCGTCGGGCAGGGCCTTGGCCGGCGTCATGGTTCAGCGCTCCCTCGGCCGGGCCGGGCCATGATCGGCCTTGGTGATCAGCCGCGTGACGTCCTCGCGCGCTTCTGGATCGATCATGGCGAACAGGAAGCGCACGGCGGCATCGCGCGAGGTGCCCGACCCGGCAATCGCGCGCGCGATGCGCTCCGTCTGCAGGCGGGAAAGTTCGAGCGCC
Organism: bacterium YEK0313; assembly: GCA_000751295.2. Classification (NCBI taxonomy): domain Bacteria; species bacterium YEK0313. The sequence continues at coordinate 5,065,596 of CCMO02000001.1, forward strand.
AGGGCCCGCCCCTTGTCGGTCACGGTAAGCAGCCGCTGCCGCCGGTCGGCCAAGCCTTCCTTCTGGACGATGAAGCCCTGCTCGACCAGCTCGCGCAGCACGCGCGCCAGGCTCTGCTTGGTGATCTTCAGGATATCCAGGAGATCGGCCACGCGGATCTCCGGATGGCGGTTGACGAAATGCAGCACCCGGTGATGCGCGCGGCCGAAACTGTAGCGCTCGAGCACGTGGTCGGGATCGCCCACGAAGTCGCGATAGGCGAAGAACATCAGTTCGATCAGATCGTAGGCGGGCTCGCGCACGACCGTTTCGGAGCTCGCGCCCGGAGCGGTCGAGGAGGGGCGGCGTGACGCCGGAGAGACATTTATGTCAGCCATGTTGACATATTCGATGCCGATTGTTACTCATTTGCCCGCATTCACGATACGATCGTACCAAATCGGCTGCTGACCGTGGTGAGAATCGTTGCGCTTGCGATGATGCCTGCATCCCAAGGTTAGCTGGACCCGAAGCGCTTCGCAAAACCACAATCTGGCCGTCGCTGCTCCGGTACGGCAGGAGGATAGTTTCATGAGCCTGATCCCGTTCCATGACCGCGACGGTTTCATCTGGATGGACGGCAAGCTGGTTCCCTGGCGCGAAGCCCAGATCCATGTCCTCACCCACGGCCTGCACTATGGCTCCTGCGTCTTCGAAGGCGAGCGCGCCTATGGCGGCGTCATCTACAAGTCGACCGAACATTCCGAGCGCCTGCGCCGGTCGGCCGAGCTGCTGGATTTCGAGGTGCCGTTCTCGGTCGCCGAGATCGATGCGGCCAAGGCCGAGGTGCTGAAGGCCAACGGCCAGACCGATGCCTATATCCGCCCGGTCGCCTGGCGCGGCTCGGAAATGATGGGCGTCTCGGCGCAGCAGAACACCATTCACCTCGCCATCGCGAGCTGGGTCTGGCCGAGCTATTTCGACCCGGCGACCAAGATGAAGGGCATCCGCCTCGACATGGCTGACTACCGTCGGCCGGACCCGGCCACCGCACCGTCGACCTCCAAGGCGGCCGGCCTCTACATGATCTGCACCATTTCCAAGCACCGGGCGGAGAAGAAGGGTTATGCCGACGCGCTGATGCTCGACTGGCAGGGCCGTGTCGCCGAATGCACCGGGGCCAATGTCTTCTTCATCAAGGACGGCCAGGTTCATACGCCCCTGGCGGACTGCTTCCTGGACGGCATCACCCGGCGCACCGTGATCGACCTGTGCAAGAAGCGCGGCTTCGAGGTGATCGAGCGGCGGATCATGCCGGAGGAGCTGTCGAGCTTCAACGAGTGCTTCATCACCGGCACCGCCGCCGAGGTGACGCCGGTGGCCGAGATCGGCCCCTACCGGTTCACGCCCGGCAACATGTCGAAGACCATCATGGAAGACTATACGGCCGAGGTCAGCCCGAAGGCGAACTGACCGGGGCGCCAGCCGCATCCGCTCCTGAAGAGGCCGGGCCACGCGCCCGGCTTTTTCGTCAGTAGAGGCGGCCGCCGATCGGCACCTCGCGTTCCGGGGCCAGCAGCACCACCTCGCCCGTGCCATCGGGTATGCCGAGCGTCAGCACTTCCGACATGAACTTGCCGATCTGGCGCGGCGGAAAGTTCACCACCGCCAGCACCTGGCGGCCGATCAGGGTTTCCGGCGCATAATGGCGCGTAATCTGGACGGACGACTTCTTCCGCCCGATCTCCTCGCCGAAATCGATCACCAGCTTGAAGGCCGGCTTGCGCGCTTCCGGATAGGGTTCGGCCTCGACGATGCGGCCGACCCGGATGTCGACCTTCAGGAAATCGTCGAAGGTGATCGGGCCGGCCGGCGCGCTGCTGCTCATGCTTTTTCCAAACCTTCAGACCGGCGTCACATGCGGATCGCGGAAATCGTCGCCCCGCCAGCTGCCCGGCCGGGTTTCACGGCGCTCGTCGCGCCCGCGCGACGGGCAGAAGCTGCGGGGTGCGCAGAACAGCGACCTGAGCGGCGCGGTCAGCCGCTCGACCGTGTCGAGGGTCTGCGCCGCGCGGCCGGCGCGCGCAAGTCCTTCGTCCAGGGCCTTCATGGTGCGGGCGAGAGCCGGGTCGTCATCGTCGAGCCAGACCCTGACGACCCGCGCGAAGATCGCCGCCATGCCCTGCGCCTTGAGCGCGCCGCCCGGGCCGCCGGTTTCGACGCCGGCCGCGGCCAGCATCCATTGATGCGAGCGCACCGCCAGGCGGTTCAGCCCCATGGCGAGCGCGCCGTCCTGCCGGGCGGCGCGGGCCAGCGCGGCGACCGCGGCCTTGTGCGGGCCGAGCAGGTCGAGCCGGCGCATCAGCAGATCGAAGAGCTTTTCCTTGACCGGCTGATCCTTGAGGTCCGCGTCGATGCCCTCGAGCACGGCCGTGTCGATGTCTTTCACGAAGGCGGCAATGATCTCGAACTTCGAGCCGAAGGCCTGCCGCAGGGCCGCCAGCGACAGCCCGGCCTTCTCTGCGATCTCGGCAAGGCCGATTTCCCGCAGCGGCTTTTCGGCGAGCAGCGCCATGAACGCCGCGATGACCGCCTCGCGCGGCGGTTCGGCTCCGGTCGTCTTGGAAGTCTTGGCCATACGATCCTCCCGTCACTGACACCTGAAGATCCGCGGCCGGCGGCCTCTGCCCCGGCCGATCCGCCCCCGACATAAGCCCTGGCGGTTCAGCCCGCCAGTTCCCGCGACCGTTTTGCCGCCGCGGCGACCGCAGCCTCGAACAGCGGGGCGACGCCGTCGGAAGCCATGAGCACCTGCAGCGCCGCATGGGTCGTGCCGTTCGGCGAGGTGACGTTCTGCCGGAGCGTCGCCGGCGGGATGCCGGGCGAGCGGTAGAGCAGCTCGCCGGCTCCCTCGACGGTCGCGCGGGCCAGGCGCGCGGCCAGATCGGCCGGCAGGCCCGCGGCCACGCCGGCGCGCGCCAGCGTCTCGGCGATGAGGAACACATAGGCCGGGCCCGAGCCGGAGACGGCGGTCACGGCGTCGATCCAGTCCTCGCGCTCCAGCCATTCGGCGGAGCCGACGGCGCTGAGCAGCGTATCGACCAGGGCGCGCTGGGCTGCGGTGACGTGGCCATTCGCCGCGGCCCCCGTGATGCCGCGGCCAACCGCCGCGGGCGTGTTCGGAATGGTGCGCACGATCGCCGTGCCGGCACCGAACACCTCCTCCATGCGGGCGATCGTCTTGCCGGCCATGACCGAGACGACGACGGTGGTGTCGATGACGAGATGCTTGACCTGCGGCATGACCTCGTCGGCCATTTGCGGCTTGATCGCCAGCACCATGACGTCAGCGGGCGCGGCCGCCTGCGGATTGATGGCCGTCGGATGGGCCGCGAGCAGCGTCCTGATCGTGTCGGAGGGACGCGGATCGATGACGGTCACGCGGCTCGGGTCCAGCCCCAGCCGGAACCAGCCGGCCAGCAGCGCGCCGCCCATCTGGCCGGCGCCGACGAGCACCAGATGGCCCGTGAAGGATTGGAGTGGACGCTCCGTCTCGCGCTGGTCGGAAGGCGACGGGTTCGACATGGCAACCTCAAGGGCATGGGCTCGTTCAGGCGGTGCGGCGAGCACGCGCCTGAGCGTTACCTGCCTTGAGGCTTGATGTCACGCCTCGCCGACCGTCTCGAACAGAGCCGAGTCCATAGCCTCGCGCGCGCTCTTGCCCGCCCAGACGACGAACTGGAAAGCCTGGTAGTAGCGGTCGCAGGCTTCGATCGCCGCATCGAGCTGCGCCTCGCACTGCCGGCCGGAGGCCTCCGCCCCGCCGGCGAGCAGCAGGCCATGGCGGAACATCACCACGCCTTCCTGCGGCCAGAGGTCGAAGTGCCCGAGCCAGAGCTGCTCGTTGATCAGCTGGACCAGGTCCTTGACCTCGGCCCGCCGCCGGTCCGGCACCTTGAGATCGAAGGCGCAGGCCAGGTGCAGCGATTCGATATCATCCATCCAGGTGAAGGAGGCATGGTAGTCGCCCCAGCGCCCGCTCACGGAAATGGTGATTTCGTCGTCGGCGGAGCGATCGAACGACCAGTCGTTCAGTGCCGCCAGATTTTCCACGAGATCGACAGGATTGACTTGGCGATCGGTGGTCTCAAGGTCGATCAAGGACATTCCGCCCCCGTGCGGTTCGCTCGGTTGTCGGACAGACGCGACGGACGCAACTGGACAGGAGGACCGTTTCCGGGCCGTCGGCGCTGCCGCCGCCAACCGTTTGATTCGGCTGACCGAATCGATCCTTGACCAGACCCTAACGCAGGATGAAGGCGCTGCCTACTGACCCCGCAACCGATCTTGGATTCGTCATCTTTCCGCAATTGCTCCGTCACGATTATCCACACGCGACCGGTCGCGATGCACAACCTGTGTCGGGGCATCGGCGGTTATGACCGGATCGGCCCGCTTTTTGGGCATGATGGCGAGGCGTGCGGCATTGGGCCCCCTGCCATGCGCCCATCCTGGTTGTGCGCTGCACAGGTTCGCGCCATGTTCCAGGTGTCGACGGTGTTACGGAACACTTCCTCCCTGTGTCCCAAGTCGCCGTCGGCGTTCCCCTCTGGAAGGCGGCCGCGAGATGCCTCGCATCAGCGGCCGAAACTCAACAAAGCCGGGCTGTTCAGCTCGGCTTTCTTTTTTGTCGGCCGCCGATACTGCGTCAGGCCGCCGCACGTGCCTGGACGATCTTGTCCGCTTCGCGCCCGGTCAGTTCGGCCAGATGATCGAACCGCGAGGTGAAGGTGCCGACCCCCGCCGTCACCGAGCGGATATCGACGATCAGGTCGCCGATCTCCGATTCCGGCATCAGCGCCGCCACCACGTCCCAGCCCTGCCAGCCTTCGCGGCCGTCGAAGCCCAGGATCTGGCCCCGCCGCCCGGACACGATGGCGTTGATCTTGGCGGTCGCTTCCGAGGGCACGGCGATCTCGACCCGGTGGATTGGCTCCAGCAGCACGGCGTGGCAGGCCGGCAGGGCCTCCTGGATGGCGATGCGCCCGGCCTGCTGGAACGCCATGTCCGAGGAATCGACGGTGTGATAGCTGCCATCGGTGAGCGTCACCGCAATGTCGACCACCGGGAAGCCGAGCGGCCCCTTCCTGATCGTGTCCTCGATGCCGTCCCTGACCGCCGGGATATATTGCTTGGGCACGACGCCGCCGGTGATCGTGTCGGTGAAGACGAAGCCCTCGCCGCGCGGCAGCGGCCGGACATCGATGACCACGTCGCCGAACTGGCCATGGCCGCCCGACTGCTTGCGGTGCCGGCCGCGCACCCCGGTGGCGCTCTTCTTGATGGTCTCCCGGTAGCCGACTCCCGGCTTCACCTGATTGACCGCGATGCCGTAGCGATTGGCGAGCTTGGCCACCGCCACGCGCAGATGCATCTCGCCCTGCCCGGCCAGCACCATTTCCGAGGTCTCGCCGACATGGCTGACCGACAGGGACGGGTCCTCGTCGTGCAGCTTGGCGAGCGTCAGGCCGAGCTTGACGTCGTCCTTGCGGTCCTTGGCCGAAAGCGCGGTCGACAGGACCGGCTGCGGCGCGGCGGCCTCGGCGAGCCGCGAGCGCGGCGTCTTGGCCGTGGTGACGGCGTCGCCGGTCTCGACATGGTCGAGCTTGCCGAAGGCGACCGTGTCGCCCGCCTTGGCCTCGCTCACCTTTTCAAGGCTCGCCCCGAACATCCGGAAGAGGCCTGAGGTCCGTTCGGTCTGTCCCGAGGAGCCGGTCAGCATCGCGCCGTCGCCGATCGTGCCCGCCAGCACGCGCGACACCGACAGCTTGCCGCCATGGGCGGTGTGCACGGTCTTCATCACATGGGCGACCGTCTCGCCGTCCTTGACCCCGAGCCGGGCGGCCGCCTCGCTGACGTCCGGAACGTCGTGGCGCAGCGTCTTCAGGAGCCGCAGCACGCCATTGGTCCGGGTCGCCGAACCGAACAGGACCGGGCAGACCAGGCCGTCGCGCAGCTCGCGGCCGAGATCGTCGAAGACCTTGTCGCGCGGCGGCTCGAGGTCGGTGAGCAGCGCCTCCATCAATTCGTCGTCGTGATCGGCGAGCGTCTCGAGCATGGAAAAGCGTGCGTCGCGGTTGCGCGTCAGATCGTCGCCGTCGAGCGGCACGACCATTGACGCGGCGTGCTCGCGATAGACGAAGGCCCGTTCAAGCGCGAGATCGACGAAACCCGAGACGATGCCGTTCGACCAGATCGGGATCTGCCGCAGCAGCAGCGGCACGCGCGAGGCCGGCCGCAACGTCGTCAGCGTCTCGCGGATGCGCTTGTCGGCCTTGTCGATCTTGTTGATGAACAGGAGACGGGGAATGCCGCGGTCTTCGAGCTCGCGCAGGATCACGCCGAGCGCCGGGACCTTCTTCTCGTCGGCTTCGCAGACGACGACGGCCGCGTCGACGGCCGGAACCACATTGCGCATTTCATGCAGGAAGTCGACCGAGCCGGGGCAGTCGATGAAGGTGAAGGCCTCGCCCATGAAGCTCGTCGTGGCGATGCTGCCTTCGACGCTCATCTTGAACTGGCGGGCCTCGCTGCTGGCATCGGCGACCGTCGTGCCGCTGTCGACCGATCCCATGCGCTGCAGGACGCCGGTCCGCTCCAGGATCGCTTCGAGCAGCGTGGTCTTGCCGCTCTGGAACGGGCCCACCAGCGCGATGCACCGGGGACCCGCAGCCCTTCTGCCGCCTGCTTCACCCATGGCACTTTCCTCGTCGTTCGAGCCCGGGCGAGAAAGTCGACCCGGAAGTGACGGGACGGACGGAGGGTCTTTTTCGTGCACCTCGCGCAAAGCCGATGCTCGCGCCGTGGCGGAGGCGATGCAAGGGCGCAGTCTCGCGCTGCAGCGAATTTAAGCGCCGGGACTTGCCGGTCGGAAGCCGCGGCGCCGTGCGGTGACCCGGGCCGGATCAGCGCAACTGGCGGCGGATCGCACCGGTGACGATGGCATCGTCGGCGGCCTGCTGGCGGGCCGCGAGGCTCTCCGCTCCCGGCAGATGCGCCGTGCGCCGGTCGGCGAACTGCGCCAGCACCACGGCCCCGGCGGCGACCAGAAAAAGCACTATTCGGGACATGCCGGACCTCGGAGCACCACAAGATGTCGGAGCTCCATTGTCGGATCATCAAGGTTAAGGCCGGGTTCATGGTTTCGAAATGTTTCTCTCATTAAGATTTTCACGCAGACGTGACCCTGCGCCGCAATTTTGCCTGCAATGATCGTCGCACTGTCATTGTTGAGCGCGAGGACTGCCCTGCCGGGGAAGGTTGGGTTCGGGGCGGCTCGCATCGACACGGTTGAGTGGCATCGTCCGAGCACCGACATCGGCCCCGCATTCGTGCCTGCCTGGCGGATCGACGGAGAACGCTTCATGCCTCGTACTGCGCATGTGCTGCTACGACGACCTGGCCGCCGCGGCTTTCCGCAGGCGCGCCCGCGCGTTCCGACCATCGTCTCGGCGCTGGTGGTGATCGCCCTCCTGGTCGCACTGGCGGTTGCCGCCTTCTTCCTGTCCACCGAGTTCGTCGACCCCGAGACCTTTGAGGACGGCGCCGATCCGGAGACCCTGGTCATGTCCGGCACGGTGCTGATCGCGCTGATCGGTTTTTCGGGCCTGCTCGTCCATGTGCTGCGCCGGGGAACCGGCGGCGGCAATCGCGGCAAGGACCCGAGCGTCCCGGCCTGATCGGCCGCACCACGGCGCCGAGCTCGGGGCCGGCGCGGTGCCAGGGTCAGCCTCCATGCGGAGACTGCCATGCGCCTCATCCTTCTCGCCGTCCTTCTGGCCTTGGCCGGCATGCCGGCCAAGGCCCAGCCGGCCGGCGAAACCGCTCTCGACGTGAAGGTGGTGGCGCGCGGGCTCGAACATCCCTGGTCCCTCGCCTTCCTGCCCGACGGCCGCATGCTGGTGACCGAGCGGCCAGGCCGGCTCCGGCTCATCGAGCGCGACGGCCGCCTGCGCCCGGCCCTGACGGGCGTTCCGGCAGTCGCCGCCACCGGCCAGGGCGGGCTTCTGGACATCGCGCTCGACCCCGCCTTTGCCGAAAACCGGCTGATCTATCTGAGCTTCGCCGAGCGGCGCGGCGGCGACACCAATGCCACCGCGGTCTATCGCGCAAGGCTCAACCAGGCGGCGACCGGACTGGAGGCCGGTCAGGTCATCTTCCGCCAGGAGCCGGCCTTCGCCAGCCGCCTGCATTTCGGCTCGCGTCTCGTCTTCGATCGCAGCGGCGCCCTGTTCGTCACCATGGGCGAGCGATTCCAGTTGCCGAACGAAAGCCAGAACGCCGCCAATACGATCGGCAAGATCGCCCGCGTCACCACCGCCGGCGCGCCCGCCCCCGGCAATCCCGGCGCCGGGCGGGACGGCTGGGCCCCGGCGGTCTGGTCGATCGGCCATCGCAACGTCCAGGGCGCCGCGCTCCACCCCGCGACCGGCGAACTGTGGATCACCAATCACGGGCCGCGCGGCGGCGACGGCCTCTATGTCGTGCGCGCCGGCCGCAATTACGGCTGGCCGCTGATCTCCTACGGCACCCATTACGACGGCCGGCCGGTCAATGGCGGGGCAAGATCGGCGCCCGGCCTCGAGCAGCCGCTCGTCCACTGGACGCCTTCGATCGCACCGTCGGGGCTCACCTTCTATACCGGCGACCTGTTCCCGGCCTGGCGCGGCAATCTGATATCCGGCGCGCTCGCCGGGCAGATGCTCGTCCGCATGGAGCTCGACGGCGAGCGGGTCGTCGCCCAGCACCGGCTGCTGACCGATTTCGGCCAGCGCTTCCGCGATGTCAGACAGGGGCCGGACGGTGCCCTGTGGGCGCTCTCCGACGCGGCCGACGGCCAGCTCGTGACCATCCGCCCGCGCGGTCGCTAGCCGCGCGGCCGGTTGCCGGAGACATAGCGCACCTGCCCGCTGGCGAGATCGACCTGGTAGACGGTCTCGCCCTGCGGGCAGCACCGGGCATCGTCCGGCCGCAGGGTCAGCGCCCGGAAGGTGGCCGTCGCACCCTGGAAGGTCGCCTTGAGACCGGTGCCGTAGAGCCCCGACAGGCGGGCCCGGCAGCGATAGGCCCCGTCCCGCCGCTCGAACAGCAGGATCTCGCGCATCACGGCGCTGCCGCCGCCACTATAGGAAATGGCCGCGATGACATGACGCGGCGCGGGCGTCTCGTTCGAGGCATGGATCTCGACCTCGTCGGCGAGCCGTCCGAGCGAACATTGCCCGTTGCCGTCGGCGCAGGGCAGATCCATGCGCTGCGCCTGGCGGAAGATCGCGGCGGCATAGGGGCCCTCGACCCGGTTCCAGACGGCACGGGAACCCTCGTCCAGGCTACGGTTGGCCAGTTGGGCGAAGCCCGGACTGCCGGGCGCAAGGACGGCGGATCCCAGAGCGGCCAGCCAGGCCAGTCTCGTCATTCGCATGGAGCCTCGCACGCATTCTCCCCGATCAGCGATCCGGCATGGCCGAAATGGTTCGCCAGCGCACCATTTTCGCCCGGGCTATGCTACATAGGCCGCCGAGCGCGGCATCCGGCAAGTCGGTCATGAGCCGCACGTCCAAGACCCGCCAGGATTCCACGATGTTCGAACTTCTCAAGGACCAGCCGCCCGACGCGCTGCTGCAGCTCATCAAGCTGCACCGCGAAGACCCTCGCGCCGACAAGGTGGATCTCGGCGTCGGCGTCTATCGCGACGAGACCGGCGCAACCCCGGTCATGGCAGCGATCAAGGCGGCCGAGCGCCATCTCCTCGAAACCCAGCCGAGCAAGAGCTATCTCGGACCGGAAGGCGATGCACGCTTCGTCGAACTGCTGCGGCCGTTCATCGTCGGCGCGGCCGACCGCTACGGCGACCGCCTGCGCGGCCTGCAGACACCCGGCGGCAGCGGCGCCCTGCGCCTCGGCGCCGAGCTCGCCCACGCGGCCCGGCCCGGCACGGCCATCTGGGTCGGCACGCCGACCTGGCCGAACCATGCCCCGGTGCTCGCCGCGGCCGGGCTGACGGTGAAGACCTACCGCTATTTCGACATTGCCAGCCAGACGCTGCTGTTCGACGAGATGGTGGCGGCGCTGTCGGCGGCGCCCGCCGGCGACCTCGTTCTGCTGCACGGCGCCTGCCACAACCCGACCGGCGCTGATCTCGACATCGAGCAGTGGCGGACGATCGCGCGCCTCGTCGCCGAGCGCGGGCTCGTGCCGTTCGTCGACTTCGCCTATCAGGGTCTCGGCCTCGGGCTCGAGGAGGATGCGCGCGGCCTGCGGCTCGTGCTCGAAAGCGTCCCCGAAGCCCTGCTCTCCTATTCCTGCGACAAGAATTTCGGCCTCTACCGCGACCGCACCGGCGCGCTCTACGTGCTGGCCGGTGATGCCGCCGGGACCCGCACGGCCCAGGCCAATGCCGAGGCCCATGCTCGGGTCAACTGGTCGATGCCCCCGGATCACGGCGCGGCGCTGGTGCGCATCATTCTCGATACGCCGGAGCTGACCGCGTCCTGGCGTGCGGAGCTGACCGGCATGATGCAGCGGATCAATGCGATGCGCAGCGGCCTCGCCGCAGCGGCCCCCTCCTTTGCCGCCATAGCCGGCCAGCGCGGCCTGTTCTCCAACCTGCCGCTCTCGGGCGAGGCCATCGACCGGCTGCGCAGCGAGCACGGCATCTACATGGCGCGCAGTGGGCGCATCAACCTGGCCGGCCTGCAGACAAAGGACATCGGCAAGGTGGCGGCGGCCTTCGAGGCCGCACGCGGACGCTGAACCGGACACCGCACCGGATCCCGGTCAGACGTCGGCCAATCGCGGCTCCGGCGTCAGGACAACGCAATGATGACCCATCGCATCGCCCCCCAGCACGAAATGCTGGGCGGCGAAGCGCTGCATCAGGTCGGTCTCGTAGAGCGCCACGGCGTCGGCGCGGCAGATCAGGAATTTCGGCGCCGCGACGATGTCCTCGCGGTCGATGACGCACATCAGGCGCATGTCCTGGTGTCGCCGCAGATAGTCGTGCACGGCGACCACCAGGAACGGATAGCCCGGGTGCAGCATGTCGTCGAGGCAGATCAGGCCCTGCGGATGCAGGTTCGCATGGGCGAGCGTCAGGTCGTGGCCGAGCGCCTCGGGCGAATGTTCGCCGTCGATATGCAGGAAGCGCAGCGGCTGGCCGCCGGTCAGGCCGCCGAATTCGGCCGCCGACAGCTTGCCGGTATCGAACGGCCGCGGCGTGAAACGGTCGCGCGTCAGGCCGTGCCGCGCGGCATGGCCGAGAAACCGGTCGAGTACGCCGTCGTCGGGCCAGGAGAACAGGTCGAAACCGTAGGCATGCTCGCCCGGCGCGAGCGCAAGCCCCAGGGCGATGAAGAAGCGCCCTTCGAACGTGCCGATCTCGGCGATGTCGCCGCGGATGCCGAGCTCCGTCTGCCGGCGCAGGAGGTGCCCGCAAATGGTCGCGGCGAACCGTGACGACATGCCGGGAACGGCCGCAAAATCCGCGCTCAGATAGCGGTCGAGCGCCGCAATGCCGCTGGCGAAAAGCTGGGTCATGCTGCCTGCCTTGTCGGATGCCGGAGCGATGGCGGCCCGCCCCGTCCAACGCGGACCGCTCGTCCCCGACAATAAGGCGCCGGCGGCGGGGGAAGGAAGAGGCCGGAGGCACCGCCGCCGGTTCAGCCGTAGCGCAGCTTCAGGCCGACGATGACGAGCTGCAGCGCGAGCGTGATCGTATTGGCAAAGATCAGCGGCAGGTCGCCGAGCATGATACCATAGACCAGCCACAGCATGATGCCGCCGGAATAGGCGCCATAGGCCGGCAGCGAGATGGCCCGGGTGTCGCGGGTGCGGATGATCTGGAGCGCCTGCGGAATCCAGCACAGCGTCGTAACGATCGCCGCGGTCAATCCGATGAGATGAATGAGAGCTGGTCCGAACATGAAGCCTCCGGCGGGAACGGCTCTCGCCGCAGTGTGATTTGTCGTATCGCACCGGCTTCTATAGGGCTTGACGTTACGCCACGGGAGATCTCGATGCTCATCAAATCGAAGCGCGGCTGGGAACTGCCCGAGAGCGCGGCAACGCCCGAACATCTCTTCCTCGATCGCCGCAATCTGATCGGCGCCGCGGCCGGTCTCGCGCTGACGGGCCTTGCCGGCCCGGCGCGCGCCCAGCGCGCCTCCGACACGCCGGATCCGACCGCCGATCTCTATCCGGCCCGCCGCAACGCCACCTATACCGTCGAGCGCGACCTGACGGCCCCGGAGATCGCGTCGAACTACAACAACTTCTATGAGTTCGGCACGTCCAAGCAGGTGGCACGCGCCGCCCAGGCCCTGCCGATCCGCCCCTGGACGGTAAAGATCGACGGGCTCGTCGAAAAGCCGCAGACGATCGACGTCGACAGCCTGATCCGGCGCATGCCGCTGGAAGAACGGCTCTACCGCTTCCGCTGCGTCGAGGCCTGGGGCATGACCGTGCCCTGGACCGGTTTTCCGATCCGCGCGCTTCTCGATCTCGTCCAGCCGCAAGGTTCGGCCAAGTATATGCGCATGGAGACCTTCGAGGATCCGAAGGTGGCGCCTGGCCAGAAGGCGATCTGGTTCACCTGGCCCTATGTCGAGGCGCTCGCCATCGACGAGGCCGCCCATGACCTCGCCATTCTCGCCACCGGCATCTACGGCAAGCCCATGCCGCGCCAGCACGGCGCGCCGCTGCGCCTCATCGTGCCGTGGAAATACGGGTTCAAGTCAGTCAAGTCGATCGTGCGGATCAGCTTCGTCGCCGAACGGCCGGTCTCGTTCTGGGAGAAGATGCAGGCCAGCGAATACGGCTTCTGGGCCAATGTGAACCCCGCCGTCGCCCATCCCCGCTGGAGCCAGGCCAACGAGGAACTGATCGGCACCGGAGGCCGGCGTATTCCCACGCAGATCTTCAATGGCTACGGCGAATATGTCGCCGGTCTCTACAAGGATCGACAGAGCGAAAGGCTCTGGGCCTGACAGCAACCTTGAGTTGACTCAAGGTGACGCGACCTAGCGAATCGCTCCTCATTGTCGTCTCATTTCAATTTTACGAGCGGCTTCGTCGTTGGCGGCGCGTGCGTATATTCCCGCGCCGCTGAAACCCATCCGCGGGATCGGAGTTGATCTTCCCGCGCGAGACGAGAGCCCCACACTGATGGCTATTTCGAAGCGCTCGGTGGCGTTTGGCGCCGCCCTATTTGCTTGCATGCCCATCGCATATTCTGAAGCCGCAGACGTCCGCAGCACCGGACTTGCCTCCTGGTATCAGCTTCCCGGCCGCACCGCCTGCGGCCAGCGCCACAACCCCGACGCCATGACCGCGGCGCACCGCAACCTGCCTTGCGGAACGCGCCTCCGGGTCACCAACCTTTCCAATGGCCGCTCCGCCGTCGTCACCGTCGTCGACCGCGGCCCCTTCGTGCGGGGCCGGATCGTCGACGTCTCGCGCGGCGTCGCCCGGCAGATCGGCCTGATCCAGCGCGGCGTCGGCCGCGTGCAGATCGCCCGCATGTGAGAGGGAGAAGCCGCGACTCCGACGTCGCTGCCGGCGGGACAACCGCTGACACATCGCCCTGCCGGTGCCCCGGCAGGGCGATTTTTTCTTGCGGGCGGGGCTCGCCCGCAGCTCCGGGCCCGGCGCCCGCACGCCGCCCCGCAGCAAAATTGACGCAGCGCAGAAGCGCACCGAGCGGGCTTTTGCGTCGAAGGCATAAATACTTGAAAGAGCGGCGATATATCGCCATCCACATGCGCGGGATGCAGGCCTTTACGGCCCTCTGCGGCAAGGCCTGACGTTCCACGTCAGCCTGTGGATACAGTTGATAAGTCGGACGCTGACGGCACCGCGAAAGGCCGCGCGCAGCCGCCGCGGAACGGGCGGCCGCCACCCGCGGCAAGCGGTGCCGTTCAGCCTTTCTTGGCCTCATCCATCATGGCGACGAAGCGGCCGAACAGATAGTGGCTGTCCATCGGGCCAGGGCTCGCCTCCGGGTGATATTGCACCGAGAAGGCCGGCCGGTCGGTCAGCGCGATGCCGGCATTGGACCCGTCGAACAGGCTGATATGGGTCGCGCGGGCATTGGCCGGCAGCGTCGCCTCGTCGACCGCGAAACCATGGTTCATCGAGGTGATCTCGACCTTGCCGGTATCGAGATCCTTCACCGGATGGTTCGCGCCGTGATGCCCCTGGTGCATCTTCTTGGTCTTGGCGCCGACGGCGAGGCCGAGCATCTGGTGGCCGAGGCAGATGCCGAAGGTCGGGATCCTGCGCTCCAGCACCGCCTGGATCACCGGCACGGCATAGTCGCCCGTCGCGGCCGGGTCGCCCGGGCCGTTCGACAGGAACACGCCATCCGGCTTGAGGGCCAGAACGTCCTCGGCCTTGGCGTCGGCCGGCATCACCGTCACCTTGCAGCCGGCATCGACCAGCAGCCGCAGGATGTTGCGCTTGACGCCGTAGTCGAGCGCCACGACGTGGTGGCGGGCCTCGCCCGCCTCGCCATAGCCCTCGTTCCAGACCCAGGGCGTCTCCGACCAGCCATAGCGCTGGCTGGAGGTGACGCCGGGTACGAGATCGAGGCCGTCCATCGAATGCAGCGCGGCGGCCTTCGCCTTGAGCGCTGGCACGTCGAACACGCCGTCCGGCGAATGGGCGATCATCGCATTGGGCATGCCCTTGTCGCGGATCAGCGCAGTCAGCGCGCGCGTATCGATGCCGCTGAGGCCGACAATGCCGCGCCGCTTCAGCCAGGCGTCGAGATGGGTGGTCGAGCGGTAGTTGGAGGGATCGGTGATGTCGGCCTTCAGCACGACGCCGCGGACGCCGGAGGCGGCGGCCATGTTGACCGTCTCGATATCCTCGTCGTTGGCGCCGACATTGCCGATATGCGGGAAGGTGAAGGTGATGATCTGCCCGGCATAGGAAGGGTCGGTCAGGATCTCCTCGTAGCCCGTCATCGCGGTGTTGAAGCAGACCTCGCCAGCCGCCTCGCCATGGGCGCCGAGCCCGAAGCCCTCGATGACCGTGCCGTCGGCCAGCACCAGCAGCGCCGTCGGTTTCGGCTCGATCCAGCCGGCCGCATTTGCCACCTGCCCGGCAGCGTGATCTTGAGTGTCCGTCATGGTTCGTCTATCAGGCTCGTTCTGAAGCGCACCGGACGAAGGCCCGAAAGCCCTCGGCAAGCTGGGCACCGTCCGCGCGCGAGCGCCGGGGCTCGCCCGGCGCGGGATCTGGCCAGACTGTTAAGGTCGGCCGATCGTGCCGTCAACCCTGCGGCCGGCGCCAAACGCCGCGCCGTTGGAAAAATTTGAAAGACAATTCAGGGCTTTAGGCCCGACGGGAGAGGCGTTTCGGCCGTTCGCCGGCCGCCGGCTTCCCGTGCATGATGCGAGGAGCCGCCGACGGTTTCCCCGGATCTTGCGGCCCAGAAGGACAAGAGCGGAGACCGCCATGCTGCGCGACCAGTTGATGAACGAGCTGAAGACCGCGATGAAGGCCGGCGACAAGGTGCGCCTTTCCACCATCCGGCTGATTCAGGCCGCGCTGAAGGACAAGGACATCGAAGCGCGCGGTGCCGGCAAGGGCCCGTTGCCCGACGACGAGATTCTGCAACTGCTGCAGAAGATGGTGAAGCAGCGCCAGGAAAGCGCCCGCCTCTATACCGAGGGCGGCAGGGCCGAGCTGGCCGCGCAGGAAAATGACGAGATCGCCGTCATTGCCGGCTTCATGCCGCAACAGATGGACGAGGCCGAAACCCGCGCCGCCATCCAGGCCGTCATTGCCGAGATCGGCGCCGCCGGCATCAAGGACATGGGCAAGGTGATGGGCGAGCTGAAGGCGCGCTTTGCCGGCCGGATGGATTTCGGCAAGGCCTCTCCGGCGGTCAAGCAACTGCTCGGCGGCTGACCCGGCAGGGCGAGCAGCGGCAGGCCGGCCCGCCCGGCGGAACCCGTGAGAAGAGACAACCGGCCGGGCGGCGACGCCCGGCCTTTTTCATGGCGCCGGCCTTGTGCGCGTGCCCGCAATTTTCCGGTTTGACAGCAAGGACCGGAGTTAGCCGCCGCGCGATGCGCCCTACTCCTTTGCCGAGAGAAGGAGCCTGGCCATGACCTCGCATGTTTCGACCATCGCCGCAGTCCCGTCCGCAACTGCGGAGGCGCGGATCGCCGCCTGCGACTGGGCGTCGCTCACCCGCGAACTCGACGGTTTCGGCTGCGCCGTTCTGCCGCGGCTCATCAGCCCCGAGGAATGCCGTGCCGTCGCCGATCTCTATCCCGACGAGAGCCATTTCCGTAGCCATGTCGTCATGGCGCGGCATGGCTTCGGCAAGGGCGAATACCGCTACTTCAGATATCCCCTGCCGGACCTGATCGGCGACCTGCGCACAGCGCTCTATCCGCGCCTTGCCGGCATCGCCAACGGCTGGAACGAGCGCATGGGACTCGACGAGCGCTATCCCGACGACCACGCCTCATTCCTGAAGCGCTGCCACGAGGCCGGCCAGATGCGCCCGACGCCGCTGCTGCTGCAATATGTCCCGGGCGACTTCAACTGCCTGCATCAGGACCTCTATGGCGACCTCGCCTTTCCGATCCAGGTCGCGATCCTGCTGTCGGAACCCGGCCGCGACTTTACCGGCGGCGAATTCGCGTTGACCGAGCAGCGGCCGCGCATGCAGAGCCGCGTCGAGGTGGTGCCCCTCGCCCAGGGCGATGCCGTGGCCTTCGCCGTCCACAACCGGCCGGTCCAGGGCACGAAGGGCCATTACCGCGTCAACCTGCGCCATGGCGTCAGCCGCATCCGGTCCGGCAGGCGCCACACGGTGGGGATCATCTTCCACGACGCCCGGTGACGGCCCCGGGCCGGCAGCGGCGCGCTGCCGGTCCCCGGTCGGCCGGCCTCAGCGCGCCATGCGTATGGCGGTGTCGGCCAGCGACACCATCATGTTGTAGCTGTTGACGAGCGAATTGGCGTCCATAGCCGCGCCGCGCCGGACGTCGCCGCGGGCACGCGTCAGCTTCTCGCGGAAATCTCTCAGGCGGCCGAGCAGCGAGCTCGCCTGGCTCTCGATCATTGGCACGCCGGACGGATTGTTCTCCTTGAACCGGTCCATCTCGCGCACCGCCAGACCATACTGGTTGATGGCGGCATCGAGCGCCTTCAGGTCGGCGACCGGCTGGTCGTTGCTCGGCATGACGTCCATCACGGCGCGGGCACTGATCACGATGTTGCGCACCTGCCAGCGGGCCGACCGCCCTTCCCGCTTCTCGATCGCGGCGAGTTCGCGCACGTCGAGGTCGTTCTTGAAGGTGCGCATCTGCGCGTCGAGCAGCGCCCGCTCGCGCAGGAAGGCCTCAGCGGCCGGCACCATGCGGATATGCAGCTCGCGCCCTTCCGCCATGTTGTCGTCGCGATAGTCCTTGCGCTCGTAATAGCGCTCGGCGCGGCTGATCAGCGGCGCCAGCGCCTGATAGGCCTCGATATAGCGTGCCACCGTCTGGTCGAGCTCGGGAAAGGCCGGCTCCTGCCGGGTGGCTTCGCTGGCGCGGCGGATCTCGCCGGCGACGTCGTAGAGGCTGTAGAGCCCGTAGGAAATGTAGCGCTCGCGACCCGTCGGCCCCTGGCGCATGTCGACCCAGCTGCGATAGCGCTCCCAGGACTGGATGGCGCGCAGGGTGCGGTTCATCAGCGCGGTATAGGCATTGGCCTTGACGATCGAGGTCTGCAGATCGGCGCTGCCGGTCTCCGGCGAGTTCGGCGCGATCGTCGCGCCGGCCTGGGCGAAGGCCGGCGCCGCGGCGGCAAGGACAACGGTTCCGGCAAGGGCCGCGGCACGAATAAAGGGGGCGATGGGCATGGCGTCGATCTTCTTCCTCGTCCGCCTCCGGAACGACAGCACCAGGTCTCGGCCCCAACAACCTGAGACTTCGCACCGCGAGGCGACAAAATCGGCAGTTTTCAGAATGAGCAGGCCCGGCCTGAAGGGCCGGGCCTCGTGAAGGTCAGCCCCAGCTGACCTCGATCACTTCGTAGCTCTTGGCGCCCTTCGGCGTGGTCACCTCGACGCTCGTGCCGGCCTTCTTGCCGATCAGGGCGCGGGCAAGCGGCGAGGAGATCGAGATGCGGCCGGCCTTGGCGTCAGCCTCGCTGTCGCCGACGATCTGCCAGACCCGCTCCTCTTCGGTATCCTCATCGATCAGCTTGACGGTCGCGCCGAACTTGACGGTATCGCCGGAGAGCTTGGTGACATCGATGACGTCGGCGCGGGTGATGATCGCTTCGAGTTCGACGATCCGCCCCTCGTTATGCGACTGCTGCTCCTTGGCCGAGTGATATTCGGCATTTTCAGAGAGATCGCCGTGCGCGCGCGCCTCGGCGATCGCCGCGATGATGCGCGGCCGCTCGACCTGCTGACGCTGCTTCAGTTCGGCCTCGAGCTTGGCGAAGCCGCCGACGGTCATCGGAATCTTATCCATGATGTTCGCCCTGACCTTTCAATGACGAAAAAAGAGGCCGCGGGGCCGAGGACGCCGACCCGCGAACCTTCCTTGGTGACGCGAACGCCTTTTTCTTCGACTGCCGCCCGACTGCGTCAGGAGCGATCGAAATAGCTTTGCAGCGCGTGCACCTCGAGATCCCCCTCAAGGAACGCCTTGATGCCCTGCGCGGCCGCAATGGCTCCCGCCAGAGTGGTGTAGTAAGGCACCTTCTGCAAGAGGGCGGCGCGCCGCAGCGAGCGGGAATCGGCGAGCGCCTGTGCGCCCTCCGTGGTGTTGAACACCAGTTGCACGCCGCCGTTCTTGATCGCGTCGACGATATGCGGCCGGCCTTCCAGAACCTTGTTGATCTTGGTCGACGGCACGCCCTGCTCGGCGAAATAGCGGTGGTTGCCCGACGTGGCAATGATCTTGAAGCCGAGATCGTGCAGCGACCGGATGGCATCGAGAATGCGCGGCTTGTCCTGGTCGCGCACCGACACGAACACGGTTCCTTCGGTCGGCACCTTGGTTCCTGCGCCGAGCTGGCTCTTGGCGAAAGCCACCGGGAAGGTACGGTCGAGGCCCATGACCTCGCCGGTCGACTTCATTTCCGGGCTGAGCAGCACGTCGACGCCGGGGAAGCGGGCGAAGGGGAACACCGCTTCCTTGACGCCCATATGCTTCAGCGTTTTTGGAACCAGGCCGAAGGAGGCAAGGCTCTCGCCGGCCATGACGCGCGAAGCGATCTTGGCGATCGGCTCGCCGATCACTTTGGCGACGAAGGGAACGGTGCGCGAGGCGCGCGGATTGACCTCGAGCACGTAGATCTCGCCGTCTTTCAGGGCATATTGCACGTTCATCAGGCCGCCGACGTCGAGCGCCAGCGCCATGGCCTTGGTCTGCCGTTCGAGCTCGGCGATGGTCTCGGCCGACAGCGAATAGGGCGGCAGCGAGCAGGCCGAATCGCCGGAATGGATGCCGGCCTCCTCGATATGCTCCATGATGCCGGCGACATAGGTCGTCTTGCCGTCGGCAAGGCAGTCGACGTCGACCTCGATCGCGTCCGAGAGATAGCGGTCGAACAGGAGCGGATTCTTGCCCAGCACCGTATTGATCTGGCCGGTCTTGTCGTTCGGATAGCGGGCCTTGACGTCGGCGGGCACCAGTTCAGGCAGCGTGCCGAGCAGATAGTCGCCGAGCTGGCTTTCCTCGTGGATGATCTGCATGGCCCGGCCACCGAGCACATAGGACGGGCGCACCACCAGCGGGAAGTCGAGCTCGGCCGCGACCAGGCGGGCCTGCTCGACCGAATAGGCGATGCCATTCTTCGGCTGTTTCAGGCCGAGCTTGTCGAGCAGGCGCTTGAACCGGTCCCGGTCCTCGGCCAGGTCGATCGCATCGGGCGAGGTG
Organism: bacterium YEK0313; assembly: GCA_000751295.2. NCBI lineage: Bacteria > bacterium YEK0313. The sequence continues at coordinate 5,085,527 of CCMO02000001.1, forward strand.
CCGAGGATCGGAATGCGCGCCTCCTCCAGCGCGCGGGCGAGCTTCAGCGGGGTCTGGCCGCCGAACTGCACGATGACGCCCTTGAGCGTGCCGCGGCTCTGTTCGCGCTCGAGGATCTCGATCACGTCCTCGGCGGTAAGCGATTCGAAATAGAGCCGGTCGGACGTGTCGTAGTCGGTCGACACCGTCTCCGGATTGCAGTTGATCATGATGGTTTCGTAGCCCGCATCGGCGAGCGCGAAACAGGCATGGCAGCAGCAATAGTCGAATTCGATGCCCTGGCCGATCCGGTTCGGACCGCCGCCGAGGATCACGACCTTGGTGCGGTCGCTCGGCCGCGCCTCGTCGGCGACCTGGCCGGCGAACGGCATTTCATAGGTCGAATACATGTAGGCGGTGGGCGAGGCGAATTCGGCGGCGCAGGTATCGATGCGCTTGTAGACCGGGCGCACGTCCAGGGCCCGGCGGGCGCGCGCGACCTCGGCTTCGGTCTTGGCCGTGATCACGGCAAGGCGCGCATCGGAAAAGCCCATGGCCTTCAGCCGCCGGAATGCGCCGGCCGTCGTCGGCAGTCCCTTGGCGCGGATTTCCGCTTCCTTGTCGACGATGCCGCGGATCTGGGCGAGGAACCAGGGATCGATGCGGCAATAGGAGTGGATCTCCTCGTTGGAGATGCCGAGCCGCATCGCCTGCACCACCTTCAGGAGCCGGTCCGGCGTCGGCGTGCCGAGGGCGGCGCGGATGGCGTTCTTGTCGTCGCCCTTGCCCAGCCCTTCGATCTCGATCTCGTCGAGGCCGGTCAGGCCGGTCTCCAGACCCCGCATCGCCTTCTGCAGCGATTCCTGGAAGGTGCGGCCGATCGCCATGACCTCGCCGACCGACTTCATCGACGTGGTCAGCACCGGGTCGGCGCCCGGGAACTTCTCGAAGGCGAAGCGCGGTACCTTGGTGACGATATAGTCGATGGTCGGCTCGAACGAGGCCGGCGTGGCCCCACCGGTAATGTCGTTGCGGACCTCATCGAGCGTGTAGCCGACCGCGAGCTTGGCGGCGACCTTGGCGATCGGGAAGCCGGTCGCCTTGGAGGCGAGCGCCGAGGAGCGCGACACGCGTGGGTTCATCTCGATGACGACGAGCCGCCCGTCGTCCGGATTGACCGCGAACTGCACGTTGGAGCCGCCGGTCTCCACCCCGATCTCGCGCAGCACCGCGATCGAGGCGTCGCGCATCATCTGGTATTCTTTGTCGGTCAGCGTCAGCGCCGGCGCGATCGTGATCGAATCGCCAGTATGCACGCCCATCGGGTCGAGATTTTCGATCGAGCAGATGATGATGGCGTTGTCGACCTTGTCGCGGACGACCTCCATCTCGAATTCCTTCCAGCCGAGCACCGATTCCTCGACCAGGATCTCGGTGGTGGGCGAAGCGTCGAGCCCGCGCTCGCAGATCTCGATGAACTCGGCCTTGTTGTAGGCGATGCCGCCGCCGGTGCCGCCGAGCGTGAAGGACGGCCGGATGATCGCCGGCAGGCCGATCTCGTCGAGCACGTCGAGAGCGGCGCCCAGCGTCTGCACGACATGGCTCTTGGGCGTCGACAGGCCGATCTTGGTCATCGCCTGGCGGAACCGTTCGCGGTTCTCGGCCTTGTCGATGGCATCGGCCTTGGCGCCGATCATTTCCACGTCGAACTTGGCCAGAACGCCCATTTCCTCGAGCTTCAGCGCCGTGTTGAGGGCCGTCTGGCCGCCCATGGTCGGCAGCAGCGCGAAGCCGCCGGGCGCCACGTGACGCTCCTTCTCGATGATCTTGGCCACCACTTCGGGTGTGATCGGCTCGATATAGGTCGCATCCGCCAGGTCCGGATCGGTCATGATCGTCGCCGGATTGGAATTGACGAGGACGATGCGGTAGCCCTCTTCCTTCAGCGCCTTGACTGCCTGGGTGCCCGAATAGTCGAATTCGCAAGCCTGGCCGATGACGATGGGGCCCGCGCCGATGATCAGGATCGAGGTGATATCGGTTCTTTTCGGCATGGTTCTTTAAGGCCCTGGTAAGGCTTGGCTTTCGACAAGGACACGCGGCGCAAAAAAAGAGGCCGGACCCCGGTGATCGGACCAGCCTCCCGCAACCGCATGACCCTTGGTTCTCAAGTCGGGTCGCGTGATTAAGGCGCCCGTATAGACGGCTTTTCCCGCAATGGGAAGCCGCGCGCTCGGGCATGGGGACAGCGGCCGGCGAATGGCGGCAGTTCCGCGGCCCGGCGGGCGGCTTTGCCAATGCCGGCGGCCGGAGGACCGGGTGCGAGGGGCGATGGCCGAAGGAGCGCCTAGCGCAGCATTTCCGCGGCGCGCGGCGACAGCTTCTCGGCAATGCTGCGGGCCAGCGCCATGCCGATGCAATAGTAGCCGCCGTCGACCATGTGCTGGGAATCGGCCGCGAAGACCTCGTCCTGCCTGAGCCGGCCGTCGCCGAGCAGCTCGGTCATGACGTCGAAACGGCGGAACACCGGTGTTTCGGTCTCGGCGGCCACCTCGCGCAGCGCGGCGAGATAGTCCTGATACATGGGATAGCGCTCGGCCTGCGGCAGCGGCTGATGGTCCATCAGCACGACGTCGATGCCCGCCTCGCGCAGCCTGGCGATGCCCTTGCGCAGGATCCGCTTGAACTTGTCGATGCCGATATCGTTGATCGCCTCGGTCACCCCGGTCTGCCAGATGACCAGGGATGGCCGCTCCTCCACCACGTCCTCGTCCATGCGGTGGAACATCTGCAGGGCCGAATTGCCGGCGACCCCCTGATTGATCACCTTGATGTCGTGGCCCGGCAGAAGCCTGGCGAGCTCGCCCTGGAGCACGGCCGGATAGCTCGCGTCGGGAGAGGAAGCGCCGACCCCGAGCGTCGAGGACGAACCGAGCGCGACGACGGTCAGAGCGCGCCCGTCCCGGAACGCCGCGCGGGCCTGCGGCAGTTCCTGGCCGAAGGCCCGTGTCGGATTGGCCACCTGGCAACGCGCCGCACCGGCGACAGCCCCTCTCTGCGCGCCCGCGGGCACGATCAAGGCTGCGACGAGCAGGCTCGCCGCACAGGCCGTCTTCCATCCGGTGCGAGTCAACGAAACCGTACCTCGTTCAGCACCGCCGGCCCACGCGCCGGCGTCTTCACCGCTGCCATCTTATACCATTGAAGCACACGGCCGGTGCCAAGCAAGAGAGCAAGACCGATGACATTGACCAGAATCTGCATGAGCGGCCCGCGGCCGATCTCGAAAAAGACGAAGGTGCCGACCAGCGACAGGATCACGCCGAGGCAGAACAGCGGCAGCGACTGGCGACCGCAATCGTCGATGAGCCGGCCCCAGCGGCTGCGCATCCAGGCGGCATCGACCGGCACCAGGCGGATGACGAGATAGGCCAGCGCCAGCGCATGGGCGAGCCGCCATGGCGACAGATTGGTCTTGTCCGGATCGAGCCGCCAGAGATCCGGCAGCGCCAGGCCCTCGAGCCCCGGAATGAAGGCCCAGGGCGCGGCATTGACGAGGCCTGCCGCGACCACAGCGAGCGCGAGGCCCAGCAGGAGGCGCGAACGGCCGAGGCCGACGCCGTTGAGTGCGGCGTGGCCGGTGAGCAGGCCGACGGTGAAGATGAGCTGCCAGGCGAAGGGATTGAAGAACCAGACGCCGCCGGTCGGCAGGTTCGGGATGGCGAGCTCCAGGTACCAGGCCGCCCCGTAGAGCGCCACCGAGGCAGCCAGGGCCAGCGCGGGCGCAACGCGCACCATGACCCAGAGCAGCGGCAGCATGGCGAGCAGGACGATGTAGAGCGGCAGGATGTCGAGATAGTTCGGCAGGAACAGCAGCACCGCCATGGCCAGGATCGAATTGGCCGTATCCTGGAAGAAGGGCAGGATCGCCACATGCTCGTAATAGAGCGGGTTGCCGACCTTCAGCGCCATCAGCGCCACGGCCGCGGCCATGAAGATGAACAGGCCGAGATGGGCGGTATAAAGGCGCCAGATGCGCGCGACGACCTGCGCCGAGCCGGCGACGAGCCCGCGCCGGTCGATGGCCGAGCCATAGGCGAAGGCGGCCGAATAGCCGGCGAGCAGGACGAAATATTCGGCGGCGTCCGACAGGCCCATGGCCGAGGGCGTGACGCGGCTCAGCCAGTTGCCGGCGACATGATCGATGAAGATGATGAGCAGGGCGAGGCCCCGGAAGATGTCGACGCGGGAATCGCGCGCAGCCGGCCCGGCTCCGGGCGCCGTCGCGCCCTGCCAGAACCAGGCCGTCAATGTAGGCGATCCGCTCACGCCGCCGCTCGTCTACCCGCTTGAACCGACCGGCCGCCGAAACCAACAGGATGCGTCCGGCCGCCATTTACGGCCAGCAGCGGCGGCGAGCTGCCAAGCCCCCGCGCATCGGACAAGCCGTGCTGCAAAGCCGTGGGCCTACTTGTAGCACGGCCCCCTTTCCGAGGGCTGACCGCGCCGGTCACATTGCGGCAAATCCGGTCACGTCTTCGCGAGCATGCCGGCAAGCTGCGCCCGCACGTGATCGGGGCGCTCCATCGGGAAGAAATGGGTCGTGCCGGCGACCACCTCGGCCTGCGCGCGCGGCTGGACCTTCAGCACCTTGCCGATGCCGCCGGTGACGGTGGAGCCACGCTCGGCAGCCATCACATGCACCGGCATCTGCAGGCTTTTCAACGCCGCCCAGGAGCGGTGCCGGTGCGAGGCGAAGGTCGCTGATTCCCAGATCGGCGCGCAGGCGAGGCGCACCCCTTCCCCATCGGCCACGAAGCCGCCGTCGACATAGGCCTCGAGAAAGCCCGGCTGCCAGGTGCTGAAGGCCTTGCGGGTCCGGTAGGTATCGACCGCCTCCTGCTTCGAGCCGAACACCGCCCGCCGCTTCGCCGCGGAGACGGCCAGATGAAAGCTCCTGAACTTGGCCCGGCCCCAGGGCGTATAGGCGGCAAGTCTCAGCATGGGGCTCATCATGACCGGATCGAGCAGCACGAGCCCGCGCACCGCCTTCGGCCGCGCGGCGGCGGCGAGCAGCGAGACCACCGCGCCCATCGAATGACCGGCCAGGACGAGCGGCCGGGCCCCGGCGGAAACGAAGCGGTCGAGCACGGCGATCAGGTCGCGCGCATAGGGCATCCAGTCGACGATGCCTGCGGGATCGGTCGGCAGGTCGGAGAAGCCATGGCCGCGCTGGTCGAGCGCGATGATGGCGTGGCGGGCGGCCAGCGGCTCGAGCAGCGGCGCATAGGTCTGCGCGTTGAAGCCGGTGGCGTGCATGAACAGGAGATCGGGCGGCATGCGGCTTTCGCCCCAGGCAAGGCCCGACATCGTGCCGTCGGCGAGCGGGACCGAGAGGCGCGTCCCGGTGGAGGCGGCGAATGTCGTGGTCACGTCAATCCACAGCGATGAGGCGCGCCGGTCAGCCGGCGGGCGCGATTTCCATGGGCACGGCCGCCTCGTCCTTCACCTGGTTGAGGGTGAGGACGGTGCGCACGTTGCGGACATTGGGCGTGGCGGTGAGCTCGCCGACAAAGGCCTGGAAGCTCGCGAGATCGGGCGCGACGCACTTCATGACGAAGTCGAAATCGCCCGACACCGTGTGGCATTCGCGCACGATCGGCCAGCCGCGCACCTTGGCGACGAAGGCGTTGAGGTCGGCTTCGGCCTGGCTGGCCAGATGCACCATGGCAAAGACGGTGACGCCGTAGCCGAGCTTCGGCCCGTCGATGAGGCCGCGATAGCCGCGGATGACGCCCATTTCCTCGAGCGCCCTGACGCGCCTCAGGCACGGCGGGGCGGAGATGCCGACGCGGTTCGCCAATTCGACATTGGTGATGCGCCCGTCGGCCTGCAATTCCCGCAGAATCTTCCAATCGATCGCGTCCAGGCGAGCCTTCACGGGGCACGTCTCCAATATCGGGAGGTTTCGAGGCGGGAAATATCGAGACCGAAAGTCCAGAAATCGCGTGAGCCCGATAGCTCAGCCCGACCGGGCGCGCAACAAAATTTCGCGTCAGGCCCGCCGGGCGCAACGACCCTGTTGCACGGGCGACAACAAAAGCCCGAATCCGTTGAGATCATGGACATCGGCTGCCAATGTCACCATATGGTGGCCCATTGACCGCGACCGAGAGCCTCGACCATGAGCTTCATTGATATTGAACGCCTGCGCGCGACCCCGCTGGAGACGAAGCCCTACGAATACCTGGTGGTGCGCAATTTCGTGCGGCCCGAGCGGCTTCAGGACGTCCTGAAGGACTATCCGGACGTGCCGGGCCCGGGCTCCCATCCGCCTTCGGTCCTGACCATCAAGGGCGATTTCGCCGGGCTGATGGAGGAGCTCGACCAGGAGCCGTTCCGCAAGGCGATCGAGGAGAAGTTCGATATCGATCTGACCGGCAAGCCGACCATGTATACGGTGCGCGGCTTCACCCGGGCGACCGACGGCAAGATCCACACCGATTCGGAAACCAAGATCATCACCGTTCTGCTCTACATGAACGATGCCTGGGATTCGGACGGTGGCCGGCTGCGCGTGCTCAACAACGGCACCGACCTCAACGATTTCGCCGCCGAGATCCCGCCTGACGGCGGCACGCTCCTGGTGTTCAAGCGCTCCGACAAGTCCTGGCACGGCCACGAGCCCTTTGCCGGCAAGCGCCGCGCCATCCAGATGAACTGGGTCACCAGCCAGTCGGTGGTCGATCACGAGCAGGGCCGCCACGCCCGCTCCAGCCGCTTCAAGAAATTCGTCCGCTTCATCACCGGCCGCGCCGCCTGACCGGCCGCACGCCCGAAGCGAATTGGGACAATTCGACGGCCGGGCGCGCAAAACGCGTCCGGCCGTTTTGATCTATTCACTAAACATATCGGCACCATCAGCGAAAATCACCGGACGAGCCTTGCGCGGGGTGCATGGCTATAACAGTATAGGGTTCTTACGGACTCGCGTCCCTCTTTCCTCCTCATCCGTTCCCCCGACGGCCCGGAGTCCTCCATGGGCATCCAACACGAGCGCGTTGTCATTATTGGATCCGGTCCAGCCGGATATACGGCGGCCATCTATGCCGCCCGCGCCATGCTCAAGCCGGTGGTGATCCAGGGCATCCAGCCCGGCGGACAGATGACGATCACCACGGATGTCGAGAACTATCCGGGCTTTGCCGAGGTCATCCAAGGTCCCTGGCTGGTCGAGCAGATGCAGAAGCAGGCCGAGCATGTCGGCACCCGGATCGTATCCGACCACGTCAACAAGGTGGACCTGAAGACGCGGCCGTTCCGCATCGAATGCGAGTCCGGCACGGTCTATGCGGCCGATGCGCTGATCATTGCGACCGGCGCACAGGCCAAGTGGCTGGACCTGCCGTCCGAGCAGGCTTTCCGCGGCTTCGGCGTGTCGGCCTGCGCGACCTGCGACGGCTTCTTCTACCGCAACAAGGAAGTCCTGGTCGTCGGCGGCGGCAATACGGCGGTCGAGGAAGCGCTGTTCCTGACCAATTTCGCCTCCAAGGTGACGGTCGTGCACCGGCGTGACGCCTTCCGCGCCGAAAAGATGCTGCAGGAACGGCTGTTCGCGCATCCGAAGATCGAAGTGCTGTGGGATACCGCGCTCGAAGAGGTCACCGGAAATGACGCACCTCTGGCGGTCACCCATGCGCGATTGAAGAACCTGCGCACCGGCGAGACCGAGACGCGCAAGGTCGACGGCGTGTTCATCGCGATCGGCCATGCGCCGGCCGTCGAGCTCTTTGTCGGGCAGCTCAAGCAGAAGCCCTCCGGCTATCTGTGGACCGCCCCCGATTCCACCGCCACCGATGTTCCCGGCGTCTTTGCGGCCGGTGACGTCACCGATGACATTTATCGCCAGGCGGTCACCGCCGCCGGCATGGGATGCATGGCCGCCCTCGAAGCCGAACGGTTTCTCGCCCATCACGCGACGATCCGCCAAGCCGCAGAATAAGTCAGCCAGCACTCCGAGGGAGGCACGAGCCCAATGGATTGGGACAAGTTGCGGATCTTTCACGCGGCCGCCGCCGCCGGCAGCTTCACGCATGCCGCGGACACGCTGGGCCTGTCCCAGTCGGCTGTCTCCCGCCAGGTTTCGTCGCTGGAACAGGACCTGAAAGTTCCGCTGTTCCACCGCCACGCGCGCGGCCTGGTGCTGACCGAGCAAGGCGAGCTCCTCTACCACACGGCGCAAGACGTGCTGATGAAGCTCGAAAGCGCCAAGATCAAGCTGACCGACTCCAAGGAGCGGCCGCATGGCGAGCTGAAGGTGGCGACCACCGCCGGGCTCGGCACCGGCTGGCTCGCCCCGCGCATCGGCGAGTTCCTCGACCTCTATCCCGATATCCAGCTGAAGATGATCCTCACCGACGAGGAGCTGGACCTGTCGATGCGCGAGGCCGATGTCGGCATCCGCGTGCGCCAGCCGGTGCAGCCGGACCTGATCCAGCGCAAGCTGTTCCAGATCAAGTTCCACGCTTTCGCCTCGTCCGACTACCTCAAGCGTCACGGCACGCCGAAAAGCGGCGCCGATCTCGACGGCCACCGCATCCTCGCCTTTGGCGGCCGCGCGCCGAACTACATGCAGAACGTCACCTGGCTGTCGACCGCCGGTCGCAACGGCCTGTCGCCGCGCCCCTTCGCCATGAGCATCAACAACATCGTCGGCCTCGTCGCCGCGGTGGAGCGCGGCATCGGCATTGCGGTCCTGCCCGACTATCTCGTCAGCGACGGCTCGGGGCTCGTGCAGATCCTCGACGAGGAGGAAATGCCGGTGCTGGACGCTTGGTTCGTCTATCCGGAAGAGCTGAAGTCGGTGGCGCGCGTCCAGGTGTTCCGCGACTTCCTCGTCGCCAAGGCGCAGCGCTGGCCCGGCTGATCCGCGAGGCTCCGCCCGGCCCGGCCATCCTGAGCGCCAAGGTCTTGGCTTTGCAGGAACATTCACGCTAGGCTGATCCTCGGGCATGGAATCCCCGGGGAGCTGGCAATGGCCGGTATCGATCGACCTGCGGCCATTGGCGCGCTCGCGCCCGTCATCGTCGCCGTCGCGGCCGTGATCGCGACCTATGCCACCGGCCTCACCGTCGGCACGATCGAGGCGGCGGTCGATAGCCCCTATCTCATCCTCGGCTATTTCGCCGAACGCTTCCCGGCCCTCGCCTTCGCCATCGTCTTCGTGCTGATGCGGCTCGTCGTGGTCGCCTTCGTCGCGCACCGGCCGAACATCCTGCTGCGGCTGCTGCTGCTCATTCCGGCCTTCGCCCTGGTCATGGCCGCCGCGCTCTATCCGACCTTCGGCGGCATCATCGCCCGCCCCGGCCTCATGGGCGGCGGCCTCTCCATCGTCGAGGGGCAGATTGCCGGCGCCGATGCCGGACTGCTGCTCGGCGGCGCGATCGCCGGCGTCATGCTCGGCCTCGTCATCGGCCTCGCCCGGGCCATCGTCGACTGGTCCTGGGGCTTTGCCTGGGGACGGCTGGTGCGCCTTGTCCTGGCGCTCCTCGCCTATGCGATCATGGGCGCGGCGCTGGCCTGGGGCTGGGCGACCCTCGAACAGGGCCATGCCCTGTTCCCCCGCGCGCCGCTCAGGCTGATCGAGACCGTCGGCCTCATCGGCCTCGTCATCGTCGCCACCGCGCCGCAGGTGCTGATCGCCGCCTGGGGCGACGCCGCGCGGCGCGAGCGGGCCTGATCCGGCTCGCTATTTCGCCTTGCCGGCCTCCTTGGCGAGCTGGGCCTCCAGCGCATCGAGCCGGGCCTTCAGCGCCTCGTTCTCCTCGCGCGCCTTCACCGCCATGTCACGCACCACCTCGAATTCCTCGCGGGTCGGCAGGTCGAGGTCGCGCAGGAGCCGCTCGGCCTGCGTCTTGACGAAAGTATCGGCCTCGCGCTTGAAGCCCTGGGCGAGCCCCGCCGCGTCCGTCATGAACTTGGCGAACTCGTCGGCGATCCGGTCGGTGGTCTGGGTCATGGCCTTGTCTCCAGCATGAGCTGATGGGTATGGGGGCCCGGCATCGCGCGCGCAAGAGTTCGCGACAAGAGTTCGTGAGCGGGATGCCGCGGGCGGCGACCTCGCAGGGTCCTCGCTTGACAGGCGCCCGCCGCCCCCGCAAACCCGCCCCATGCCGTTCGCTGCCTTTCTCTTCCCGTCCTTCAATCCCGTGCTGATCGAGATCGGGCCGTTCCAGATCCGCTGGTACGCGCTCGCCTATATTGCCGGGTTCTTCATCGGATGGTGGCTGGCCAAGCGGCTCGTCGCCAATGCCGCGCTGTGGCGCGGCGGCACCTCGCCCTTCGAGCCCGACCTGATCGACGATGCCATCGTCTGGGCGGCGCTGGTCGGCATTCTCGGCGGGCGGGTCGCCTTCGTGCTGGTCTATAATTTCAGCTATTATGCCGCCCATCCCGCCGAGATCATCGCCGTCTGGCACGGCGGCATGGCCTTCCACGGCGGCATCGTCGGCGTCGTGGTCGGGCTCTATATCTTCGCCCGCAAGAACCAGGTGCCGTTCCTCAGCCTCATCGACGTCGCGGCCGTCGTCGCGCCGATCGGCATCATGCTCGGCCGCTTCGCCAATTTCATCAACGGCGAGCTCTGGGGCCGCGCCACGACCGTGCCCTGGGGCGTCATCTTCCCGGCCGCCGGCCCCGATCCGCGCCATCCGAGCCAGCTCTACCAGGCCATGACCGAAGGCCTTCTGCTGTTCATCGTCCTGCTCGTCATCGCCCGTTCCGGCGGCCTGAAGCGTCCCGGCTTCATGGCCGGCTGTTTCGGCATCGGCTATGGCCTCGCCAGGTCCTTTGGCGAGCTGTTCCGCCAGCCAGACCCGCAGCTCGGCTTCCTGTTCGCCGGCGCCACCATGGGCCAGCTCCTGTCCATCCCGGCGATCCTCGTCGGCCTCTGGCTGGTGCTGCGGGCCCGCCGCGCGCGGCAATGACGCCGCTCCAGGCAGAGCTGGCCGCGCTGATCAGGGCCGAGGGCCCGCTGCCGCTCGATCGCTACATGGCGCTCTGCCTCGGCCACCCGCGCTTCGGCTACTATCTGGCGCGCGATGCGATCGGCGCCGCGGGCGACTTCACCACGGCCCCGGAGATCAGCCAGGTCTTCGGCGAATTGATCGGCTTCTGGGCTGCCGCCACCTGGGAGACCATGGGCCGGCCGGGCACGCTCCGCCTCGTAGAATGCGGCCCCGGCCGCGGCACGCTGGTTAAGGACCTGCTGCGCGCAGCCGGCGTCCTGCCCGCCTTCCGCGCCGCGATCGACCTGCATCTCGTCGAAACCTCGCCGCGGCTCGCCACGCTCCAGCGCGAGGCCGTGGCGGCCAGCGGCATCACCGCCACCTGGCATGCCGATCTCGGCAGCGTGCCGCCGGGGCCTGCCATCGTCATCGGCAACGAGTTTCTCGACGCGCTGCCGATCCGGCAATTCGTCGCAGCCCCGGCCGGCTGGCGCGAGCGGGTCGTCGGCCTCGACGGCGACCGCCTCGCCTTCGGCCTCGCCCCCGACCCCATACCGGCCGCGCTGCTTGCCCGCTTCCCGGCACCGCCGGAGCCGGGTGCGGTCGCGGAAATCCGCCCGGCCTTCGCCCACCTTGCCGCAGCGCTCGGCGCCCGTCTGCCGGGCGGTCCTCTGGCGGCCCTGTTCATCGACTACGGCCACACCGACCATGCCTATGGCGACACGTTCCAGGCCGTGCGCGCCCACGCATTCGCCGATCCGCTCGCAAGGCCGGGAGAAGCCGACCTGACCGCCCATGTCGATTTCGCCGCCCTCGGCGAAGCGGCGCGCGAGGCTGGGCTGGCCGCGAGCCGTCCGGTCCGCCAGCGCGACCTCTTGTTCATGCTCGGCCTCGAGGCCCGCACGCAGGGGCTCATGCAGGCCAATCGGAAAAAGGCCAAGGCGCTGCTCGAGGCGGTGGAGCGCCTGATCGATCCGGCGCCGACGGGCATGGGCACCCTGTTCAAGGCGCAGGTCCTCCATGCACCGGGTCTGGCCGTGCCAGCGTTTGACAGTTAGGCGCGAAGCGGATTTGGTCTGGCCCATGCATGTGACATCGTCCGCTCTTGCCGGCATTTCCGGCCTTCGCCACGCCTTCTTCACCCGCGATGGCGGCGTGTCGTCGGGCATTTACGGCTCGCTCAATGCCGGCTTCGGGTCCGGCGACGACCCGGACAATGTCCGCGAGAACAGGCGCCTGATGACCGAGGTGCTCGGGGTTGCCGAGAATGCCCTGATTTCCTGCTTCCAGATCCACTCGCCCACCGTCATCGTCGCCGAAGGCCCGCATGACGGCGGCGAACGGCCGCGCGCCGACGCGGTGGTGACGAAAATACCCGGCATCGCCTGCGGCGTCGCCGCCGCCGATTGCGGTCCGGTCCTGTTCGCCGATGCCGAGGCCCGTGTCGTCGGCGCCGCCCATGCCGGCTGGAAAGGCGCGCTCGGCGGCGTCCTGGAAGCGACGATCGCGGCCATGGAACAGCTCGGCGCCGACCGCGGCCGGATCACCGCCGCCATCGGCCCGCTGATCCGCCAGCCGAGCTACGAGGTCGCGCAGTCCTTCATCGACCAGTTCCTGGCCGCGGACCCGGGCTATGCCCGCTTCTTCGCCCCGGGTCGGCCCGAACACGCCCAGTTCGACCTGCCCGGCTTCATCGGCCACCGGCTGGCGCTTGCCGGCATCGGCACGATCGACGATCTCGGCCTCGACACCTATTCCAATCCCGATCGGTTCTTCTCGTACCGGCGTTCGACGCATCGCCGCGAGCCCGACTACGGCCGCCATATCGCCGCCATCGCGCTGGCCGGCTGATCTGCCCGCCCTGCCCCTGGAGGCGCTGCCGGCGGCCTGTTAACCAATATGGTTAGCAAAGGGTGAACGGCGCCTGGACCGGACCCGGCCGGTCGGCTATCCCTGACGGCATCAGGAGAAGTGCCATGGCCCGCAGCTTGGTCGTCCCCCGCATCGCCGTTCTCGTCGCGCCACTGGCGCTCGCGGCCTGTGTCGGAACCGACGGCCCCATGGCCGGCAGGCCGCCGCCGCGCGGTGCCATCGCCTTCGAGGCGATCGACGGCGCGCCGCAGGCGGTCAACCAGCGTCTTGCCGGCCGTCTCGCCGGCGAGGCCGAGGCGCGCCAGATCCAGGTGGTCTCCGATCGCTCAGGCGCCCGCTACCGGGTGCGCGGCTACATGGCGACGGCGCGCGCCGGCAATGGCGCCACCGTTTCCTACGTCTGGGACGTTTTCGACCCCGAACGGCGCCGTTCGACGCGCATTTCGGGCGAGGAGCGCATCGAGGCCCATGGCCGCGATCCCTGGTCCGGCGTCGACGATGCCGCGGCAAGCCGGATCGCCAGCCGCAGCATGGAACAGATCGCCACCTGGCTGGCGACGCCGCAAAGCGCCCCCCAGGCGGCTCCCGCAGTGGCTGCGGCCACCGCCGAACCAGTCCCGGCGGCGCCGGCCGCGGCTCCTGCCGCCGCCGCCCAGCCGGTCGTCGCCTCCAGCACGACGGGCACCGGCTCGTCCCAGGTCATGAGCTTCGCCTCGCCCCAGGCGGCCCCGGCCGGCGCCCCGCCGCAGTCGACGAGCGGCACCGGCGGCCCCTTGATTCCGGCCGAACCGCCGCGCTGACTGTCATTTCCACGTCACACCCTGTTGATCTCGCGTGCTTACGCCATTGTCGTGGGATAAGCCGATTGCTATGAGGTCCGCGCAGCCGAGAGCCAGCGGGACCAGCGTTATGTCGAGAAAATCCGGGATCAAGATCGTTTCCGGCAATTCCAACCGTCCGCTCGCCGAGGCGATCGGTGCCTATCTCGAGACGCCGCTGACCCGGGCTTCGGTCCGGCGCTTCGCCGATATGGAGATTTTTGTCGAAATCCAGGAAAATGTCCGCGGCGAGGACGTCTATATCGTCCAGTCCACGTCCTTCCCGGCCAACGACCACCTCATGGAGGTGCTGATCATCTGCGATGCCCTGCGCCGCTCGTCGGCCAAGCGCATCACCGCCGTGATCCCCTATTTCGGCTATGCCCGCCAGGACCGCCGGTCCGGCTCGCGCACGCCGATCTCGGCCAAGCTCGTCGCCAACCTGATCACCCGGGCCGGCGCCGACCGCGTCATGACCCTCGACCTGCATGCCGGGCAGATCCAGGGCTTCTTCGACATTCCGACCGACAACCTCTTCGCCGCGCCGCTGCTCGCCCGCGACATCAAGGAGCGGCAGGACCTCTCCCATGTCATGGTCGTCTCGCCCGACGTCGGCGGCGTGGTACGCGCCCGTGCGCTGGCCAAGCGCATCGACGCGCCGCTGTCGATCGTCGACAAGCGCCGCGAGCGCCCCGGCGAGAGCGAGGTGATGAACGTCATCGGCGATGTCGAGGGCAAGAGCTGCATCCTCGTCGACGACATCGTCGATTCCGGCGGTACGCTGGTCAATGCCGCCGACGCGCTGCTGGCGCGCGGCGCCAAGGACGTCTCGGCCTATATCACCCACGGCGTCCTGTCGGGCGGCGCGGTGGCCCGCATCACCGGCTCCAAGCTGAAGGAACTGGTGATCACCGATTCGATCCTGCCGACCGAGGCCGTGCGCGTCGCCCGCAACATCCGCACCCTCTCCGTCGCCAGCCTGATCGGCGAGGCGATTGCCCGCACCGCGACCGAAGAGAGCGTGTCGAGCCTGTTCGAGGACTGAACCCGCCGGACGGGAAGCCCCTCGCGCCTCAGAACCGCAGCACGACCTTGCCGACATGACGGCCGGACGCAAGGTGCTGCAGCGCCTCCCGCGCCTCTGTCCAGGCGAAGACGCGATCGATCACCGGCCGCGTGCCGCTCACGGTGAGCGCACGCAGCAGGGCGTCGAAGGACTGGCGTGAGCCGACCGGTATGCCCCGGACGGTGGCGCGCCGCCGGAAGATGTCGAGCGGATTGATCAGGCCCTCGGCGCCGCCGACATAACCGATGACGTTGATCTGGCCGCCCGGCCGGATCGCCCGCAGCGACTGCGCAAAGCTGCCGGGCCCGCCGACCTCCACGACATGGTCGACGCCGCGCCCGCCGGTCAGGCGCAGCACCTCCGCCGCCCAGTCCGGATGCGTGCGGTAGTTGACCGTCGCTGTCGCGCCGAGCGCCTTCGCCCGCTCGAGCTTGGCATCGCTGCTCGAGGTCGCGACGACATGGGCACCGCTCATCGCCGCGAACTGCAGGGCGAAGATCGAAACCCCGCCGGTCCCCAGCACCAGCACGCTGTCGCCGGCCTTCACCCGCCCTTCGGTGACCAGCGCCTGCCAGGCGGTGACGGCCGCGCAGGGCAGTGTCGCGGCGTCCTCGTCGCCGATCGCATCCGGCAGCACCACCAGGCCTTCGGCATCGAGCCTGACATATTCGCCGAGCATGCCGTCGAGCGGACCGCCGAGCTGCTGCGCCTGCGCCGACGGATCGAAGTCGCCCCCGGTCCAGCACTGCCAGAAGGTGCCGGCAACCCGGTCGCCGGCCTTGACGCGCCGCACCTCGTCGCCGACCGCCACCACTTCGCCGACCCCGTCCGACAGCGGCACCAGGGGCAGTTCGAACCGCGTGTGATAGGTGCCCCTGACGATTTCCAGGTCGCGGTAGTTCAAGGCCGCCGCGCGCAGCCTGACGACCACTTCGCCGCGCCGCGGCTCGGGCACCGGCCGCTCGCCAAGGCGCAGATGTTCGATGCCGTAATCTTCGATGGCCATGACGCGCATGGAGAACTCCCTGGGCTGCGTTCAACGGGTTTGAGTTCTGCCCTGGCGCGCCCTATGCTTTCAAATTCATTATCTTCAGAATGATCATGCTGGAGAAGCATAATGTTGAGCGAGATGCGGGCCTTCGTCCTCCTGGCGGAAACCGGCTCGATCCAGCTGACGGCCGAGCGCCTGCCGCTGACCCAGCCGGCGGTGACGCGCCAGATCCAGCGCCTGGAGGCGGAGCTCGGCACCGTCCTGCTCGACCGCCGGTCGAAGCCGCCGCGCCTGACGCCGGCCGGTCTCGCCGCGCTCGACCGCTGCCGGGCCATCCTCGGCGCGGTGGGAGATCTGAAGGCGAGCGCCTCGGCCGATGCCGAGCCGCAGGGCGTGCTGCGCATCGGCGCGGCCACCGCGCTCTCCTGCGAGGTGATCATCGACGCGGTGCAGATGATCCGCGGCCGCTTTCCCAAAGTCGCGCTGCGCTTCGTCGGCGGCTGGGCCCATGACCTGCGCGACCAGGTCCAGGCCGGGCGGCTCGATGCCGCGGTCGTGCTCGGAGCGGCCGGCCTGTCCGAACGCCTGGCCGGCCTTCATGTCCGCAAGGTTGCGCAGGAGGACATGCGGATCGTCGCCGGCAGCGGCGCGCGCCTGTCGCGCCGCCCCGGTCTTGCCGAACTCGGCGACAACGACTGGGTGCTGAGCCCCCTGCCCTGCGACGCCCGCCACGTGCTGGCCAGCGCGCTGTCCGGCGCCGGCCGCGCGGTGCGCCTGGCCGCGGAGATCCAGGGCCTGGAGCTGCAGACGGCGCTGATCGGGCAGAATCTCGGGCTCGGCCTCGTGCCCGCCCGCCGCCTCGCGCCCTATGCCAGGCGCAATCGGCTGAAGGTCGTCGACGCGCCCGAGGCCCGTTTCGCCTTCGACATAGCGCTGGTCAGCGCGCCGCATCTCGGCAGGCTCGACAGCGTCGTCGAGGCCCTCGGCGACCGGCTGGCCGCCGCGCTCGCGCCGCGGCCCCCGGCCGCCTGACCCGTGCCGCTCAACGCAAGCGGCCGAGAGCCGTCTCGACCTTGGCGAGAAAGCGCCGGCGATCCTCGTCCGAGGCATTGTCCATGCGATGCAGGGCAAGCCAGAGCGTTTTCGCCCGCGGATGCACCAGCGGCTTCAGCCCGCGCATGAGGGTCCGCCGGCCCGGCTCCGACATGACGAGGCGCCACCACCACCAGGGCGCCCCGAGCGTCGAGACCGCGCCGATGAAGCGGATCTGGGTGAGGACCCGGCCGATCGGCTTGCGGCCCTGCGGCATGCCGAAGGTCGCATGCGGCACCCAGACCCGATCGAGCCAGCCCTTGAGCATGGCCGGCAGGCCATACCACCAGGTGGGATAGACGAAGAGCAGCGCCTCGCACCAGCGCAGCGCCGCGAGGTGATCGGCAACCGGCTGCTCATTGACGCCAGCGGTATGATAGCCGCGCCGCTCCTCGGCACTCATGACCGGGTCGAAGCCCATGCCGTAGAGATCGAGGACCCGCGTTTCGTGGCCGCCGCGGGCGAGCGCGGCCAGCGCCGTGTCGCGCAGAGCCGCGCCAAAGCTCTCCGGACATGGATGGCAATAGACGATGAGGAAACGCATATCCTCCAGACTCCCGCGTCGGCGGTCGAAACATCCTGCGGAAGACATCCCGAACGATAAACTAAACTATTGAGCCGCCTATCGAATTGTCAAAAAATTTCGCTGTGGCTCACCGGCTAAGTTTAACCCTTGCTTCAACTCGCTCGCCGAGTTTGCCGGTGCTTTCCACAAGGCCGTCGCAGACCCTGTCATGCCGCAGTTCCCCACCCTTTCGGTTCGCTCCCGCATCCTCGTCCTCGCCGTCATTCCGATCGCCGGACTGATCGGGCTCACTGGCCTGTCCTGGTGGTCGGCCCAGCGCACCGGCGCCGCCATCACGGAGCTCACGGCCGCCAACGACCTCGTGCGCCGCGCCTACGACCTGCGCGGGGCGGTGCGCGCTATGGGCTCGACCATCGATCTCGCGGTGACGACGGAGGCCGAGACGGCCGCGGTCTTCGATGCGCTCAAGGCGAAGGCCGACCGCGAGGCCGCGGCCATCGCCGCTTCGCCGCTGGCAGGCATTTTCGCCGCCGATACGCTGAAGGCGGGCCTCGCCGCGCCAGGCATGGTCGCCGACATCCACGCCCGGCTCGGCGCGGTCCAGGACAGGATGGGGCGCGATCCGCAGACCGGCCTCAACGGCGAATTGCGGCGCGCCATCCACGGCGTCGAAAGCACGCTGCAGCAGCTCGCCTCGGTCTGCTGCGCCGACACCCGCAATTTCCAGATCGCCATGCTGCGGCTGCGGCGCACCGAAAAGGACTTCATGCTGCGGCTGAACGCCGAGGAGATCGAGCGCTTCCGCAAGGGCGTTGCGGAGTTCGAGGCGCTGCTCGCCGACAACGAGCTGCCGGCACCGGCCCAGGCGCGGATGAAGGATATGCTGACGGGTTATGTCCGCGGCTTTCATGCCTGGGCCGAGACGGTACAGGAGCGCGCCCGGCTCCATGCCGAAGCCGGGCGCACGGTGTCGGCGGCGACCGCCGGCATCGAGGCGCTGATCGAACGCGCCGGCGCGAAACAGGGCGAGGCCCAGCAGCGGATCGAGGCGACCGCCGCGACCGCGCTTTTCGCGACCGTCGGCGCCAGCATTGCCGTCACCCTGCTGCTCGCCGCTCTCGCGCTGATCTTCGGCACCGGCCTCATCCGGGCGATCCGCGCGCTCACCGCCACCATGTCGCGTCTTGCCGGCGGCGAGACCGCCGTCGACGTCCCCGAGGCGGGCCGCCGCGACGAGCTCGGCGAGATGGGCCGCGCCGTCATGGTGTTCCGCGACGGCGCCGTCGAACGCCTGCGCCTGGAAGCCGCGCGCGATGAAGACGCCGTGCGGGCCGCGCGCCAGGCGCGGGTCGACGACCTGTTCCAGCGTTTCCGCGCCGAAATGGCCGAGGTCGTCACCGTCCTGGGCAGCAACACCCGGCAGATGGAGACCACGGCCCGCTCGCTGAACGCCATCGCCCATGAAGCCGGCGACCGCTCGGCTTCGGCCGCCGCGGCCTCGGAGGCGACGTCGGGCAATGTCGAGACGGTCGCCGCCGCCGCCGAGGAGCTCGCCGCCTCGATCCGAGGCGTTGCGAGCCAGGTGACCAAGGCCCAGGCGATCGTCGGCGAGGCCGGCGCGATCGCCAGCCGCACCAATGACGAGGTCAACCGGCTGACGGAGGCCGCCGGCCGGATCGGCGACGTGGTGGCGCTGATCCGCGCCATCGCGGCGCAGACCAACCTTCTGGCCCTCAATGCGACGATCGAGGCCGCGCGCGCCGGCTCGGCCGGCAAGGGCTTCGCCGTGGTCGCGGCGGAGGTGAAGAGCCTTGCCAGCCAGACCGCCCGCGCCACCGACGACATCGCCGCGCAGATCGCCGGCATCCAGGCCTCGACCGTCGGCGCGGTGGCCGCGATCAAGGCGATCACCGGTACGATGGGCGAGATCACCGCGGTGACGGCGACCGTCGCCACCGCCATCACCGAACAGGACGCTGCGACCGCCGAGATCGCCCGCACCATCCAGCGCGCGGCCACCGGCACCCAGGCCTTGTCGCGCAACGTCGCCGATGTGAAGGGCGTGATCGCCGAAACCTCCGCCCAGTCGACCCATGTGCTGAGCGCCTCCGACGCGCTGAGCCGCGCCGGCGAGCGCCTGTCGCGCTCGGTCGACGGCTTCCTCAACGAGGTGGCCGCAGCCTGAACGGCCTCCGGCGACGGGAACGGCAAGGAGGCGGATGCGCTCATCGCCCGACAATGCTAAAGGCGGGCCCATGGCTCCTCCCCTTTTGCAATTGCAGGACATCCGCCTGACCTTCGGCGGCACGCCGCTTCTGGTCAGCGCCGCCCTGTCCGTCGAGGCCGGCGACCGGCTGGCGCTGGTCGGCCGCAACGGTTCCGGCAAGTCGACGCTCCTGAAGATCGCCGCCGGCCTTGTCGAGGCCGACGGCGGCAGCCGTTTCGCCCAGCCGAGCGCGACGATCCGCTACCTGCCGCAGGAACCCGACCTCTCGGGCGCCGCCACGACGCTGGCCTATGTCGAGGCGGGCCTTGGCCCGGGCGACGACCCCTATCGGGCGCGCTACCTCCTGAACGAGCTCGGCCTGACCGGCGAGGAGGCGACGACAGCCCTGTCGGGCGGCGAAGCCAAGCGGGCCGCGCTCGCGCGCGCGCTGGCCCCCTCGCCCGACATCCTGATCCTGGACGAGCCGACCAACCATCTGGACCTGCCGGCCATCGAATGGCTGGAACGGGCGATCGGCGCGACCAGCTCGGCGGTGGTGATGATCAGCCACGACCGCCGCTTCCTGGAAAACCTGTCGCGCGCCACCGTCTGGCTCGACCGCGGCGTGACCCGCCGGCTCGACAAGGGTTTTGCCCATTTCGAGGCCTGGCGCGACGAGGTGCTGGAACAGGAGGAAAAGGACCAGCACAAGCTGGACCGGCAGATCGCCCGCGAGGAGCACTGGCTGCGCTACGGCGTCTCGGCCCGGCGCAAGCGCAATGTCCGCCGGCTCGGCCAGCTGCAGAGCCTGCGCAAGGACTTTCGCGAGCACCGCAAGGCCGTCGGCAACGTCTCCATGACCATTTCGGAGGCCGAGCTGTCGGGCAAGCGCGTGGTCGAGGCCCATGGCATTGCCAAGGCCTACGGCCCACGCCGCATCGTCGACGACCTCACCATCCGCATCCTGCGCGGCGACCGGCTGGGCATTGTCGGCCCGAACGGCGCGGGCAAGACGACACTGGTCGGCCTCCTCACCGGCACGCTCGAGCCGGATGCCGGCAGCATCAAGCTCGGCACCAACCTTGCGATGGTCACGCTCGACCAGAAGCGTGAGGCCCTCGACCCGACGACGCCGCTGATGGACGCCCTGACGCTCGGCCGCGGCGACTATGTCACCGTCAATGGCGAGAACCGCCACGTCATCGGCTACATGAAGGACTTCCTGTTCACGCCCGAACAGAAGGGCACGCCGGTGGGCGTGCTCTCCGGCGGCGAGCGCGGCCGGCTCCTGCTGGCGCGCGCCCTGGCAAGCCCCGCCAACCTGCTGGTCCTGGACGAA
The DNA here is from genome assembly GCA_000751295.2 of bacterium YEK0313. Lineage (NCBI taxonomy): Bacteria > bacterium YEK0313. The sequence continues at coordinate 5,106,422 of CCMO02000001.1, forward strand.
CCGACCAACGACCTCGACCTGGAAACCCTCGACCTGCTGCAGGAGATGCTCACCGACTTTCCGGGCACGGTGATCCTGGTCTCGCACGACCGCGATTTCCTCGACCGGATCTGCACCTCGGTGCTGGTCAGCGAGGGCGACGGCCGCTGGGTCGAATATGCCGGCGGCTATTCCGACATGGTCGCCCAGCGCGGCGCGGGCATTGCCGCGCGCGGCCTGGACAAACCCGCGAAACGGGCGGCCGACGGCGCGACGCCGCGCACCGAGGCGGTGCGCGAGGCGCCGAAGCGCAAGCTGTCCTTCCGCGAGAAGCACGATCTCGACGCGCTGCCCGCACGCATGGAAGCGCTCGGCCGCGACATTGCCAAGCTGCAGGTGATCCTGGCCGACCACGGGCTCTACAGCCGCGACCGGGCGGCCTTCGACAAGGCGTCCGCCGCGCTCGCCAAGGCCGAGGCCGAGCTCAGCGCGGCCGAGGAGCGCTGGCTGGAGCTCGAACTCCTGAAGGAAAGCCTGGAGGGCTGACCCTCCCCGCCGGCCAGGCGGGGCGGAGCCGGCTTGAAGCCGGCTGACGAACTTGCGATGTTCGCTCCAGCAGGGGTTTGATGGCGGGCCGGGGGGCCCGCGCGGGTCGGAGCCGCCGCCTGCGGGGGGCGCGAATGGACGTCGCACATGCGGCCGGCGCGGGATCCGGCGTCGCCACTTCCGGTATCGACAGCGTTCTCATCGCCATCGACCCGACCGGCCAGCTGGTTCTGAACGGCATCCTGGCGCTGATCATGTTCGGCGTCGCGCTGGAGCTCAGGCTGAGGGATTTCGTCGACGTCTTCTCGCGGCCGCTCGCGCCGATCACCGGCCTCGTCGCCCAGACCCTGGTCCTGCCGGCCGTGACCTATGCCATCACGATGATCCTGAAGCCCCAGCCGAGCGTCGCGCTCGGCATGATCGTCGTCGCGGCCTGCCCGGGCGGCAACATCTCCAACCTGATGACCCATCTCGCCCGCGGCAACACCGCGCTGTCGATCTCGATGACCGGCATTTCCAACATGCTGGCGGTCGTGACGACGCCGCTCAACATCCTGATCTGGGCGAGCCTCAACCCCTCGACCGCCGCGCTGCTGCGCCAGGTCAGCATCGAGCCCGCCGGCTTTCTGGGCACGACCGCCCTGCTCATCGGCGTGCCGCTGATCGCCGGCATGATCACCGTGCACCGCTGGCCCCGGCTGGCCGAACGGCTGCGCCGGCCGTTCCAGATCGCGTCCTTCGTCTTCCTCGTCGGTTTCATCGTTGCGGCGAGCGTCGCCAACGGCCGTTATTTCCTCACCTTCATCAGCGACATCATTCCCCTGGTGATTCTGCACAACACCATCGCGGTCGGCATCGGCTGGCTGTCGGCGCGCCTGTGGCGCCTCAGCGACTACGATACCCGCGCGATGGCCATCGAGGTGAGCATGCACAATTCCGGCCTGGGCCTTGCCCTGATTCTCAACCAGTTCGACGCCCTGGGCGGTGCCGCCCTGATCGCCGCCGGCTGGGGGGTCTGGCACATCGTTTCCGGCTGGGCCCTCGCCGCCTTCTGGACCCGCCGCGACCGCAGGGCGGCGGCGGAATGAACACCGGCATCCTGGTCACGGGCGCGGCCGGCTTCATCGGCGCTGCCCTGGTGCGGCAGCTTGCCGGCGGCGGCGAACCGGTCGTCGGGCTCGACATCCGGGCGCCCGCCGCCCCGGTCCCCGGCATCCGCTACGAGCAGGCCGACATTCGCGATCCCGCGCTCGCCGACCGGATCGCCGCGGTCCGCCCGCGCGTCGTGGTGCATCTGGCATCGGTGGTCGCCGCCGGCGGCGATGCCGCGCGCGACCACGAGATCGACGTCGTCGGCACCGGTCATGTCGTGGCGGCATGCCTCGCCGCCGGCGCCCGCCGCCTGGTGGTGACCTCGAGCGGCGCTGCCTATGGCTATCATGCCGACAATGCCGTTCCGCTCACCGAGGACAGCCCGCTGCGCGGCAACGAGGATTTCCCCTATTCCCGGCACAAGCGGCAGGTCGAGGAACTGCTCGCCGCCGCGCGGTTGGCCCATCCGGACCTCGAACAGGTCGTGTTCCGCCCCTGCACCGTGCTGGGCCCTGGCGTCGCCAACCAGATCACCGCCATTTTCGAGCGGCCCGTGGTGATCGGCCTCGCCGGCAGCGCGACGCCCTTCAGCCTCGTCAGCGAGACCGATGTGGTGGCGGCCCTCGGCCGCGCCTGCGCGCCGGAAAGCCCGCCCGGCATCTACAACCTCGCCGGCGATGGCACGCTGACGCTTGCCGAGATCGCCAGGCGGATCGGCAAGCCCTACCTCGCCGTTCCCCCCGGGCTGATGCGCCTGGCGCTCGGGCTCGCGAACCGGCTCGGCCTGACGACGCTCGGCCCGGCGCAGGTCAATTTCCTGCAGTACCGGCCGGTGCTCGCCAATGACCGGCTGAAGACCCGGTTCGGCTACCGGCCGACCCTGTCGGCGGCCGAGACCTTCGATCGCTACTGGCAGGCGAGGGCCGCGGCATGACCTATCTCATCATCGGCGCCGGCCCGTCGGGACTTGCCACCGCGCGGGTGTTCAAGGAGACGGGACTGCCCTTCCAGGTGGTCGAACGCAATCTCGATGTCGGCGGCCAGTGGCTCTACGGCGCGCCGTCGAGCAGCATCTATCAGACCACCCATCTCATTTCGTCCAAGACCACCACGGCCTTCGCCGACTATCCGATGCCGGCCGACTGGCCGGCCTATCCGCACCACACCCAGGTCTTCGACTATCTCAAGGCCTTCGCCGGCCATTTCGACCTCTACCCGTCGATCCGCTTCAACCGTGCCGTGACCCGGCTCGCCCAGGAGGACGGCCGCTGGCAGGCGACCTTCGACGACGGGGCGAGCGAGACCTATGCCGGCGTCGTGATCGCCAACGGCCACCTGAGCGATCCGGAACTGCCGGCCGTGCCCGGCACCTTCACCGGCGACCTCATGCATGCCAAGACCTACAAGAGCCCCGACATCTTCGCCGACCGGCGCGTGCTGATCGTCGGCATGGGCAATACCGGCTGCGACCTGGCGGTGGATGCGGTGCACCGCGCGGCCAAGGTCCTGTGGTCGGTGCGCGGCGGCAATCATTTCACGCCGAAATTCCTCGGCGGCAAGCCGGCGGACGAGGCCAATCACAAGGCCCGCTTCGTCCTGCCGCGGCGGCTCCGCTCGATCGTCCACGAAGCCGTGCTCGGTTTCGTCGTCGGCCCGCCGGAACGCTACGGCCTGCCGCGCCCGGCGCATCGGCTCTACGACCGCACGCCGATCGTCAACACGCTGGTGCTGCAGCATCTCGGCCAGGGCGACATCGGCCTGAGGCCGCCGCTCGCCCGGCTCGACGACGATCGCGTCATCTTCACCGACGGCCGCGCCGACGAGGTCGATCTCGTGCTGTTCGCGACCGGCTACCGGATCACCTTCCCGTTCCTCGACGAGGCCGCGCTGAAGAGCGAGCTGAACTGGCAGGCACCCGCCCCGCACCTCTATCTCAACATCTTCCCGCCGGCGGACAACAACCTCTTCGTCGTCGGCATGATCGAGGGGGGTGGCATCGGCTGGCCCGGGCGCGACCTGCAGGCACGGGCAGTGGCGAGCTATCTGACGGCGCGGCGCGACCGGCCGGTGCGGGCGGCAGCCTTCCGCCGCGAGATCGGCCGGCATTGCGCCGGGCCGCGGCCGGCCGATGCCGGTCCGCACGGCATCTTCATCGATTTCGTGGACTACAAGCGCGTTCTGGGCCGGGCGATCGAACGGCTGAGCTGAGGCCGGATCGAGTCCGGGCCGACGCCAACGGCATCGAGGCCGGCCGTGGTTCGAGGCTCGCGCTCCCGGGCGCGGGCCTATGCCGCCCCGGCGAAGCGCTCGTTGAAGGCATAGCCCGAGCCGCGCACGGTGCGAATCGGATCGGCTTCGCGGCCGCGCTTCACCGCCTTGCGCAGGCGGCCGATATGCACGTCCACCGTGCGCTCGTCGATATAGACGTCGCGGCCCCAGACACCGTCGAGCAGCTGCTCGCGGGTATAGACGCGGCCCGGCGACTGCATGAGGAATTCGAGCAGGCGGAATTCGGTCGGTCCGAGCGTGATCTCGCGGCCCGACCGGTGCACCCGGCGGGTCTCGCGGTCGAGCTCGATATCGCCCGACTTCAACAGGCTGGAGAGATGTTCCGGCTTGGCCCGGCGCAGCAGCGCGCGGATGCGCGCCAGCAGCTCGGGCACCGAGAACGGCTTGACGACGTAGTCGTCGGCGCCGGTGGCAAGGCCGCGCACGCGTTCGCCCTCCTCGCCGCGGGCGGTGAGCATGATCACCGGCAGCCGCTCGGTCTCAGCGCGCAGCCGGATGCGCCGGCACAGCTCGATGCCCGACAGGCCCGGCAGCATCCAGTCGAGCAGCATCAGATCGGGCACCGCCTCACGCAGACGCACCTCCGCCTCGTCACCCCGCATCACGGTTTCGACGCGATAGCCTTCGGCTTCGAGATTGTAGCGGAGCAGGACGGTGATCGGTTCTTCGTCTTCGACCACCATGATGCGTGCGGTCATGAGTTCAGTCCCTTGTTGATCAGGAGCCGGCCGAAACGATCGACGTGGTGTCGAGCTTCGGCCGCTCCTCGGCGAGCGTCGTTCCGTTGACCACGTAGTAGATCGTCTCGGCGATGTTGGTGGCGTGGTCGCCGATCCGCTCGAGGTTCTTGGCGCAGAACAGGAGATGGGTGCAGGCGCCGATATTGCGCGGATCCTCGAGCATGTAGGTCAAGAGCTCGCGAAACAGCGAATTGTAGAGCGCGTCGATATCGCCGTCCGACTTCCAGACCTCCAGCGCGGCCGCGACGTCGCGCTGGGCGAAGGCGTCGAGCACCTCCTTGATGCGCTCCAGCGCGAGGCGGGCCATGGCGTCGAAGCCGCCGGTGACCTTCGGCAGCGGCAGCGAGCCATTGATGGCGATGACCCGCTTGGCGATGTTCTTGGCGAGGTCGGCGATCCGCTCGAGATCGGCCGCGATGCGCAGCGCGGCGACGATCTCGCGCAGGTCGATGGCCATCGGCTGGCGCTTGGCGATCACCAGGATGCCGGCCTCCTCGATCTCGCGCTGCATGGCATCGATCGCCGGATCGGCGGCGCGCACCGTCGAGGCCAGCGCCACGTCGCCGCGAATCAGGGCGTCGATGGCGCCGACGATCTGCTTTTCGGTCAGCCCGCCCATTTCGGCGACGCGCTGCGCCAAGCCCTTCAGCTCGTTCTCGAATGCGCTGACGATATGCTCGGTCATGCAGGTCTCCTGGGCGGGTTCGGGAAAAGGGGCTTTTCCCTACCCGTGTATGACGACGGTTCTATGCTTGCGACGTGACACATCAATGACGATGAAAAAGCCAAGCATTCAAGCGCTTGTGAGGGATGCGACAAGACATTCCGCCGTCACATCGGCAAGTTTCGCCGCCACCGGCGCCTGCCGGGCCGCGGATGGCCCGGCCGGCGCGACGATCACTCCGCCGCCGGCGGCATGCGGCGGGCCGGCTGCGTCGGAGCCGGAGCGTCGGCGGCCTGCGCGGCCGCCTCGGCGATCTCCAGGCGCACGGTGAAGGTCGCGCCGTCCCGGCCCTCGCTTTCGATCGACAGGCGGCCGCGATGGCGCTTGACGATATGCTTGACGAGCGCGAGGCCGAGGCCGGTGCCGCCCTTTTCGCGGCTCGAGGCGATGTCGACGCGGTAGAATCGCTCGGTCAGCCGCGGCAGGTGCTCGGGTGGAATGCCCGGCCCATGGTCGCGAACCGCCACCACCGCCTCCTCGCGGCGCTGGCCGCGCGGCTCGCGTTTCAGCGTGATCTCCACGCTCTTGCCCTCGGCGCCGTATTTGATGGCGTTCTGGACGAGGTTTTCGAACAGGCGGAACAGTTCGTCCTGGTCGCCCAGGACGACCAGCGCCGGTTCCGCCGCCTCGACCGAGACGGTGACGTCGAGCGATTGGGCATAGGGGCCGAGGCCGTCGCGCACCTGATGCAGCAGGGGCACCAGGTCGACGCGCGCGACCGGGCGGACATGCTCGTTGAGCTCGACCCTGGACAGCGACAGCAAGTCGTCGATCAGCCGCGCCATGCGGTTGGCCTGGGCCAGCATGATGGCGAGGAAACGCTCGCGCGCGGCCGGATCGTTCTTGGCCGGCCCCTGGATCGTCTCGACGAAGCCGACGACGGAGGCGAGCGGCGTGCGCAACTCATGGCTGGCATTGGCAACGAAATCGGCGCGCAGCCGCTCCAGCCGCCGCTCCTCGGTGAGGTCGCGCAGCGCTATCAGGACGAAATCGGGGCTCGCCTCCTCGCGCGCCCGCACTGTCAGGGCGACGGGCGCCACCTCGGCGCGGAACCAGCGGCTGACCGGCACGCGCTCGGCATAGTCGATCTCCTGGGCCGCATTGGTGGCGAGCGCCCGGCGCACCGCCTCCACCACTTCGGGCGTGCGCAGAGCCAGCATCAGCGGCTCGCCGCGCTTGAGGCCCGCGATGAGCTCGATCGCCCGCGCATTGTGGCTGCGCACAACCATTTTCGGGTCGACCAGCACGGCCGGCGCCGGCAGCGCCGCGATCAATCCCTCGATGGTGAGGTCGGTGAGCCGCGCGGCACGGCGGGCCAGCTGTTCCGGGTCCCGCGGCGCCGGCTGGACGCTGCGCTGGCGCACGAAAAGGCCGGCGAGGATCATCACCGCGACGGCGGCGAAGGCATAGGGCCATTCCACCTTGCGCCAGGCAATGAGCGCGAGGGCGACCAGCAAGCCGACCACCACGAGGAGGACGCGCCCCTGCCAGCCCTGCAGTCGCGGCGATTCCAGTTCGTCGTCCATCGGCGTTTCGAAGGCTCCCCGCCCGGCAGGTTCTGGCGCGGCGAGGCTCATCCCCCGGGCCGCGGCGGGAGCGTAGCATTTTTGTGCCGCTGGCCCTATGGCATGCTCCTTCGCGCCTGCTGCGTGTCACGGCCATGCGACAGTTTGATGACGGCCGCAGCTCCGCTCAGTCGCGCCGGAACACGACGCTGGCGGCCCAGCCGGTGAACAGCGCCATGGCGGCGGCGGCAAGGCCGTAGAACACGCCGTGATCGCGGGCGGAATTGGCGACGAAGGCTTCGAAGCCGGTCTTGGTGACCTCGAAATTGGTGCTCTCGCGCGCCAGGATCACCCCGCCCGACAGGAGATAGATGTCCACGTCGAAGGTGCCGACCGGCGTGTTGGCAACCACCGGGATGGTCGCGCGGAACAGGGTCGGGGTCAGGAAGGTGACCCCGGTCGGGTTCTCGCGATAGAGCCCCTTGGCCTGGTTGATGCGCAGGAAGGCCTCGCGGAAATGCACGGTGCCGCCGGGATTGGTGCCCGGTCGCGAGGTCGGCAGCGCGATGCCGTAGAGCCCGATCTGCTGGCGCCGTCTGACGTCGATATCGGCGAGCTCGCCCGCCGGCTTGTTCGCCAGCAGCGCATAGAAGGTCGGCACTTCCACGAATTCGCGGGCATCGGTGTTCATCCAGATGCCGAACATCCGGTCCTTGCGGCGCGTGATGACCTTGGCGCGCGGCCCGCGCACCACCACGGCCATATCGTAGCCGCCGGAACGGGCGACCGTCTGGCTGTCGCGCTCGATCGAGCCGAACAGCACGATTTCCGAACCGACGAAATTGGAGGTGATCTGCAGCCGGTGGGTCGAGAGCGAGGTGATCAGCGCCTCGGCGCGCGCCGCCGGGCCGAAGGCGATGAAGGCGACGAGCGTGAGCGCGAGCCGGATCATCGCACCGACCATTCCATGATGGTGTTGGTGAAGGGATCGTCCGGCCGCAGCACGAGGTCGACCAGGAAGCGCACGCCGACGGCCAGCACGACGAGCCCCAGCATCAGCCGCAACTCCTCGCCCTTCATGGTCAGCGAGGTGCGCGCGCCGAACTGCGCGCCGATGACCCCGCCGATCATCAGGAGCAGCGCCAGGACGACGTCGACCGAGGCATTGGTCACCGCGTGGAACACCACGGTGAGCAGCATGGTGATCAGCGTCTGGAGGCTGGACGTGCCGATGACGACGGAGGTGGAGACGCGCAGAAGGTAGATCAGCGCCGGCACCAGCAGGAAGCCGCCGCCAATGCCCATCATCGAGCCGAGGAAGCCGATGCCGAGCCCGATGGCCATGACCGGTATGATCGAGACCGTGATGCGCGAGCGCGGAAAGTTCACCATCAGCGGCAGGCTGGAGGCGACCCGCCTGTCGCGCGTCGGCACCGGCTTCGGCGGCTCGCCCGAACGCGAGCGGGCGATCGCCCGGCTGCTTTCCAGCACCATCAGGAGGCCGATGCCGCTGAGCAGGGTCACATAGGACACGGCGATGAACAGGTCGAGCTGGCCGGCGCGCCGGAGCAGGGTGAAGGCGATGACGCCGCCCAGCGACCCGATGACGCTGCCGCCCAGGAGCACGCTCGCGAGCTTGGCGTCGACCGCGTTCTTGCGCCAGTAGCTGAGCGTTCCCGACAGCGAGGAGGCGGCGATCTGGCCGGACACGCTGGCGACCGCGATTGCCGGCGGAATGCCGATGAAGATCAAGAGCGGCGTCAGCAGAAAACCGCCGCCGACCCCGAACATGCCGGAAATGAAACCGACCGCCAGCCCCATGCCCAGGATCAGGAGCATGTTCACGGGCAGTTCGGCTATGGGCAGGTAAAGCTGCACGGCTCACCCCGGCAATGATCGGGCTGCCCCCCGAAGGACCGGAAAATGCGAGCCGCGTCAAGGCCTTTGGTCGCAAGGCTTCCAGGCTTGGCCGGGTGTCAGTAGGACCGTGGCATTCCCAGCACATGTTCGCCGACATAGGCGAGGATCAGATTGGTCGAGATCGGTGCGACCTGGTAGAGCCGGGTCTCGCGGAACTTGCGCTCGACGTCGTAATCCGCGGCGAAGCCGAAACCGCCATGGGTCTGCAGGCAGGCATTGGCCGCCTCGAACGAGGCGTCGGCGGCGAGCAGCTTGGCCATATTGGCCTCGGCGCCGAAGGGCTGGCCGGCATCGCACAGCGCGGCCGCCTGGAAGCGCATCAGATCGGCGGCGCGGATGTTCACATAGGCGCGCGCAATCGGGAACTGCACGCCCTGGTTCCGCGCGATCGGCCGGTCGAAGACGATGCGCTCGGTACCGTATTTCTTGGCGCGCTCGATGAACCAGTAGCCGTCGCCGATACATTCCCCGGCGATCAGGGTGCGCTCGGCATTGAGGCCGGAGAGAATGGTCTTGAAGCCCTTGCCTTCCTCGCCGATCAGGTTCTCGGCGGGAATTTCGAGGTCGTCGAAGAACACCTCGTTGGTCTCGTGATTGACCATGTTTCGGATCGGCCGGACCGTCATGCCCTTGCCGATCGCCTCGCGCAGGTCGACCAGGAACACCGACAGCCCGTCGGACTTCTTGGCGACCTGGTCGACCGGCGTCGTGCGCGCGAGCAGCACCATCAGCTCGGAATGCTGCACACGGCTCGTCCAGACCTTCTGGCCGTTGACGACATAGCGGTCGTTGCCCTTCTTCACAGCGGTCGTCTTCAGTTTCGTCGTATCGGTGCCGGTGGTCGGCTCGGTCACCGCCATCGACTGCAGGCGCAGCTCGCCGGACGCGATCCGCGGCAGGTATTTCGCCTTCTGCTCGGCGGAGCCGCCGCGCAGGATCGTGCCCATATTGTACATCTGGCCGTGCACGGCGCCGGCATTGCCGCCCGAGCGATTGATCTCCTCCATGATGATCGAGGCCTCGGTCAGGCCGAGGCCAGAGCCGCCATATTCGGCCGGGATCAGCGCGGCGAGCCAGCCGGCCTTGGTCAGCGCATCGGCAAAGGCCTCGGGATAGGCACGCTCCTCGTCGACCTTGCGCCAGTAGGCATCGTCGTAATCGGCGCAGAGCGCCCGCATGGCATCGCGCAGGTCGGCATGATCGTCGGCGGTCGGCAGGGTCAGGGGCATGGCGTCACGTTTCTCCTGCCGCCAGCATAGGCATTCGCGCCGCACGGAGATATCCGGCCGATGGCAGAGCCCGGATGCATGTCGGACCGCCCACGACCGGCCGGCACAGCCCGATTTCACGCCGCCGGCCGAACGGGCCGGCCGGCCTTGCGTTTCTCCGCCATGGGGGCCGTGGAGCCGGGGCCCCCCGCAAAGGAGGGTCCCATGCCGCAATCGCCGACCGCGCAAGTCAGCATCCGCCACTACCACGGAACCGTCACCGTGCGCTTCATCGACGCGGTGCTCGCGTCCACGTCGCACGCCCTGAGCGTCCGCGACGACAGCACGCGCGAGGAACAGGTCTTCATCCCCTTCGGCGACATCTATTTCGAATTTCTGGAACGGTCGGTCAGCGCCGAAGCCTGCCCGGTGAAGGGCGAGGCGACCCTCTGGACGGTCCGGGCCATGGGCCGCTCGGTGCCCGACACCATGCGCTCCTATGGCCAGAACGAGGCGTCGGGCCCCTTGCGGGAGTACGGCCTGTTCGATCCGCGCAAGGTCAGCGTCGAGCTGACGCCGGCGGACGCCCCGGCCACCTGACGGCGCCCGTGCGGACCGGCGGCTCCGCGACGCAGCACGGGTGCGCGAGCATCATCGCCCGGTGTCGTCGTCTTCCGACGGCGCGAATTGCAGGGCAAGCCGCCGGTCCTTGCCCACGGTCGCGGCGCGGCGGGGATTCGCGGCCCGGCCGCCCGCCATCGGCGGCATCACGACCCGCTCGTCGGGCGGGTCGCTGGCCACGACACGGCCGAGCTCCTCCTCCGTGTCGCGCGGATAGGCTTCGCGGCGACCGAAGGTCCGGTCGGCGGTGCCGAGAGGCTGGTCGGGGACCTGGCGGTCGGTCGGACGGTCGGACGATGCTGTCATGACGCTCTCTCCTTCAGGCCTGCACGCAGGGGCATCCGCCGGCGACGTCACCGCCTCATCGTTCGATCGACCCGGTGCGGCGGATCTTCCGCTGCAGCAGCAGGATGCCGTGGATCAACGCCTCGGCGGTCGGCGGGCAGCCCGGCACGTAGATGTCGACGGGCACGATCTGGTCGCAGCCGCGCACCACCGAATAGCTGTAGTGATAGTAGCCGCCGCCATTGGCGCAGGAGCCCATCGAGATGACGTAGCGCGGCTCCGTCATCTGGTCGTAGACCTTGCGTAGCGCCGGCGCCATCTTGTTGGTCAGCGTGCCGGACACGATCATCACGTCGGATTGGCGGGGCGATCCGCGCGGCGCGGCGCCGAGCCGCTCCATGTCGTAGTGCGGCATGGCCGCCTGCATCATTTCGACCGCGCAGCAGGCGAGCCCGAACTCCATCCACATGAGGGATCCGGTTCGCGCCCAGTGAACGAGCTTGTCGGCTGTCGTGGTCACGAAGCCACGATCGGCAAGCTCGTCCTGAAAATCGACACCGCGCCGCGACGGTGCCTGCGTCTCCAATGTCGGCACGGGAAGCCTCCCGTCGCAGCAGGGTGATGGGCGACCTAGCGCCTCAGGCCGCACAGGAAGCCGAGGAAGGCGGCGACGCCGAGCGCCTGGAACGGGCGCGCCGCGATCTCGTCGCGCACCATCTTCTGAAGTTCGCCCGCGCGGCTCGCCATCACGTCGGTGTCGACGCCGGCGGCCTTGAGCTGCTGGTTGGCGGCACCGGCGAGATCGGCGATGTTGTCGCGCATCGTGGTTTCGCTGGGCTTGTCCATGGCGCTTCTCCTCTCGTCTGTGGATTCAACGGAGGCTGTCGCCACGCGTTCCCGTTCCCGCCATTTCCGGCCGGTCGACGCGGCCAGTCGCTGCTCGCTGCGCCGGACGGCCTTGCGGCGATAGATCGCCAGCATTTCCGCGGAGATCATGGCGACGATCAGGAGGGGCGTCGACAGCATGGCCCCCGCCGGTCCCCACAGCCAGAGCAGCACCACGAAGCTCAGGAACACCAGGAAGGGCGGCATGGTCAGGCGCCGGCCGATGAGGCTCGGGGTCAGCAGATTGCCCTCGATGAGATGAACGAGGAAAAAGACGGCCGCCGGCCAGATCGCCTCGACGAAGCCCGCCTTTGCCGCAAGGCCGGCTCCGAGCAGCAGCACGGTGGCAATGAACGGCCCGATGAACGGCAGGTAGTTGAGCGTGAAGGCGAGAGCCGCCCAGAAGGCCGGATAGGGCAGCCCGGCAACCAGCGCGATCAAGGCGGTGATCACGCCGACGCCCAGATTGATCGACGTGACCAGGGTGAAATAGCGGGCAATGCGCCGCTCGAGCTTGTCGAAAAAGGCGTCGGTCACCTGCCTGATCTCGCGGTCGAAGCACAGGCGCAGCAATCCCGCCTTCATGTTGCGGTGCGTGGCGAGATAGAAATAGACCGTGGCCACGAAGATCAGCAGCCCGCCGGCGACGCTGGTCGAGGTCACCGCGATATTGACCAGCGGATTGAACGCGTCGCGAACCGCCGGAGCCATCTCCGGCATCGCCACGGGAACGCCAGCGACCACCCAGAGCTGCACGAAGAGGTCGAGCACACGGTCGAACTTGGCGCGCAGGGCGGTCGTGATCGCAGGCAATTCGCCGGCGCCGAGGGCGACCGGCGCGGCGAGCAGCGCGAACAGCGCGACGAGGCCGAGGCAACCGGCGAGCGTGATCAGTCCGGCCGCGACCGCCTGATGCAGGCCGTGGCGCGTCAGCCAGTCGGCCGCGGGTCCCAGCACCAGGCCGGCGATGAGGCCGGCCGCGACGGGAACGGCGACGGGCCGCGCGATCGTCAGGACGACGACCACGGCGATGGCGAGCAGGCCGAGGATCGCATAGCGCAGCACGGGGTCGTGCGCGCTCGAAGGGGCCGGGGCCTGCAACGCCATCCTCGTCTCCTTTTCGCCATCGATGCGGCGCAGCCCGCCGGCGCGGCGAGATAAGAACGACGTGACGATCCGACCGGTTCCGACCGCCGTGGCAGGGAACTGCGGCTCCGGCCTGCCGTTGCACAAATGAGGGCCGGACGAACCGGATCCGAGGGGCCTGCTTTGCCCGGGGAGCCGCCCCGCTCCCGCGCCACCGGACAGGAGGACGAGATGAAGGTGAATGAAGCGATGAGTCGCGACGTCAGCATCGCCAGTCCCGGCGAGACCATCCAGGAGGCCGCCTGGCTGATGGCGAGCCTCGACATCGGTTCGCTGCCGGTCGGCGAGGACGACCGTCTCGTCGGCATGCTGACCGACCGCGACATCACCGTGCGCTGCGTCGCCAACGGCAAGGGGCCGCAGACGCCGGTCCGCGAGGTCATGTCGCCGGAAGTGAAATATTGCTACGAGGACCAGGAGATCGACGAGGTCACGCGCAATATGGCGGACATACAGGTCCGTCGGCTGCCGGTGGTCAACCGCAACAAGCGCCTGGTCGGCATCCTGGCGCTCGGCGACGTCGCCGTCACGACGACCGACGGCGCGGCCCAGCAAGCGCTCAGCGGCATTTCCCGGCCGGGCGGCGCGCATAGCCAGACGCCCTGAGGCGGGGCACGACCGGGGCGCCGGCCCGACCGGCGCCCCCTTCACGTCCGCGCGCCGAACACCATCTCCTTGATCCAGCCGACCAGAAGGCGCGTATAGGCGCGGCGGCTCGCATCGTCCGACAGGGCATGATCGGCCCGGTCGATGACGCGGTAGGTGAGCGAGCGGGCCTTCGAAAAGGCCGCGATGTAGCTCGCGATCGTCTGATGCGGCACGAGATCGTCCTTCTCGGATTCGACGACCAGCACATTGCCGGTGAAAGCGGCGCAGGCCGCCAGCGCCTTGTTGTCGGCCGGGCCGTTGGCCTGCTGGCGATAGAGGGTGAGGTCCAGCCGGTCGAGGGCCCCTTTCGGAAAATGCCAGTGGCGGTCGCGATAGAGCGCCGGCACCCTGAGCGACAGCCATTTCGCCGGCCGCTGGCTCGTCAGGATGGCGCCGAGATAGGCGCCGTAGCTCGCACCGACCACCGCAATGGCCGAACTGTCGACGAAAGGCCTGGTCGCGAGAAAGTCGTAGGCCGCGAGGACGTCCTTCAGGTTCTGCTCCGGGGTCGTTTCGCCGCGCAGCGCGATCGTCCCGGCGTGGCCACGCAGGTCGAATGTCAGGCAGACGCAGCCGAGCGCGGCGATCTCCTGCGCGCGCGCAAGGTCGTCCTCCTGGCTGCCGGTCCAGCCATGGATGAACAGGATGCCGGGCGAGGCGGTCTTCGGCAGGGCCAGGGTGCCGGCGAGCTCGCGCTGATCCACGGCGAGGCGCACCTCCTCATGATGCATGGTGACAGGCCTCCACGCGCGCATATTTGGTCAGGTGCCCGACCTCGCTGTCCTCATCCCGATAGTAGACGAAGGCGTCGGCCGGGACCGGCACGGCGGGACCGTAGACCTCGACGCAATGCGCCTCGACCGCCGCAAGCTCGGGATGCTCCAGCAGCCGCTCCGCTGCGACCAGCTCGGCGCCGCTCGCACCGCCCAGCCGCCAGGATTGTTCCAGCACGCAAGTCCGCAGCGCACCAGCCGAGTCGAGGCCGACGACGATGTCGTAGTTCCGGCGCGAGGCGATGAAGCCTTGGAAATGCCGGTTGGCGGCGGCGTCGAACAGCCGCGCCTGCTTGAGCGCGCGATGCACGTGATGGTCGTCAGTGAGCGACCACAGCTGCTCGAAACCGCCGCGCGCGACCGTCAGGGACGAGCCGCCATAGACCATCCGGCCGTGGTTGTCCTCGGTCTGCGACTGCGTGCCGAAATAGCTCGCCACCAAGCCGTGCAGCCGGATCCGGCCGACCGCGAACGTCGTCGCATCGTGGATCTCCTCTTCGACCACCACGCCGTGGCGCTCCAGCTCCTCATCGGAGATGGAGGCCAGCGCCTCCGTGATGTCGCCGTCGACGTCGAGCAGCGATTGGCCGAGCCCGCCCGCGGCGGCGGCCGGCTTGAAGCGCGCGCGTCCCCGAGCGGCCACCAGCCTTGCGGCGTGCTCGAGATCCGCGCGGGCGAACGCGGTATAGCCGAAGGCGACGCACGGCTTGACCTCTTCAGCGAAGCCGGCCGACCAGCCCTCCGGCGCCGCCGCGTCCGGCCCGACGAGCGGGTGGGCGATCGCCTTCGTCGCCATATGGGCGAACGGCACCACGCCGCCGAACAGATCGTCCTCGCCGGCAATGCCGAGGCGTCGCGCGAGGGGCCGCCCGACGAGGGTCTCCTCCGGGACGTAATAGAGGCCGTCCATGCCCTCGAGGGCGTCGGCCGACGAGGCATCGAGGAAGGCCGCCTGCCGGGTCCGGGCGAGGCGCGCGGCAAGCGCAGCCCCCGACTGCCGGCGATGACCGGTCGACGCGCCGGCTCTGTCGTCGGCGCTGAGGAAGACGATCGTCGGCGCCGCGACCTCTCGCCGCCGCCGTTGCGGACGCGGTCCGGCCATGGCTGGTTGGCGGTTCATGGCATGGCACCTCGCTTCATTCCGTCTCAGGACGAACCGGCCGGCCCCATGGACGGTTCCGCTGGAGCCGGAACCCTGCCCGACAGCCCGGGTTGTCCTCGATGAGGCAGGCGGCCGGCTTCGCGGCCGCATGGACGCTCGGGAGATCGTCGATGCCGTCGCTCGAATCCTATCGCGCCAGGCGCGACTTCAGCCGCACGCCCGAGCCCAAGGGGCAAGGACGGCCGGCGCGAACCGGCGCGGCTGCGGCCTTCGTGATCCACAAACATGCGGCGCGGCGCCTGCACTACGACCTGCGCTTGGAACATGACGGCGTGCTCTGGAGCTGGGCGGTGACCAAGGGGCCGAGTCTCGATCCCTCGGACAAGCGCCTTGCCGTGCATGTCGAGGACCATCCGCTCGCCTACCGGACTTTTGAAGGCGAGATTCCGGAAGGGGAATATGGCGCCGGCTCCGTCATCGTCTGGGACGAAGGCCGCTGGATTCCCGAAGGCGATCCCGACCGGGGCATGGCCAAGGGCCACCTCGCATTCACGCTCGAAGGACACAAGCTCAATGGTGCCTGGCACCTCATCCGCATGAAGCCGCGCCGCGGCGAGGCGCGCGACAACTGGCTGCTGATCAAGGCGGATGATGCGGCCGCGCGGCGGGCCGGAGATATTCTCGAGGAGGAGCCCGCCTCCGTGAGGTCCGGCCGGATGGTGGAGGAGCCGTCCGCCCGCCCGGCCGCGAAGAGCCGCAGGCGGCCGAAAGGCGGCGCGCGTGCGCCCCGGCGCCCGAATGGCGCGACGGCGCTTCCGGATTTCGTCGCTCCCTGTCTTGCGACGCTTCGCGACCAGCCCGGCGCCGGGGACGGCTGGGTCCATGAGGTCAAATTCGACGGCTATCGTATCGAAGCCCGGGTCGACCGCGGCAAGGTCAGCCTGCTGACCCGCACCGGGCTCGATTGGACCGGCCGGTTCGGCCGGCCTCTCGAAGCCGCGCTGCAGGCGCTGCCCTGCGAGACCGCACTGATCGACGGCGAAGTCGTTGCGCTCGACGATGCCGGCATCTCGTCCTTCGCGGCCCTGCAGCGCGCACTTTCGGAACGCCGCACCGACAAGCTCGTCTATTTCGCTTTCGACCTGCTGCATCTCGATGGCCGCGACCTGCGGGCCGATCCCCTGCTCGCCCGCAAGGAGCGTCTGGAGGATCTCCTGGGATCGTCCCCTCGAGGCAGCCTGCGCTACAGCGACCACGTCACCGAGCCCGGCGAGACCATGCTGGCCCATACCTGCCGCCTCGGGCTGGAGGGCGTCGTGTCGAAACGGGCCGACGCGCCCTATCACAGCGGCCGCGGCCTCGACTGGATCAAATCGAAATGCGCCTCGGAGCAGGAATTCGTCATTGCCGGCTACACGCCGTCGGAGGCCGCCGGCCGCCACCTGAAATCGCTGGCCGTCGGCTATTACGAAGGCGGTCGCCTCCGCTATGCCGGGCAGGTCGGAACCGGCTTCGACGCCGCGACACGCACCATGCTGCGGCGGCAGCTCGACAAGCTTGGGCGCGCCAAGCCGCCGGTCAGCGCCGGCCGGCCTCCCCGCGCGATCATCTGGGTCGAGCCGAAGCTGGTCGCCGAGATTGCGTTCCGGACATGGACCGCGGACGGACTGCTGCGGCAGGCTGCCTTCAAGGGCCTGCGCGAGGACAAGCCCGCGGCGACGGTGATCGCGGAACGGCCGCTGGCCCCGTCCAGGCGCGGCGCCGCTGGAAGGCCGGGCCGGGCCTCAGGCAGAATGGCTGAACCTGCGGGCGCCATGCCTGCCGGTGCTTCGGCACGATCAAGGGGGACGGTGATGCTGACCCATGCCGACAAGCTTCTGTGGACCGACCCGCCGGTCAGCAAGCAGCGCCTGCTCGACCATTATCGAAGCGTCTGGCCCCAGATGCGTCCCCATATCGTGCGCCGGCCGCTCAGCCTCCTGCGCGCACCCGACGGGATCGGTCAGCAGACCTTCTTTCAGAAGCACGGCTCGCGCGGCATGGACGATGCGGTCGCGACCTTTCATGACCCGCAGGACGGCGAGGAGCTCATCTTCGTCGACGACTTCGACGGCCTGACCGCGCTCGTCCAGCTCGGCACCGTCGAGATCCATGCCTGGCAGGCGACCATCGACGCCATCGAAACGCCGGACGAGATGGTGTTCGATCTCGACCCGGCGCCCGGCGTCGCGCCGGAGCGGGTCCGGCAGGCAGCCTTGGCCTTGCGCGACCGTCTGGCCAGCCTCGGCCTGGACAGCTTCGCCAAGCTTTCCGGCGGCAAGGGCTTCCACGTCGTCGTGCCGCTCGTGCCGGCGGCGGACTGGTCGGCCGTGAAGAGCTTCGCCAGCGATTTCGCCCACGGCCTCGCCGAGGCGGAGCCGAAGGCCTATACGGCGACGCTCGCAAAGAAGGCCCGCGCCGGCCGCATCTTCATCGACTACCTGCGCAACGGGCGCGGCGCGACCGCCGTGCTGCCCTTCTCGCCGCGCGCAAGGCCCGGCGCCAGCCTTGCCGTTCCCGTGTCCTGGGGCGCGGTGGAGGCCGGCATCGCGCCAGCGGATTGCCGCATCGGCTCGCGCCTGCTGGACGAAATTCTGAAAGCCGAGCCCTGGATCGACTTCCGCAAGGCCGCGAGGCGCCTGCCCAAGCCTTGATGGTCAGGCCACGCGGCGCGGCCGCATCGGCTCGGGCCCACCCGGCGCCTCACCCGTCGCCATTCCGGCACGGCCGCCGTCGACATCCTCATTGTCGATGACCGGCGTCTCCGGCTCGCGCGGCAGGGCCTCGCCAAGCTCGGGATCGGCCGGCAGCTGGCCGGCCGGCGCGACCTCGAACCGCCCGCGGCCCCTCGGCGTCGCCAGGCTCGGCTCGACCGGCACGAAACCCTGATCCGTCAGCCAAAGCCGCAGGATGAGCTGGACCGCCTCCGCCTCGGTCAGGCGCGGTCGATAGTCCGCGAGAAAGGCGCGCAGGCCCTCTTCGAGGTCCTGCGGCAAGTCGCAATGGGTCAGGTCGAGGATCATGGCGGAACCTCCCGTTGAGAGTCCTGCCGGTCGGCAGGAGCAGGCCGCTCGCGGCGATCAGGCCGCGACGATCTCCTGCGCCCGGCGCAGGTCGGCGACGAAACGGTGATATTCGCTGTCGCGCGCATCGCGATCGGGAATGCGCAGGAGATAGGACGGGTGGATGGTGGCGAGCATCGCAATGCCCTCGCTGGTCGTCGCCAGCTTGCCGCGCGTCGACGCAATCGACTGCTGCCGGCCGGTCAGGCCGTGCAGCGCCGTCGCGCCCAAGGCCACCACCAGCCGCGGCCGGACGAGCGCGAGCTCAAGCGAGAGCCACCAGCGACAGGCGCTGATCTCGCCGCCATTCGGCCGCTGGTGGATGCGGCGCTTGCCGCGCGGCGTGAATTTGAAGTGCTTGACCGCGTTGGTGATGTAGACCGCCGCGCGATCTATTCCGGCAACCGGCAGGGCTTCGGCGAACAGCCGGCCGGCAGGACCGACGAAAGGACGTCCGGCAAGATCCTCCTGGTCGCCCGGCTGTTCGCCAACGAAAGCGAGGGCTGCGCCCTCCGGCCCCTCGCCGAAGACGGTCTGGGTCGCCGGGCGCCAGAGCGGGCAGGCCCGGCACTGCAGCGCCGATGCCCGCGCCTCATCGAGCGAGGCGGCGAGCGGACGCCCGGCCGACGCCGCGGCGAGGTCGGCGATCGTCTGATGCATGGTTCGCCTCCCGGATGTCGCGCATCTCCGGGCCGCGGGAGGTGCGGCCCGGCTGCTTGCGCTTCGCGCTGGCCAACACCGCCACTAGGCGGCCGCGTTCGCGTTGACGCGGCTCTCGGCGATCTTGGTCAGGCGCATGTCGGTCGCCTTTTCCTCGTCGAGATTGGCCTGCAGGAGGCTGGCGCAATCGGGCCGGCCAAGCTCCTTGGCCCAGGCGACCAGGGTGCCGTAGCGGGTCATCTCATAGTGCTCGACCGCCTGCGCAGCGGCGATCAGCGCGGCATCCAGCACCTGCTTGTCGGCGACCTCGCTCGACACGTCGGCGGCCTCCTCGATGATGCCGTCGATGGCCGGGCAGTTGACGCCGCCCGATTCGACTCCATGCAGGCGGAACACCTCGTCCAGCCGGCGCACATGCCCCTCGGTCTCCTTCAGGTGCTCGGCAAAGCCGGCGCGCAGCTTGGAGTCGGTGGCCTTCTCGATCATGGCAGGCAGAGCCTTGGTGATCTTGTTCTCGGCGTAGTAGATGTCGCGAAGGGTATGGACGAACAGATCGTCCATGGTTTGGATATCCTTGGAAAACCAACCCATGATCCTGGCCTCTTCGGTTGTCGTTGAGAAGAGTTGCATCGAATAGGATGCTCTTCTGAAACGTGCAGGCCTCGGCGGGCGTTCCCCTGCGGCTCAGGTTTGATCGGAGCCGCTCGTCTTGCGGCGCTGACTGCGCTTTTCGGGTGCGCCGGCCTTGCTGTGCGCGGTCGGTGCGACCGGGTCGCTCGCGGGGAACGTATCCTCAAGCGCATCGTTGAGCTCGGCATCGGTTTCCTTGTCGTGCGAAGCCTCCGGCAGCGGCGGCTGCTTGCGGCCGACCGCCCGCTCGAATTCGCGCGTTCCCTCGGCCTGATGTTCGGCTGCCTTGCGGTCGGCTGGCTTGTCGGCATCGATCATGCGCTCCTCCGTGACGGGTGCAGGCGGGGCTTGCCGGCAGGACGTCGCAAGCTGGCCCCGTGCACAAAGCCAAGCATCTTCGCCGCCGGAAAGTTCCACGTGCCGACCGAAAATGGCCCCGCTGACCGCGATCAGCGCGGCACCGGTCACGCCTTCGCGATGGCAAAGGAACCTTGACGCTCGACGGTCCGTTGCTTTCACAAACGACCTCCGAGGAGAGACCGGACATGGCACGAGATCATGTTTCGCCTCATGCGGCGCGCGCCGAGGCAACCGCGAACGAGCAGCGCCGGATTCAGCAGCATGTCGACGACAACGAGACGCACGGTCCGGCGTCGAAGAAGGACGGCAAGGCGCGTCCCGCGCCCACCGGCGAGCGTGACTATCCAACGCCGCCCTTCCCACCGCAGCATCTCGCCAAGCCCGGATCAGAGGCGAAGGTGCAGCCCCAGCCGCAATTCGATGCGCCCTTCTACAAGGGCTCGGAAAAGCTCCTCGACAAGGTGGCGCTGATCACCGGCGGCGATTCCGGTATCGGCCGGGCGACGGCCGTCCTGTTCGCCCGCGAAGGCGCCGACATCGCCATCGTCTATCTCGACGAGCACGAGGACGCCGAGGCGACGCGCCGCGCCGTCGAGGCCGAGGGACGCCGCTGCATCCTGATGGTCGGCGACGTGGCCGAGGCCGCGTTCTGCGAACATGCGGTCAATGCCACCATCCAGCGTTTCGGCAAGCTCGACATCCTGGTCAACAATGCCGCCTTCCAGGAACATGCCGAACGGCTGGAGGACCTCACCGAGGCGCATTTCGACCGGACCATGAAAACCAATCTCTACGGCTATTTCTTCATGGCCAAGGCTGCGGCGCCGCACCTGCCGGCCGGTGGTGCGATCCTCAATACGGGTTCGGTGACCGCGATGCGCGGCAGCGCCGACCTCATCGACTATTCGACGACCAAAGGCGGCATTCACGCCTTCACGCGCGCCTTGGCGTCCCAGCTTCTGCCCCGCGGCATCCGCGTCAACGCGGTCGCGCCCGGCCCGGTCTGGACGCCGCTCAATCCCGCCGACAAGCCGGCCGACCGCGTCTCGAGCTTCGGCGGCCAGACCCCGATGGGCCGGCCGGCCCAGCCGGAGGAGATCGCCCCCGCCTTTGTGTTCCTGGCCGCGCCGAGCTGCTCGAGCTACATCACGGGCGAGATCCTGCCGGTGATCGGCGGCTATGGCGGATCCTGAGCGCCGCCATGGCTTCCGCCGACAGGCTCAAGCTCGCCCTCGATGACAGCCGAACCCTGATGCTCGGCGCGCAGGTGCTGCTCGGCTTCCAGATGCAGCTGCCGTTCCAGCCTGGCTTCGGCCCGCTGTCCGAAGTCGAGCGCGGCATCAGTCTCGCTGCGCTGGCGCTGATGGTCCTGGCCGTGGGCCTGCTGATCGCGCCGAGCGCCTTCCATCGGATGGCCGGCGGCGGGGCCTCGAAGCGGGTCGAATATCTCATTTCGCAGGTATCCTCGCTCACCATAGCGCCATTCGGCCTGGCGCTGTCGCTGGACCTTGCGCTGGTAGCCAACAAGGTCGGCGGTTTGCGCCCGGCAGCGGTGGCGGGCGGGGCCGGCCTCCTGATCACCCTGGGCGCCTGGCTGAGTCCCTGGCTCTTCAGCCGGGGGCACCCGGCGTCGACCACGGAGGTTTCGATGGGCAAGGCAAACACGACGCAGCGCATCGACTTCGCCCTCACCGAGGCGCGGGTGGTGCTGCCTGGCGTCCAGGCGCTGCTCGGCTTCCAGATGCTGATCGTCTTCACCGAAGCGTTCACCAGGCTCCCGGACGAAGTCAGGATCGTCCACGGCCTCGCGCTGGCTTTCATCGCGCTCGCCGCCGCCGTCCTGATGGCGCCGGCGGCGCTGCACCGCATCGTCTATCGCGGAGAGGACTCCCCCGACTTTCCGGATATCGCCGGATATCTCCTATTGGCCGCGACGGCGCTGCTCGCGGCCGGGCTCAGTCTCGATCTCTATGTCGTGGTGTCCGCCATCACCGGAACCGCCGCCCTGGCCATCGGAACGGCGATCGCATCCGGCGCGGTGCTGGCCCTTCTGTGGGGCGTGTGGCCAGCCTGCCTGCGGCTTCGGTCGGGGCGGCCGCCGGCGGCCGTGGCGCGCCGCAACCATTCGTAAGATCCACGCGCCGCCCGGGCCGCCGCTCCGTCTGTCCCCCGCCCCCTCGATCAAAGGAGAGGTCCTGCCATGTCCGCTTTCACCTTCGACACGCCCGGCGTTCATTTCGAAGACCAGGGCGATGCCTTCGTCATCAGGATCGAGACGCGCCATATCGAGGATCCCGCTTTGCGCGCGGAGGTCATCCGCAGCATCACGACCTATATCGAGAACCAGCTGCGGGTCAGGTTCGACGTGGCGCCGACGGCGGCGCCGAGAGATTCCCAGGCCTGAAGGCTTCCGGCCACCCGACACGGCAACGCCCGTGACGGTCGTCACGGGCGTCCTCGTGCGAATTGTCGCTCCGGCGAGACCAGCTATCGGAAATCGGCCTGGTCGTAGCGGCCGGTCCAGCCTTCTTTGCGCCAGTCGGCCGCCCGCCTGTTCAGGGGATAGGCGTCAGCATCCAGGATGTTCTGAATCCGCCCCTGGTTCTCCTCCGAGACACGGACGCTGACGACCGTGCCGCCGCGCCGCAGTCCTTCGGCATAGGCGTGCGCTTCCTCCTCGCCGACGCCGGAGCTGACCATGCTGCCGATGAGGCCGCCCGCGACACCCGCCGCTCCGGCGGCGACGGCGGTCGAGGCAAGCCAGCCCGCCGCGACGACGGGGCCAAGCCCTGGAATAGCTAGCAGGCCCATGCCGGCAAGGAGCCCGGCCGCGCCACCGGCGGCCGCTCCGACGCCGGCGCCTGCGGCCGCCTCGTTCTCGGCCCGCAGGCCATCGGGGCGATAGGTGTCATAACCCGTCCTGTCGGTGGTCGCGTCGTTCGACACGATGCTGATGTCCTGTTCGGGAACACCAGTCGCCTTGACGTTCTCGACCGCGGCTGCGGCGCTCGCGTAGGTGTCGTAAATGGCAGATGCGATGGCCATGAGATGTCCTCCGGCAAATGGAAAACGGTGGGGGCTGAACGTCACTCGGACGCGACATTGCCGCGGAAGTCGACGCCGACGCCGACCTGGGCCGTTCCGCGTGAGGCCCGGCCGCGCCAGATACCGGCTTCGTCCTTGCGCAGATTGGTCACATTGGTGAAGCCGGCCTGTTCCAGCCGCCGCCGGGCCTGGTTCTCCGTGAAGCTGTTGGCGCCGGACTGCAGGGCACCCGGTGCTACGATTTGCGGGGGCGAACTGGCGGACGGGGCTTCCGGGGCAACCTGCGCGAACGCACCTCCCCCGAGCCCTGCTGCCAGGGCCGCGGCAAGACCGATTTTGCGAAGCATCGCTGTTCTCCTGATTGATTTAGGAGGAACGGCAGGTCTGGCCGCTTGTTCCGCCGGATCGGGGATTGCCGCTGGATGCCGCAGCCGGTCCCGCGGGCACCGGGAGTTACGCGCCGGCATGGAAAACAATCGCCGCACGAGGCGGAACGGGGCGGTGTGGTGCTCGTTGGTCATGTGTGGGGAAAGCCACGCGACTTCGAACCTACAGAGCTTTCCCGCACACGCCGCACGAATGCCCGCAGCGCCCGCCCGACGGACAGTGGCGAAACACGACGATCGGCCTCCTCGGCGATCGCGCCAGCCGATTGGGGCACGGTCAAGCGGGGCCCCGCCCTGGCAGATTGCCTTGGCCAAGCCGCCGCCCGTTCCACAGGATCAATCTGCTGCGACACAGCTCGGAGCGCCGGTCGCCGGTGACCGGGCAGAAGCGCGTGCGCTTCACCCAGGCCGCGCGCTGGAAAAGCAGCGTGGAAGGAGTCCGACATGCCTGAAATATTGCGCGACCTGGCGTCCCGCGGTGTCTATGCCGCCGAGGACCTGGCCGCCTTGCAATCGATCTATTTCGCCGTCTGCGAGAGGCTGGACATCCAGCCGGACGACCCGGATGGCCGGCGGATCATCGCCAAGGCCGTCCTGTTCGCTTTCGAGCGCGGGGCGCGCGACGTCGAGAGCTTGAAGAGCGCCGCGATCGTCGCCAGCCGGACGCCGCTGCTCGAGCGGGACTGCCGGAACCGACCGCCGACACCGCCCGACGCCGCTGTCGACGGTCAGAAGAAAAGAATGGCCGGCTAATTCCCGGGGCCCGGAACTCTCACGGTCCTGGCAGATTATGGGTGATGCGGGGCTGGTAACCCCGCAATGCTGGCGGTCCCGCGGTGCGGGCTGGCGGAAGGGAACCTCCGCCGCCACGGCGCCGGACCGGACCGACCGCATGAGGCGATCGGCATTGGTGCTCCCGCAGGACGTGCGTCGAATGCCGATTGCTTGCCCGCGAAGCGATCGCCAGCGCTCGGCCTGCCCTCCGGCAGGCCGAGCTTTTTAAGCACTCCGATCACTCGCCGATGGATCCTGTCGGAATGCCGGGAAGTCTTTGTCGATAATCTTAAGCTGCCGGAACTCTCGCTTCATCTCGCGCTTACTTGAGAGTGGAACATCTCGTTCCCGCACCACAACCACACCCTCACTGGCTCGAAACCCGACCGTACGCCCTCACGCGATACGCCGGCGGTTGAGGAGATTCACATGGCCTCACGCAAGCCACCTCAGAACAAGTCCGAAACGGACAAGGGCAACAACGGCGCGAACGGCAAGCCCGCGCACCGACAGGACGACGCCTCGAGCGAAGGCGTGCTCGACGAACTCCAGCAGCAGGGCGGACGGATCCTGTCGCTGCTGCAGACCTGGCAGCAGGCGAGCACGCCGGCAGAACGCGCGGAGGCGGCGAAGTCTTTCGCCGAACTCTGGGTCCTGCGGCGGGAGTTCGACCGGCAGGTGCTGTTTCCGTTCCTGCGCAAGCACGAGGTGCCCGGCACGGCCGAATGCCTGGTCCGCTCGGACCTGGCGGCCCTGCTCCTCGTCGATCCCTCGAACCGCTTCGACGAGCATCCCCGCTCGGAAGCGAAACTCCATGTGCTGGCCGGCCTCGTCCGTGATGTCCTGGAAGCGGTGGGCGATGCCCATCACGGCATGCTCGCCCGCGCCAAGGAGGCAGGCGCCGAATTCGCCGACCTTGCCCCCGCGCTGCACGATCGCCGAATGGCCGAATACTGGCACAGAGACCCCCGAATTCCAGCGCTCTACGCGCTGGAACTGAGCCTCCCGAAAGGAAGGCGGAAGCAGAAGGAGACTAC
This sequence comes from bacterium YEK0313, assembly GCA_000751295.2. Lineage (NCBI taxonomy): Bacteria > bacterium YEK0313. Next base: position 5,131,878 of record CCMO02000001.1, read on the forward strand.
AGCCATGCCTATGCATTCCAACTACCGTGAACGGGACGAACAGGGCCGCTTCGTCAGTGACGAGGATCGCTACGAACGCCGGCGCTATCGCGACGACGACGACGACGATCGCCGCATGTCGCGAGGCCGTGGCAGCGGCTGGTATGGCGACCCGGAAGGACATTCCCGCGCATCCCATCGCGGCTGGGAACACCGTGACGACTACCGTCGCGGCCGCTCCGACGACGATGACGATCGCCGCTACAGCCGCAGCCGCTACGATGATGACGACGGTCGCGGCCGTGGCCATGGCGGCTGGTTCGGCGACCCGCGCGGTCATTCCGAAGCATCGCGCCGCGGCTGGGACGAGCGCGACGAACGTGGCTACGGCCGTCGTTACGATGATGACGACGACCGCCGCTACAGCCGCAGCCGTTATGACGACGATGATCGCGGCCGTCGACGCGGCGGCTGGTTCGGGGATCCCGAAGGCCATTCGCGCGCATCGCGCCGGGGCTGGGAGGATCGCTGATCCACGATCCGGCAATGGCGAGGCCCGGTCTGCCGCAAGGCAGACCGGGCCTTTGCTTTGCGCCATATTCCACCCCTTCGAAGCGCAAGCGAGCTTGCCCAAAGAAAAGGCCCGCCTGTCCGGCGGGCCAGTTTGGGAGGAAACACCCCGTAGGGCGCCTTCGGCCGGAGGGGGACTACAGCCGAAGCTCTGGCGCGACGCGCGGAAACGGCGGTCGCGGTGTCAAGACAGGAACTGCGGGGGCACCGTCGCCTGTTTCTGGAAATATTGGGCGACCACGACGGGCGTATTCTCGGCGAGCCAGTTCTGCATCGCCAGTTCCTCGTCGAGCGACACCGCGCAGAAACCGCGGACCTCGCCGTCATTCGCGATGGCCGCCGCGGCGATCAGGATCCGGTAGGAGGCGATTTCCATCTGTTCGAACGCGGATGCGGCGAGCAGCGCCTTGACCACCTCGTCGTCCGCCATCATGGCGGCAAGGCCCTGGCCCATGGCCGAGAACCATCCGCCGGCATCCTTGACCGCGGAGGTCGACTGGCCGCGCCGCTCGAGGCAGTCCCTGAGGCGCTTGGCCTGCCGCCGCGTGTCCTCGACATGCGTGCCGATTCTTGCGCGCAGATCCGGATAGGCGGAAAGCCGGCCGACCATGCCGGAGAGCATCGTCTCGCCCTGGACCTCCATGGCATGGGCGTCCTGGAGCCAGGTGATGATGCGGTCTTCGAGGACGGACATCGTGGGAAAGCCTTGTCTCGATTTGCTCAAGGCTTAACCGCGTCGCATCTGCTTCGTTCGCGCCGCAGCCGAATATTTGCGCCCATTGCGGCCCGCGCCGCCCTTGCGGCAGCATCGCTTCGCCGGCAGCGCCTCGCCGCCAATCCCGCCTCTCCGGAACAACAGCGAACAGGCCGGCGTTCTTCGCTCGGAGGATCTGGCCATGGCGCCGCGCTCGTTCTGGAAGGGCTATCTGAAACTGTCGCTGGTCACCTGTCCGGTCGCGATGATGCCTGCCACCAGCGAATACGAGAAGGTCCGCTTCCACACGCTCAACGCCAAGACCGGCAACCGGGTCGTCAGCCGCTATGTCGATGCGGTCAGCGGCGAGCCGGTGGACGAGGACGACGAGGTGAAGGGTTATCCGCGCGGCGAGAACGACTTCGTGCTCCTCGAGGACGAGGAACTCGACGCGGTGGAGCTCGAGAGCACCCGCACCATCGATATCGAGATGTTCGTGCCCGCCGACAGCATCGACTGGGTCTGGTACGACACGCCGCATTTCCTGACCCCCGACGATCCGGTCGGTGAAGAGGCCTTTTCGGTCATTCGCGACGCCATGGAAGCGACCGGCATGGTCGGCATCGCGCGCCTCGTGCTCTACCGGCGCGAACGCGCGGCGATGATCGAGCCGCGCGGCCAGGGCATGGTGGTGTGGACCCTGCGCTACGGCGACGAGGTGCGCGACAGCCGTGACTCCTTCGGAGCGATCGGCGAGGCACCCGTGGATCCCGAACTGATGAAGCTGGTGCTGCGGCTGATCGACAAGCGGACGCAACGCTGGAGCCCCTCCATGGTCGGCGATCCCGTTCAGGCAAGGCTCCTCGACATCATCGCGGCGAAGACCAAGGGCCGGAAGCGTGCCGCCCGGCCCAAGGCCAAGGCCGCCGAGCCGCCGAGCAATGTCGTCAACATCATGGACGCGCTCAAAAGGAGCATTGCGTCCGACAGCAAGGCACGCCGCCGCTAGGGACCGCGAGCGCGGCGCGTCAGCGCCGGCCCGTTTTCGGCAAGGGCGCGGCCATGGCGCGAAAGCCATCCCACGGGTCCGCGCCGAGGGCGGCCAGCCGCGTCGGCATGTTCGCCACGGTGAAATAGGCCGGGCCGATGCCGGGCCCGAGCTCCTCCCAGGCGAGCGGCGCCGACACGGCGGCGCCGGGGCGCGCGCGGGCCGAATAGGCGGCCACCGCGGTAGCGCCGCGCTGGTTCCGCAAATAGTCGATCAGGATCTTGCCGCGCCGCTTCGACTTGGTGATGGTCGACACGTAGCGGTCCGGGTCGTCGGCCGCCATGCTATCGGCCAGCGCCTTGGTGAATTGCTTGACCTCGCCCCAGCCGGCCTTCGGCCGGAGCGGCGAGACGACATGCAGGCCCTTGCCGCCCGAGGTCTTGACGAAGGCGGCAAGCCCGGCATCTGCGAGGCGCTGCCGGACCTCGCCGGCGGCCGCGATGACCGCCGGCCAGGCGACCCCCTCGCCCGGATCGAGGTCCATGACGATCATGTCCGGACGCTCCCAGTCGCCGACCATCGCGCCCCAGGGGTGGATCTCCAGCACCGCCGACTGGACGAGGCCCAGCAGACCGTCGAGATCGGAGATGCTGATCAGCGCCTCCTCGGCCGCGTCGCCCGGGTCCCGGACCGCCACGATGTTCGGATTCAGCCCCTTCCAGACGTGTTTCTGGAAGAACCGCTCGCCCGTGATCCCGTTCGGGCAGCGCAGCAGGGCGAGCGGCCGGCCGACGACGAAGGGCGCGATGTGGCGCCAGACCTCGGCATAATAGTCGGCAAGTCCCTCCTTGGTCACGCCGTCGGCCGGCCAGTAGAGACGGTCCGGATGGGTCAGCTTCACCGTGCGGCGCGGCTCCGGCGCGGCCCGGGTCGATTTCGGCAGATCGAGCATAACGTCGTGCGCGGGCTTGTCGTCGCGCAGCCCGCGGAACGAGGCGTGGCGCAGGTGCCGGTCGGCGGTCCAGGCCCGGTACTCGATTTCGGCGACGAGCTCGGGCCGGACATATTTCGCCTGGCGCCGCTCCTCCGCCGTCAGCCGTCCGTCGAACGGGCTCGACGGCACGCGGATCGCGCTGAGCTTGCGAAAAAGGTCCTCCGCCACCGCTCCGGTGAAGCCCGTGCCGACCCGCCCGACATGGCGAAGCCTGCCCTTGTCATAGCCGCCGAGCAGCAGCGAGCCGATCGCCTTGCGCGAAACCGTCGAGGGCACGAAGCCGCCGATGACGAATTCCTGCCGCGCGGAGCATTTGGACTTGATCCAGCTCCTGACGCGGCCGCCGCGATAGGGCGCATCGCGAAGCTTGGAGACGACGCCCTCCAGGCTGAGCCGGCAGGCATGGCTGAGAACGAGAGCTCCGCTCTCCTCGAAATGCTCGCTGTATCGAATGACGTCTCCGCCCTCCGCGACGATGCGCGCGAGCAGCGCCTTGCGTTCGGTGAGCGGCACCCGCGTCAGGTCATATCCGTCGAGATGGAGGAGGTCGAAAGCGTAGAAGGCGAACCGGTCGCGGCGCCCTTCGCTGAGATCGGCCTGCAGCGCGGAGAAATCGGATGCCCCGGTATCGGCTTCGACCACCAGTTCGCCGTCCACCATCGCCGCACCGACCGGCAGCGCCCGTAGCGCATCGACGACGTCCTTGCCGAACTTCTTCGCCCAGTCGAGGCCGCCGCGGGTCAGGAGTTTGACCCGGCCGGCCTCGATGCGGGCCTGCAGGCGGTAGCCGTCGAACTTGATCTCGTGCAGCCAGCGTGGGCCGGCGGGCGGCGCGCCCGCCGGCGTCGCGAGGGCCGGCGCGATGAAGCCGGGCATGGGCGCCTTCTTGGCGCCGGCGACGGCCGACGGGTCGGCCGGGGCCGGCTGCGGCCGGTCGGCGCGGCTTCGCCGGCCGCCTGATGCGGCCGGTTTTTGACGACCAGCCCGGCGCCTCCCCGGCCACCTCGGCGACGACCCGGCCGGTCTTCACCGATTCCGGCCACTCCTCCAGAATGTCGCCGGTATCGGCGGGACGCGCGAATTCATCGTCGCCCTTGATCAGCAGCCAGTTCTCGCGCCGCTCCCGCGGCTTGCCGCGCATCCGGACCAGATGCCACCGGCCGGCGAGCTTCTCGCCGCGCAGTTCGAAGTCGAGCTGGCCCTTGGCGTAGCCCTTGCGGGCATCGCCGATCGGCGACCAGCTGCCGCGATCCCAGACGATGACGGTGCCGCCGCCATATTCGCCTTTCGGAATCGTGCCTTCGAAATCGCCATATTCGAGCGGATGGTCCTCGACATGCACGGCGAGGCGCTTCTCGCCCGGCGCGAGGCTCGGCCCCTTCGCGACCGCCCAGCTCTTCAGCACGCCGTCCATCTCCAGCCGGAAGTCATAGTGGAGGCGCCGGGCGTCATGTTTCTGGATGACAAAACTGTGGCCGCTCTTGCGCCGCCGTCCGCCCCGCGGCTCCGGCGTCGCGGCAAAGTCCCGCTTCTTCCTGTAGGTGCCGAGCGCCACGGCTCAGCCTGCCCGGCGCCGCGGCGCGCTCGTCTTCGCCCCTCTGCGGCGCGCCGGGGTTGCCGCCTTGCGGCTGCGCGGCTTCGGAGCCGAGCGCCCGGCGCTCTCGCGCAGCGCGGCCATGAGGTCGAAGCCCTTCTCGCGCGGCGGCGGCGGGCGCGCCTTGATCTTTTTGCCCGCGAGCTTCGCCTTGACCAGATCGGCGAGGGCCGCCTCGTAGCGGTCGTCGAACTGCGCGGCGTCGAACCGGCCCGTCTTGGTCTCGATGATGTGCTCGGCAAGCTCGAGCATCTCGCCCTCGATCTTCTGCCGGCCGATATCGCGGAAGGCCTCCTCGGCCGACCGGACCTCGTAATCATAGTTCAGCGTCGTCGCGATCAGTCCGTCGCCGTGCGGCCGGATCAGCACCGACCGCACGCGGCGGAACAGCACCGCATGCGCGATCGCCGCGACCTTCTTCTTCCGCATGCCCTCGCGCAGCAGGACGAAGGCCTCTTGCGCGCTCCTGTCGGCCGGCGTCAGATAATAGGGCTTGTCGAAATAGAGATCGTCGATATCCGCGGCGGCGATGAAGGCTGCCACCGACAGGGTCTTGTCGCCGTGAGGCACCGCGGCTGCGATCTCTTCAGGGGTCAGCACGACATAGTCGTCCTCGCCGACCTCGTAGCCCTTGACCTGCTGGTCCCGCTCGACGGGCCGGCCGGTCTCGCTGTCGACGAACAGCCGACGGACACGGTGGCCGGTCGCCCGGTTGACGACGTGGAAGGCAATCCGCTCGGAGGTCGAGGCCGCCGTATGCAGGGCCACGCGGCAGGTCAGCTCGCCGACGTTGAGATAGCCTTTCCAGATCGCTCGCGGCGCCATGCGGGACCTCGTCGCGCGGAGGCCGGCCCAAAGCGGCCCTCGGGGGAATGACGCCGAGCCGGCCCGGGAAGTTCCCTCGGAAAGGCCGGTCTCGCCGCGCATCGCATGGCTGCCAGCCATTTAGAGTTGCAGAGCTGCATGGAACCCCCGGTGCCTCACGGCCGTTTGGTCGTGGCGACAGGTCCGCGCGCGGTCTGAGGAGCATTGGCGCGGCGAAAGGGTCGGGCATGACGTCACGCGTACAGGGTATCGCCGCTCCAGCAGACCACCAGGCCACTGGCCGCCAGGCGCGCGAACAGACGACCTTGTTCACTCTGACCGACCGCCTCTATCGCGCTCGCAGACTGGATGAGGTCTACGAGGCCGCCTTCGACGCCATGGCCGAGACGCTCGGCTGCCCGCGTGCCGGGATCCTCCTGTTCGATGCCGACAATGCCATGCGGTTTGTCGCGTCACGCGGCCTCTCGGCGGACTATCGCGCAGCGGTCGACGGGCATTCGCCCTGGTCCAGAACCGATCACGACGCCCGGCCGATCCTCATCGGGGACGTGTCGAACTCCCATCTGCCAGACCGCCTGAAACAGGCCATTCGGCGCGAGGGCATCCGCGCGCTGATCTTCGTGCCCCTCGCCGGCGCCCATGAACTGATGGGGAAGTTCATGGTCTATGATGATAGGCCGCGGGTATTTTCCGCGCATGAGGAGGAGCTCGCACTGATGCTCGCCCGCCAGCTGGGCTTCGCGATCGAGCGCCAGATCGCCGACCGGGCGGCACGCCGGCTGGCGGCGCTGATCGAATCCTCGCACGACGCGATCATCGCCAAGGATCTCGACGGCACCATCACCGACTGGAATCCGGGCGCCGAGCGCCTGTTCGGCTACCGCGCCGACGAAGTCATCGGCCAATCGATCATGCTGCTCATTCCGCCCGATCGTCAGGACGAGGAGCCGACCATTCTCGCACGCATCCGGGCCGGCGAGCGTGTCGATCACTACGAAACGGTCCGCCGGCGCAAGGATGGCAGCCTGGTCGACATCTCGCTGACGGTATCGCCGATCAAGGACGGGCTCGGCCGGATCATCGGCGCCTCCAAGATCGCCCGCGACATTTCCGACCGGCGCCGGGCGCGGGAACAGCGCGAGCTGCTGCTGCGCGAGATGAACCACCGGGTGAAGAACCTGTTCGCGCTGGCCAGCAGCATCGTCAACCTGACCGCGGGAGAAGCGGAGACCCCCGCTGCCCTGGCGAGCAGGGTCGGCGAGCGGCTCGCCGCGCTCGCGCGGGCGCACGAGCTCACCATGGCGCCCGAGGCTGGCGGCCGGTCGCAGGACAGGGCTTCGATCGGGCTGCATGATCTGATTGCGGCGATCCTTGCGCCCTATGCCGGCGACGACCACAGCGCGCGTTTCGCGATCAGCGGCTGCGACCGGTCCATCCCCGCGCGGCTGATCACGCCACTATCGCTGCTGCTGCACGAATTTGCGACGAACGCGGCCAAATATGGCAGTTTTTCCGTCCCGCAAGGCCTGGTGGACGTCAGTTGCGGCGAGGTCCAGGGCGGCATCGCGCTCCGCTGGCGCGAAGTGGACGGACCCGCGGTTGGCGAGAACCGCGGAGAAAGCGGTTTCGGCAGCCGGCTGATCGCCGCTGCGGCCCGCCAGCTCGGCCGCCTCGACCGACGCTGGCATGCCGACGGCGTGGCCATCGACCTCTTCATCGAGGCCGACAGGCTTCGGGAATGAGGAGCCGGCCGCCGCTGGTGCGGTCCGGCGGCCGGCCTCCGGTCACGACAGGCCGATATCATCGCGTCCCGACGGCGCCTTTTCCAGGCTCCCGGCCTCGCCGCGCCCGACGGCCCGGTCGACTCCGACGCCGTGCCGGAAGGCAAGTTCGCCGCCAAGCCAGCCGCTGACCAGCACCAGGACGAAGGCGACGGACGAGAATGTGATGCCGACCGGCCAAGCTCCCGCCACCGGGTCGCCGCGGCGCAAGATATAGCTGACCAGCAGCAGCGCGAGCAGGACGACATTGGCCGCGCCGTGGGCCCAGGCGATCCCCATGGAGCGGGCGCGGCTGATCGAGGCGAATTCGACAAGGCCGAAGAAGGCCGCGACGGCTCCGGCGACGAGCGCGACGAGCAGCATCCAGGACGCCGCCACGGCCCAGCCTTCCTGGCCCGTATAGGCGAAGGCGACATCGCAGATGAAGGTGCCGATGACCGCGCCGATCGGCAGCGGGACGATGACGGGGTGAAGCGGGTGGCCGAGCAGCGCAGCCGCGCTGCCGGTTCCCGAGGCGTAACTGTGCTGTCTCATGACACGCACTCCCTTCACGCCGCCCGGTCCAGGTCGACATAGCGCAGCAGGATCTTGGGCGCGTTCTCCTCCAGCCACCGCTGCATGGCGATCTCCTCGTTGAGCGACTGCTCGCAGAGGCCTGCGGTCACGCTGTCGTCAGCCAGCTCCGCGGTCTTGATGAGAAGCCGGTACGACATGATTTCCATGTGTTCGAACGTGTAGCTGGCGAGCACGCCCTTCACGACTTCGTCCTCCATGATCAGGCCGGTCAGCCCCTGCGCCATGCCCATCAATTTGCCGCCCGTATCCTTGATGATCGACGGCCCTTCGCCCCGCTTCTCGATGCAGGACCGCAGCCGGTCGGCCTGGGCGCGCGTCTCCTCGACATGCGACAGGATGCGGGCCTTCAGATCGGGATAGTCGTCGACGCGCGAGGCCATCGTGTTCAGCATGGTCTCGGCCTGCTGCTCCATGGCATGGGCATCACGCAGCCAGTCGACCAGATGGTCGTTGATCGTGGACATGGTGGTCCTCCTTTCAGGCGGCGGCGCTGCCGCCGACGCTGACCGTGGGCTTTGCGAAGGAGTGCGTTCCCGGGGCCGGCGCAAATGCCCGAGCAGGGCCGGAGACCGAGCGAGCTGGTCACCTGCAACCGGCCGGCTGCAGTTCACAGCAACGCAACTGGGAAACGTGCCCGTGGCGCCGGTGTTTCCACCGCCATGGCAAAAAAGTGACGTAGGCCGCGACGACATCGGAGCCGACCGGCGCGGGACCGGCCAGCGTCCCGCGCCATTCGCGCCAGGGCAAAAAGGGGCCCGCTCCGAATGAAGCGGGCCGGCCAGTGGCTGGAGCAAAGATCAGGCCCCCGACGCCAGTGCATGCGACTGGGCAGGTCGACGGCGCCGGGGACCGGTGGGCCCTGAGGGAGTCCGGCTTCAGAGCCGCACATTAAGCTAACGTACAGAATATACGGGTTGTTTCGGTCAACCGGTCAATAATGTCTGCCGCCGGCGAGGCCCGAATCCGGGCGGTCAATTCGGGCCGCAACAGGCACGGCGCCGGACGCTTCGATCGGGCCGCCGGTCAGGCGGTCGACGTCGTCGATCCGCCATTGGCGCGCGCGGTCACGGCACGCTGCTCGAATTCGCGGCGAATCCGTTCGAGGCTCTCGGCATCGAGCTGCTCGAGATCCATGAGCTCCTCGCGCGCGCCGTTGAGGCGGAGGATCAGCTCATCCAGCTTGATCTGGATCGCCGTCGTATCGCGGTTCTGGCTGCTCTGGATCAGGAACACCATGAGAAAGGTCACGATCGTCGTGGCGGTATTGATCACCAGCTGCCAGGTATCGCTGAAATGGAACACGGGACCGGACGCGGCCCACATCATGATCACGACGAAAGCCATCACCGTGGTGGTGGGCTTGCCGGCCCACAAGGCTGTCGCATGCGACAGCCGGTCGAACAGTGCGCCGTTCTTCTGCGCCGGGGGCGAGTCCTGGTTGTTCTCATGATCCGGCATGGAAGCCTCCTCTTCTGCACCCAGCCGTGTGATGTCATGAAACGAAGTCGCATGGAGCCCAATGGTTCCCGGCGCGCGACCGGGAGCAGTTGCGCCGGATCGCGCGCGCGGTGGCCCATTCCCGGCGCCTGGTCGACAGCCGTCCGGCCGGCGCCGACCGGCCGCCAGTCAGCTTTTCGGCCGCCACAGGCGCGCGGTGTCGAAGCGCGCCATGTCGTCGATCAGCTTGACGAAATTCGCCGCCTGGAATTCGGCGGTGAGCCGCCCCTTTTCGGCGGTCGCGAGCGAGGCGTCGCCGGCCGTGCCGTCGGGATGGATGTCCTGCGCGATCCAGCCGAAGGCGTGGTTCACTGTCGGCCGCAGATAGGTGAACTCCTTCTCCATGCCGACCATGATCGGCTCGAAGCGCCTGGCCTGGCTCATATCGACGAGCTCCGGGCGGAAATGCAGCATCAGCGACGTCTCGACATCGCCACCGTGGATGCCGTGCTTGGCGTCGAGCTCGCCGAACAGGCCGGGCGGGCGGCCGAAGGCGGTCCAGCTCGTGACCACGGCGAGCTGGTTGCAGCGCACCCGCAATTCCCGCGCGACCACCTTCATGGGATCGAGATTGCCGCCGTGCGAGGTCAGCAGCACGATCTTGTCGATACCCGCGCGCTTGACGCTTTCGCCGATCTCGATCCAGGAGCGCAGCACGGTTTCCGCCGACAGGGTCAGCGTTCCCTTCGAATGGATGTGCTCGTTCGACTTCGCCACCGCCTCGATCGGCAGGAACAGCGCGGTCACGTCGGGCCCGACCAGCGGGAAGGCGGTCTCGATCATGCCCTTCATGATGGACGTGTCGGTGGAGACGGGCAGATGCGGTCCGTGCTGCTCGATGGCCGCAAGCGGCAGCACGGCGACCGTGCGCGCGGCGTCGAGCCTGTCGAAGTCGGTGGTCTTCAGGTCACCCCAATGGCGTGACGGCATGGGAGGTCTCCACAAACGAAGCGTGTTGGCGGTTGCATAAGCTGTGAGGGAACGCGCACATTCGTGCGCCTTCGCCGAGCCTGCCATGGCTTGCCACGGTTCGCGCCGGCTTCAAAGTTCTCAATGAGCGGGAGTGCCTTGATGAGTTTCGACCTGATCCTGCGCGGTGGGCGCGTGATCGACCCCTCGCAGAAGCTGGACGGCGTGCGCGACGTCGGCTTTTTCGGTGGCAAGGTTGCCGCGGTCGGCAAGGACCTGAAGCCGGGATCGGAGACTGAAATCCGCGACGTGACCGGCTATATCGTCACCCCTGGCCTCATCGACCTGCACACCCATGTCTATTGGGGCGGCACCTCGCTCGGCATCGACGCCGAGGAGTTCTGCCGCACCTCGGGCGTCACCACGGCGATCGACACCGGCTCGGCGGGCCCGGGCAACTGGATGGGCTTCCGCAAGCATGTGATCGAGAAGAGCCAGGTTCGCATCCTCGCCTATCTCCATGTCAGCCATGCCGGCATCTACGGCTTCGACAAGCGCGTCATGGTCGGCGAAAGCCGCGAGATCCTGCACATGAACCCGGTCGCCTGCGTGGAGGTCGCCGACCAGAACCGCGACCTGATCGTCGGCATCAAGGTGCGCGTCGGCCTGCATGCCTCGGGCACCAACGGCGAGAGCGCGCTGGATCTCGCCCTGCAGGTCGCCGACGAGGTCGGCATGCCGCTGATGTGCCATATCGACCATCCGCCGCCGTCCTATGAACATGTCATCGGCCGGCTGCGGCCGGGCGACGTCCTGACCCATGCCTTCCGGCCGTTCCCCAACGCCCCCTGCACCGCGCAAGGCACGGTGAAGCCGGAAGTGCTCGCCGCCCGCAAGAAGGGCGTCATCTTCGACATCGGCCACGGCAAGGGTTCGTTCTCGTTCAAGACGACGCGCAACATGCTGGCCAACGGCTTCGAGCCGGATGTGATCTCCTCCGACGTGCACACGCTGTGCATCGAGGGCCCCGCCTTCGACCAGGTCACCACCTTGTCGAAGTTCCTGGTCATGGGCATGCCGCTCGACCGCGTCATCGCCGCCTCGACCGTCAATGCCGCCATGGCGCTGAAGCGCCCCGAGCTCGGCAGCCTGAAGCCCGGCTCGGTGGGCGATGCCACCATCCTCTCGATCAAGGAAGGCCGCTTCGACTATGTCGACGTTCTCGGCGAGCACCTGATCGGCGATCGCAAGATCATTGCCGAGGGCACGGTGATCGGCGGCAAGTGGTGGCACCCCAAGCGCTCGACGCGGTTCAAGAAGCTCGCGACGGCCTGACGGTCCCGAGACGGGCGGCGCTCAGGCCGCCCGGATCCGGGCCAGGAACCCCGACACGGCGCCGTCGAGCCGGCTCGATCCCTCCTTCAGCCGGGCCGCGGCCGCCGTCATCACGGCGGCGGCTTCCGACGTCTCGTCGGCCGCCCGGGTGACGCGCTCGATGTCGGTTTCGACAGTCCGGGTTCCGCTGGCCGCATCGGCGACCGCCCCGGCAATGCCGTGTGTCACCGCCGACTGCTCCTCCACCGCCGCCATGATCGAGGACGAAACCGAGGAGATCTCGCCGATCGTCCGGTTGATCGCCTCGATCGCCGCGACCGCCTCCGCCGTCACCGTCTGCACGGCGCCGATCTGGCTGGCGATCTCCTCGGTCGCCCGCGAGGTCTGCGAGGCAAGGCTCTTCACCTCGGAGGCGACCACCGCGAAGCCTTTGCCGGCCTCGCCCGCGCGCGCCGCCTCGATGGTGGCATTGAGCGCAAGCAGGTTGGTCTGGGCGGCGATCGCGCTGATCAGGTTGACGACATCGCCGATCTTCTGGGTCGAGACGACCAGCGTGCCGACGATCTCGCCGGTGCGCGTCGCCTGGTCGACCGCGGAAATGGCGATCTGCTGCGCCTGGGCGGTACGGCTCGAAATCTCGCCGATCGAGGCGGCGAGCTCCTGAGCCGAGCCGGCAGCGCTCTCGACGCTGCCGGTGGCGCCGGCCGAGGTTTCCGCGAGGACCTTGCCGAGCCCGGCGACATTGGTCGCGACCGTGCCGACCCGCCCGGAATTGCCGACGATCTCCTCGGCCGATCCGGCGACCGTCGCAACGACCGACTGAACGGTGGCGGCGAACTCGTCGGCGAGCACCGCCATGTCGTGGGCCCGCGCGGCCCGGTTCGCCTCGGCCTGCTCGGCCTCCGCCGCCTTCAGCCGCTCGACCTCCACCGCATTGTCGCGGAACACCAGCACCTTGCGGGCCAGCGCACCGATCTCGTCGCGCCGGGCCGTATCGGCGACATCGGTATCGGTACGGCCCTCGGCGATCGCCTCGACCGAGGCCGTCAGGCGCGACAGCGGCGCGGCGACGCCGCGCAGGATGGTCCAGAGCGCGACGAGGCCGGCGACGAGCGCGAGGCCGATCGTTGCGATGATCAGCCGGGTCAGGCTCGTCTTGGCATTCTCGACATCCTGAGAGAGCGCCGCGACGCGCCGGCTGTTCGCCTCGGCAAGCCCCGCCATCTCGGCATTCAGCCGCTGCCGCGCCGTCCGGTTCGCGTCATTGTCGCCGATCACCCGGGCGGCGGCGTTGCCCTCGTTGCGGCCGGCGCGCGCCAGCTCCTCACGCAGGCGGATGAAGGCCTCGGCCTCGTCGGTAAGGCGCTGCCGGCTGGCCGCCTCCTCGGGCGGCAGCAGCGCGGCCCACTCCCTGATGGTCGCCCGGAAGCGGGCGAGCTGCTGGTCCTGGCCGGCGGCGAAACGTTCGAGCGCGGCCTTGTCCGAGGACATGTAGATGCCGCGCGATTCCATCACGACCGCAAAGATCAGCGCGTTGGCGCGCTCGGCCATCAGCGAGATGCGCGCGGTCTGCTCGATGCCGTCGACTGCCGTCTGGTAGCGCTGGAAGCCGTAGACGGCCACGCCGCCGATGACGAGCGCGGCAGTGGCGAGACCGCCGACAATGGCGACGAGACGGGTCTTGATCTGCATCGGTGGTCCCCCCAGCGATGAATTTTCTTGCGCTATGCATGAGAACGGCAGGGGAATGGTTAAGAAGCCCCTAGCGAAACCGCATGGTTGGCCTTCGGCGACCGCAAATAGCCCAAAAATTGGTCATGCCACCGCCCGAAGCCGGCCTACACGGGGCTCGGCCCTTGCATCGCCCGGCAAAAAACGGCAACGAGCAGCCATGGCCATCCACCAGCCCCTGCCCGCCCCGCCCTACAATATTGCCGGCCTCGTCGAGGCGCTCGGCGACGTCCCCGTCGTCACCGAGCCGGTCATCGTCCGCCGCCGCTCGCGCGACTTCTTCTGGTACTCGCCGATCCTGGCGGAGGAGCTGAAGACGGTCGCCGGCGACATCATCGTCAAGCCGCGCAACGAAGCCGATGTGGTCAGGACGGCGGCCGCCTGCGCCCGGCTGCGCATCCCGCTCACCGTGCGCGCCGGCGGCACGGGCAATTACGGCCAGGCCATGCCGCTCGCCGGCGGCGTGCTGCTCGACATGACCGGGCTCGACCAGGTGCTCTGGCAGAAGCCCGGCATCGTCCGTGTCCAGGCCGGCATGAACCTGTTGAGCCTCGACAAGGCGACGCGCGAAGCCGGCTTCGAGCTGCGCATGCATCCCTCCACCAAGCGCACCGCGACCGTCGGCGGCTTCGTCGCCGGCGGATCGGGCGGTATCGGCTCGGTCGCCTATGGGGGCCTGCGCGAGCCCGGCAACATCCTTGCCGCGCGGATCGTCACCGTGGAGGAGGAACCGCGCATCCTGGAACTGCGCCAGGACGCGGCGCAGAAGGTCAACCGGGCCTACGGCACGACCGGCATCATCACCGAGCTGGAAATGCCGCTGGCGCCCGCCTGGCCCTGGATCGATGTCATCGTCGCCTTCGACAGTTTCTGGGAGGCTTTCGAGGCCGGCCAGGCCGTCGCCATGGCCGACGGCGTCGTCAAGAAGCTGGTGACGCCGATCGCCGCGCCGATCCCCTCCTATTTCGGCGCGCTGAAGAGCGCCTGTCCCGAAGGCAAGAGCATCCTCGCCTGCATGATCGCCGAACCCTTCCTCGACAGCTTCAAGGCGGTGCTCGCCGGGCGCGGCACGGTGACGCACGAGGCGCCATCCGAAGAAGGGCCGGGCCAGGTGCCGCTCTACGAATATTCCTGGAACCACACGACGCTGCAGTGGCTGAAGACCGACCGGTCGATCACCTACCTGCAGCTCCTCTACCCGCACGACCGGCTGGAGCAGAGCGTCCGGCAGATGATGGAGATGCTCGAGGGCGAGGTCCTGCCCCATCTCGAATTCATCCGCTTCGCCGGCCGCATCACCTGCAGCGCGCTGCCGATCGTCCGCTATACGACGCCCGAGCGCCTGAACGAGATCATTGCCCTGCACGAGGAGCACGGCGTGCTGGTCGCCAATCCGCATGTGGTGAGCCTCGAGGACGGCTCGCGCCACAAGCGCGCCGACGCCGATCAGCTCGGCTTCAAGGCCGAGGTCGACCCGATGGGCCTGCTCAATCCCGGCAAGATGCGCAGCTTCGTGCCCGTGCGCTAAACCGGGCCGGCCAGCGGCGGGCGCTCGCATCCATCATCGGCAGCCTATCCATTGGGCGCGATAGCGGCCGCATCTCCGCGGCCGCCGAGGCAGATGAGCCGTCGCGCCGTTGACGTTCGCATATCCCGTCGGTTATACGTCAATCAATAACCACAGAGTTATTGATACGAGCGGCCGACGATTATCATGCCCGAAGCCCATGACGTGCTGTTCAGAACGCTCGCCGATCCGACCCGGCGCGCCCTTTTCGAGCGCCTGTGCCGCGACGGCGAACAGACCGTCGGCATGCTCACCGCCCATGCCGGCATTTCGCAGCCGGCCGTGTCGAAACATCTCGGCCTGCTGAAACAGGCGGGCCTGGTGCGCGATCGCCATGAAGGCCGCCAGACGCATTACAGCGCGCAGCTTGGCGCGCTCGCGCCGCTGGTCGACTGGACGAGCCGGATGGCCGGCTTCTGGCAGAGCCGTTTCGACGACCTCGAGGACCTGCTCAAAAGGATGGACCAATGACCGAAGCCGCGACCGAAACACGCACCGTCGTCGTCGAGCGCGAATTCGCCCATCCGCCCGAGAAGCTCTGGCGGGCACTGACCCAGCCGCACCTGATCGCGGAATGGCTGATGAAGAACGATTTCCAGCCGGCTCCGGACCACCGCTTTCGGCTCGAGGCCCATTGGGGCGCGGTCGATTGCCGGGTTCTGGAAATCGAGGAGCACAGAAGCCTCTCCTACAGCTGGGTGGCCCAGGGTCTTGAGAGCATCGTCACCTGGACGCTGACCCCGACCGGCCGCGGCACGCAGCTGCGCATGGAGCAGACCGGCTTCCGCCCCGAGCAGCGCCTCGCCTATTTCGGCGCGCGCAGCGGCTGGCCGCAATTCTTCGACAAGCTCGACGAGGTTCTCGCGCGGGCGCCGTGACGCCGGCGCGAACGAACCGCAGGCCCGGCCGCGGCGTTGCAGACGACGAGAGGGACCATGGCAGACGAGAAGCGGGTGACAGGGCCGGTTCGAAAACCAGTCGCCGCCGCCAAGACGGCGGGCGAAGCCGCCGGTCCGGCGAGCGGCGATGCCGCATCGCGCCTGATCGACCAGCGCATCGCCGAGCTCGGCGGATGGCGCGGCGAAACCCTCGCCCGCATGCGCAAGCTGATCCTGGAGGCTGTCCCCGACGCGATCGAGGAATGGAAATGGCGCGGCACGCCGGTCTGGTCGCACGACGGCATCATCTGCACCGGCGAGAGCTATCAGAAGGTGGTGAAGCTCACTTTCGCCAACGGCGCCGGCCTGGCCGACCCAACCGGCCTGTTCAATGCCAGCCTCGACGGCAATGTCAGGAGGGCGATCGATATCCATGAGGGCGAAACGGTCGATGCCGAGGCGTTCAAGGCGCTGGTCCGGGCCGCCGCGACGCGCAACGGCCTGAAAGCCGGCAAGCGACGAGGCTGAGATGGCCGGCAAAGCTCCTCCGAAACCGCCGCCGAAATCCCGTGCCACACCGAAGTCCCGCGCCATGCCGAAATCCACGGGGACCGCGGCCGGCTCCGGCGGCTCCGGCCCGAAGCCGGTGGTGCTGCTCTCAGGCGGTAATCCGCAGATTGCCAAGGCCGACGGCGACGCGCCGGTTCAGGCCTATATCGCGGCCATGCCCGGCTGGAAGCGCGGCGTCGGCGAGCGCCTCGACACCCTCATCGTGCGGACCGTGCCCCATGTCCGCAAGGCGGTGAAATGGAATTCGCCGCTCTACGGCATCGAGGGCCGGGGCTGGTTCCTCGGCATCCACACCTTCACCCATTACGTGAAAGTGGCCTTTTTCAATGGTGCATCGCTCGAGCCCCCACCGCCCGGCCCGAGCAAGGACAAGAACACGCGCTATTTCGACATCCGGGAAGACGACCCGTTCGACGAAGCCGCGATCGCCGGCTGGATCCGGCAGGCGGCCGCCCTGCCCGGCTGGGTGCCGTAAGCATCGCTTGCCCACTGCAAGGAAGTCGGCCGTCCTTCGCGGCTCGCGCAAGAGCGCTCGCACCTCAGGATGAGGTTTGTTGAGTATTGCATCGACCTTTTTGCACTGAAGCTCGCCCCGCTCACTCGCATCAGCAAGCGACTTGCAAATCTCCACCTCCCTCATCCTGAGGTGCGAGCGTAGCGAGCCTCGAAGGACGGCCGACTTCGATGCAAGACTCTGAATCGACCGCCCATCAATTCTCGCGCTTCAGCGCGCTTTCGTGCCAGCGCCTGAGCAGCATGTGCGAAACCCAGCTGGTCGCCAGGAAGATCGCGATGCCGGTCATCGAGATCATCAGGAGCGCGGCGAACATCCGGGGGATCTTGAGCTGGTAGCCCGCCTCCAGGATGCGGTAGGCAAGTCCCGAGGCCGAGCCGCCCGAGCCGGCGACGAATTCGGCGACGACCGCGCCAATGAGCGCAAGGCCGCCCGAGATCTTCAGGCCACCGAGGAAATAGGGCAGCGCCGCCGGCAGCCGGAGATAGCGCAGCGTCTGCCAGCGCGAGGCGCCGTAGAGCTGGAACAGGTTGATCAGGTTGTGGTCGGCCGAGTTGAGCCCGAGGATCGTGTTCGACAGGATCGGGAAGAAGGCGACGAGCCAGGCGCAGATCAGCAGCGACAGGTTGATGTCGCCCACCCAGATGATGATCAGGGGAGCGATGGCGACGACCGGCGTCACCTGCAGGATGACCGCATAGGGGAACAGCGACTTTTCCAGCCATTTCGACTGGGTGAAGAGAACGGCGAGGCCGACGCCCAGCACGACGGCGGCGACCAGCGCCGCTGCGGTGATCTTCAGCGTCACCCAGAGCGAGGCCGCGAGCGAGGCTCCGTCCTCGACCAGCGTGCGGGCGATCAGCAGCGGACCCGGCAGGATGAAGGGCGGGATCTCGCGCAGGCGGACGACCGCCTCCCAGGCCCCGAGCACGAGAATGCCGACGACGAGCGGCGCGATGATGCCCGGCCAGGTCTCGGTCGACACGCCCAGCACCTTGCGGTCCTCGCGATAGATCGGCCTTGCTTCGGCATCAGTGCCGTCATGGGCGACGGCGGGAGGCTTCACGGCTGCCTGGCTCATGCGGAGATCGCCTCCTTCAGCTTGTCGGAGGCGATCCGGCACCAATGGGCATAGTCCGCCGAGGTGCGGAACAGTTCGTCGCGCGGATAGGGCGCTTCCACCTTCAGGTCCGCCATGACCCGGCCGGGCCTGGCCGCCATGACGACGATGCGCTGGGACAGATAGACGCTTTCGAACACCGAATGGGTGACGAAGACCGCCGAGAAGCGGTTCGTCTCCCAGAGGCCGAGCAGGTCGTCGTTCAGCTTGTGGCGGGTGATCTCGTCGAGCGCGGCGAAGGGCTCGTCCATCAGGAGGATCTTCGGCTGGGTGACCAGCGCCCGGGCGATCGAGACGCGCATCTTCATGCCGCCCGAGAGCTCGCGCGGATAGCTGCGCTCGAAGCCTTTCAGGCCGACCAGGGCGAGCATGGCCGCCCCGCGCGCCTCGGCTTCGCCCTGCGGCACGTGTTTCAGCTTCAGGGGCAGCACGACATTGGCGAGCGCGGTGGCCCACGGCATCAGCGTCGGGTCCTGGAACACGTAGCCGAGCTCGTGGCCCCCGCCGATCTGGCTCTCGCCCGGCCAGTCGATCGTGCCGACGCTCGGCTCGCCAAGTCCGGCGATCATGCGCAGCAGGGTCGACTTGCCGCAGCCGGAGGGGCCGAGCAGGCTGACGAATTCGCCGGCCGCCAGGTCCAGATTGACGTCGCGCACGGCGATCGTGCCGTTGGCGAACTGCTTCGACACATGCTGGATCGAGACGAGCGTTCCGGCGCTCGCCGGCGTCGTGGCTGAAACGGAAACCGACACGTCAGGCCTTGCCCACGCCCTTGTTGATGAACCTCAGGTCATAGGCCTTCTTGTAGTCGAGACCCGGCGGAAACACCCCGACATCGCGCATCTGGGTGTAGAAGGTCTCCCAGCGCGCATCGGTCATGGCCCCGATGCCGAGGGTGAGCGCGTCGCCCGACAGGACGATGCCGCGCTCGTTCATGACCTTCGCGGCATAGGTGATCTTGGCGATGTCCATGTCGGGATTGTCGCGCATGATCGCCTTGTTGGCGGCTTCGACATTGGGCCCGCCCTTCAGATATTCGGCCCAGCCTTCGAGCGAAGCGGTGATGAAGCGCTGCACCGCGTCGGTGCGCTCGTCGACCATCTTCCGGGACGTGTTGAAGGTCGTGTTGTAATTGGCGAAGCCGGCATCCGCGATCAGATGCGCGAGCGGCGCGACGCCGCTCTGCTGCTGGATGGCGAAGGGTTCGGAGGAGACGAAACCCTGCTGGCAGATGTTCTTGTCGGCGAGGAACGGCGCCATGTTGAAGGTATAGGGCCGGACCTGCTCGTCGGTATAGCCGAAGCGCGCCCTCAGGAACGGCCAGTAGCCCGAGCGGCCGCCGGCGCCGACCAGGATGGTCTTGCCCTTCAGCGCCTCGAACGAATCGTTGCCGACGCCGGGATGGCAGATGATCACCTGCGGGTCCTTCTGGAAGATCGCGCCGATGCACAGGAACGGCATGTTTTCCCGCACATAGTGGATCGCTTCGAAGGAGTTCGACATGATGATGTCGACCCGGCCGCCGATCAGAAGCTGGGTCGGGTTCTGCTGCGGCCCGCCCATGCGGATATCGGCGTCGATGCCGTATTTGCGGTAGATGCCGTTGGTCACCGCGAGATAGAAGCCGCCGTGCTCGCCCTGGGCCCGCCAGTTCGTCTGGTACGATACCTTGTCGAGGCCTTGCGCCGTGACCATGCCCGACGTCGTGAGATAGGCGGCGGAGACGCCCGCCCCGAGCTTGAGGGCGGCGCGGCGTGTCATCGAAGCGCGGGACATGGCAACCTCTTGAGGTTCTCTAAACTGCACCACTAGTAGGACATGGCGCGGGGAGCAACGCGCGTGCCGGTTTATCCTAAGCTTTTGCGCAGCTTTTCGGACCAGCCATGCATAAATTACCAGCATATTGCCGGCCTGTTGAGCATCCGCCGCGCTTGATCCGCACCGGCGGGCAATGTCATGTCTCCATGGTGAACATTTCCGTTTGCGGGGCGGACCGCCACAGCGCGGCCGCGGCCGCTCGCACCGAGGACAGCCGATGACCGCGCCCGTTTCCGCCCTCGCCCGGCTGCGCGCCGATCTGGCCGGCATCGCGCTCGCCGACGATGCCGCGTCGATCCGCATGGCCAGCCGCGACTTCTTCTGGTTCTCGCCGATCCTGAAGACGGAGCTCGACGGTCGCCATGCAGAACTGGTGGCGACGCCCCGGACCAAGGACGAGCTGAAGCGCATCGCCGCAGCCTGCGCACGCCACCGCGTGCCGATCACCATCCGCGGCGGCGGCACGGGCAATTACGGCCAGGCGGTGCCGCTCGCCGGCGGCCTCGTCGTCGACATGCGTCGGTTCGACCGCATGATCTTCGCGCGCAAGGGCGCCGCCCGCTTCGAGGCCGGGGCCAATCTCCTCGACATCGACAAGGCGCTGGACCCGCACGGCCAGGAACTGCGCTTCCACCCCTCGACGCGCGCCCAGGCGACCATCGGCGGCTTCGTCGCCGGCGGCGCCGCCGGCGCCGGCTCCTGCACCTGGGGCCAGATCGACAATCTCGGCGCCGTCACCGCGCTGGAGGTGATGACCGTCGAGGCCGAGCCGAAGCTGATCGAGCTGCGCGGCAAGGACATCCTGAAGGTGATGCACGCCTATGGCGTCAACGGCATCATCACCGAGGTTGAGGTGCCGACCGCCCCCGCCCACGACTGGGCCGAGCGGATCGTCACCTTCGACAGCTTCATGGCCGCCGCGCGGTTCGGCGAGGCCTTCACCCAGTGCGACGGCCTCGCCAAGAAGCTCGTCTCGATCCACGATCCGCGCATCGGCCCCTATCTGCGCCGGCTCGCTCCCTATCTGGAAGCGGGCCGCGCCTTCGCCGTGCTGATGATCTCCGAGCCTCAGGCCGATACGCTCGACCTGCTGATCGCCGACCATGCCGGCAAGGTCACCTATCGCCGCGGCGCCGAGGCGGCCAAGGCGGTCGCCTTCGGCACCCATACCGAGCGTGGCGGCCCCGGTCCGCTCTACGAATACACCTGGAACCATACGACGCTGCACGCGCTGAAGATGGATCCGTCCATCACCTATCTGCAGCTGCGCTATCCCGCGCCCGACAGCCTGAAACTGGTCGCCTGGGCCGAGAAGCAGTTCCACGACGACGTCTACCTGCATCTGGAATTCCAGCGTCGCCACGGCGAGGTCGTGCCATCGAGCCTGCCGCTGGTGCGCTACACCACGCGCGAGCGGCTGGAGGCGATCATGGCGGAGGCCACCGCCGCCGGCATCCAGGTCTCCAATCCGCACACCTATGTGCTGAACAATGCCGGCTGGAAGCAGATCAAGGCGCCCCAGCCCGAGTTCAAGCGCCTCGCCGATCCTCACGGCCTGATGAATCCGGGCAAGCTGCTCGGCTGGGAGACGGCTGGCCAGCAGGCGGCGGAATAGCATCGGCACCGACCCCGCCGGCGGGGAGCCGGCTTATTCGGCCGCCTTGTGCAGCGCTCGGTCAGCGTCAGGGCGGCGCGCGCTGACGCTCAGTCCGCGCTGCCGCCCTCGGGCGCCACCGCGCCGCGCTGGCCGACGATCCGGCCATAGTGCTCGGGCTGGCGGTGCATGGCGAAATTGAAGATGCTCTCCTTGTAGCTTTTTGTCAGGTCGAGGTCGCAGCGTGCCACCACCAGCTCGTCGTCCTGCGTCAGCGCCTGGCCGATGACCTCGCCTGATGGAGCGATGATCGACGAGCCGCCGATCATCTCGCAGCCTTCCTCGACCCCGCATTTGGCGACGCCCACCACCCATGTGCCGTTCTGATAGGCGCCGGCCTGCATGACCAGCTGGTTGTGGAACTCGCCCAGGCGGTCATGCTCGGGAGCCGGCGGATTGTGCCGGGGCGTGTTGTAGCCGAGCAGGATCATCTCGACCGACTGCAGGCCCATCATGCGGTAGCTCTCGGGCCAGCGCCGGTCGTTGCAGATCATCATGCCCATATGGCCGCCGAGCACCGGCCAGACGCCCCAGGACCGGTCGCCGACCTCGAAATAGCGCTTTTCCAGATGCTGGAAGGCGCGCCAGGGCTCGTGCCCGGCATGCCCGGGCAGGTGGATCTTGCGGTACTTGCCGACCTGCCGGCCGGTCTTGTCGACGAGCAGCGCGGTGTTGAAATGCCGTCCCGCGGGCGTCAGCTCGGCATAGCCGAACGAAAAGCCGATGCCGAGTCTCGCCGCCGCCTCGAACAGGGGCGCGGTGTCGTTCGAGGGCATGCTGCGTTCGAAGAAGGCGTCGATATCCGCCTGATCCTCCATCCACCAGCGCGGAAAGAAGGTGGTGAGCGTCAGCTCGGGAAAGACGACGAGGTCGCAGCGATGCGCGGCGGCCTCGCGCATCAGCTCCAGCATCCGGCGGACCACCTGCGGGCGCGAATCCGCCCGCTGGATCGGTCCCATCTGGGCGGCGCCGACGGTGACGATCCGGCTCATGCCTGAGCTCCTTCCACGGTTTCGGGGTCGCGCCCGACAATGGCGCGGTAGATTTCGGGATCGGTGGCTCCTTCCGTGCCGAAGCAGAGCACGGTCGAGCCGGCATCGAGGCCGAGCGCGGCGCGCGCGGCGGGATCGCCGGCAAGGCCCAGGAAGCCGGCGAGGCCGGCGACGCCGGATTCGCCGGCGGCAATGCCCTGCATCGCCAGAAGCCGCATCGCCTCGGCGGCCCGCGCGTCGGGAATGGTGACGAAGGCGTCGGCGCCCGGGCCGATGAGGCTCCAGGCGAGGCGCGACGGCTCGCCGCAGGCGAGCCCGGCCATGATCGTATCGAGGTCGCCGCCGACCGCCGTCCAGTCGCCCGCGACGGCACTGGCGAACAGGCAGCCCGCCCGATCCGGCTCCACCACCACGATGACGGGGCGCGCCGCCCCGGCCTTCTCCCAGTGATAGGAGAGAATGCCCGCGGCAAGGCCGCCGACCCCGCCCTGGACGAAGATATGGGTCGGCGCCGGACCCGCGGCCTCGGCCTCCAGCGCCAGCACCGCATAGCCCTGCATGACGTCGCGCGGGATCAGGTCATATCCCGGCCAGGACGTGTCGGAGACGATGGTCCAGCCGTTCTCCGCGGCCGCGGCCGCCGAAGCGCGCACGGCATCGTCATAATGGCCGGCGACGCGCCGCACCTCGGCGCCGAAACCTTCGATCGCCCGCACCCGGCCGGGGCTGACGGTCTCGTGCACATAGATGACCGCGCGGACGCCGAGGCGCCGCGCGCCCCAAGCGACCGCCCGGCCATGATTGCCGTCGGTCGCACAGGTCACGGTCAGGCCCTCCGCCGAACCGCGCGCTGCGACCAGACGCTCGACCGCATAAGCGCCGCCCATGGCCTTGAAGCTCTTCAGGCCGAAACGCTTGCCCTCGTCCTTGTAGAGGAGGGCGCCGACGCCGTTCGCCGCTGCGATCGAGTCGAGGCGATGCAGCGGGGTCGGGCGGTAGCCGTCCCAGGCACGGATCGCGGCGCTCGCGGCCGCCGCGCCTTCAAGCGACAGGATCGCGCGCTCGTCCGCGCCATAGGGGCGGTGCCGGTCGAGCGCCGGATTGACGATGAGCCGCGCTCCGCTCGCCGCGACCGCGATCACGGCCGCCTCATTCCCTGTCGCCAAAGCCAGTCCTCCCGATGCGTGGCGCCGCCCAGGGCATCAGGCCCGGCGCCACCGGTCAACCGGATTGAGGCCGACCATGGCGGGGAACTGCCATGCGGCGCATCCCCCGCCGCGGCGCCGACCGGCGAGACGAGGCGCGCGCCTTTTTGGCACGGCGCTTGATTGGGCTCGTCCAGCCGCCTCTGCCCCGTGGCGGAGCCGATGGAGACGAACCGACATGACGCGCGAACAGCTCACCGAAAAGATCCTCGACATCAAGCGCGAGAAAGGCTGGACCTGGGCTCACATCACCGAGGCGATCGGTGGCGTCTCGCCGGTCCTGGTGGTGGGCGCGCTGCTCGGCCAGATGAAGCTGGTCAAGCCGCTGGCGGCGAAGGCCGCCGCGCTCTTCGGCCTGACCGAAATGGAGGCACGCATGCTCAATGAAGTGCCTTATCGCGGCACCACGATGCCGCCGACCGATCCGCTGATCTACCGCTTCTACGAGATGGTGATGGTCAACGGGCCGGCCTGGAAGGCCCTCATCGAGGAGGAGTTCGGCGACGGTATCATGTCGGCCATCGATTTCGACATCGAGATCGCCCGCGAGCCGAACCCGCGCGGCGACCGCGTCCGCATCAGCATGTCCGGCAAGTTCCTGCCCTACCGCTATTACGGCAACGAGCAGGGCATCGCCGAATACGGCTTCAAGGAGGCCTGACAAGCGCGGGACGGCTCCCGCCGCATGACCCGCCCGCCCCGCCTGCATGGCCCCGCCGGCTGCCGCCGGCGGGAGAGCGATGCTACATTTTCGGCATGGTGGAGCGGGAGAAGCAGATGAATCGGGATCCGTTGTTCGAACGGCTCTGGGACGGCAGCGCCCCCATGGAGGAATGGACGGCGGCGGTCTCGCATGGGGCGATCACCGAGGTCGCGGACGACATCATCACCGTCCACACGACCTATTTCTGCGGCAGCGTGACAGCCATCCGCACGTCGGAAGGCCTGGTGCTGATCGACACGGCCAAGCCGGAGACCGCCCGAAGGACGCTCGAGGTCGTGCGTTCGTGGGACGACGGGCCGATCCACACCGTCATCTTCACCCATGGCCATATCGACCATACGAGCGGCATCACCGTCATCGACGAGGAAGCCGACGCGCGGGGCCGGCCACGGCCGAGGATCGTGGCGCATCGCGACGTGCAGCGCCGGATGGAACGCTACGAGGCCTCGCACGGCTACAACAGCATTGCCCAGGGCCAGCAGTTCGACGATCCCGGCTATGTCTATCCGATCGGCCAGCGGCGGCCCGACCAGATCTACGACGACACGCTGTCGCTGACGATCGGCGGCGCGCGGCTCGATCTGTTCCATGGCCGCGGCGAGACTGACGATGCGACCTTCGTCTGGCTGCCGGACCGGCGGATTCTTGCCAGCGGAGACTTCGTGATCTGGGTGTTCCCCAATGCCGGCAATCCGCGCAAGGTGCAGCGCTACGCGGCGGAATGGGCCGCGGCCCTCAGGCGCATGGAGGCGCTGAAGCCCGCCATCCTCATTCCGGGCCACGGTCCCGTCGTCTTCGGGGCGGAGCGGGCGGCGCAGATGCTGCGGGACGGAGCCGAGGCTCTCGAACATCTCGTCGCCGGCACGCTGGCGCTGATCAACAGGGGCGCGACGCTCGACGAGATCCTGCGGTCGGTGAAGGTGCCGGCCCGCTATCTCGCCAAACCCTATCTGATCCCGAAATATGACGACCCGGAATTCCTCGTCCGCGCCATCTACCACTTCTACGCCGGCTGGTTCGACGGCGACCCGGCCCATCTCAAGCCCGCGCCGGTCGGCGATCTCGCGGCCGAGCTGGCCGCTCTCGCCGGCGGCCCGCACAAGCTGGCCGACCGCGCCGCGGCCCTCGCTGCGACGGGGCAATCGCGCCTTGCCGTGCAGCTGATCGAATTCGCCGGCGCGGCCGCTCCGGACGACCGTGCGATCCAGGCCACCCGAGCCGCCGTCCTGCGCCTGGCCATCGGCCAGGAGACCTCGCTCATGGGCAAGGCCTTCCTCGCGGTCTACGAGCGCGCGGCCGAACGGCGCGCCAGGGAATGAGCCGGCCTCCGCGGGCGTGCCGCGGCGGGCGTCACAGCCCGCTCGACACTGCCAGCATGGTCTCGCCGCGGATCTCCTCGGTGAGCCGCTCCTCGAGCGCCGCGAATTCGGGCGTCGTCTTGATCTTGTAGGAGCGCGGATGCGGGAAGGGCACCGCCACCTCGCATTTGAACCGGCCCGGCCGGGCGCTCATGACGAGGACGCGGTTGGCCATGAACACCGCCTCCTCGATGTCGTGGGTGACGAACAGCACGGTCTTGTGGTGCGCCTCCCAGATCGACAGCAGGAGCT
The DNA here is from genome assembly GCA_000751295.2 of bacterium YEK0313. Taxonomy (NCBI): domain Bacteria; species bacterium YEK0313. The sequence goes on from CCMO02000001.1 coordinate 5,158,003, forward strand.
CCTGCATCAGCGAGCGGGTCTGGTGGTCGAGCGCGCCGAACGGCTCGTCCAGGATCAGGACCTTCGGATCGTTGGCGAGCGCGCGGGCGAGCGCGGCGCGCTGCTGCATGCCGCCCGACAGCATCTTCGGATAGTGGTTGGCGAACTGGGTGAGCCCGACCTGCGCCATCAGCTTCTCGGCGATCGCCCGGCGTTCGGCCGCGCCGACGCCGCGCTCGCGCGGGCCGAAGGCGATGTTCTCGGCGACCGTCAGCCAGGGGAACAGCGTGTAGCTCTGGAACACCATGCCGCGGTCCGCGCCGGGCTCGGTGACCGGCGCCCCGTCGAGCGTGACGCTGCCGGAGGTCGGATGGTCGAGCCCGGCGACGACGCGCAGAAGCGTCGACTTGCCGCAGCCGGAGGGGCCGAGGATGGCGACGAACTCGCCTTCGCTGACGGTGAGGTCGACCGGCGCGAGCGCCTGAGTCGGCGCGCCGCCCTGCACGCCGGGAAAGGTGCGCGACACGGCCTTGATGAGAAGATCGCTCATACGGCGCTCCACGGAAACAGCTTGCGGTTCAGCGCCTTGAACAGGAAGTCCGAGATCAGGCCGATCACCCCGATGACGATGATGCCGAAGATCATCTGGCCGGTGGCGAGCAGCGCCTGGCTCTCGATGATCATGTGGCCGATGCCCGAGGACGAGCCGATCAGTTCGGCGACGATGACATAGGTCCAGGCCCAGCCGAGCACGAGGCGCAGGATCTCGGCGATCTGCGGCGCGGCATAGGGCATGAGCACGCGGGTGACGATGCCGCGGTCCTTGGCGCCGAGCGTCAGGGCGGCCTCGACCAGGTCGCGCCGGATGGAGCCGACCGCCACCGCCACCATCAGGATGATCTGGAACACCGAGCCGACGAAGATCACGAGCAGCTTCTGGACCTCGCCGACGCCCGCCCAGAGGATGAACAGCGGAATGAAGGCCGAGGCCGGCAGGTAGCGGGCGAACGACACGAAGGGTTCGAAAAAGGCCTCGACCGGCTTGTAGGCGCCCATGGCGAGCCCGATCGGCACGGCGACGATCGCCGCGATGACGAAGCCGCCGAGCACGCGCCAGACCGTCACGCCGATGTCGAAGAGGAAGCCGTGCCGGGTCAGCAGCGTCCAGCCGTCATGCACCATGGTGAAGGGATCGGCCAGGAAGATCCGCGGCACGAAGCCGCCGAAGGTGAAGATGCCCCAGACGGCGAAGAACAGCACGAAGAAGGCGATGCCCAGCGTGAACCGGGCGGGCGCCGAAACGGGTTGAAGGGGCCTCATGACGTCCTTTGTCGATGGGCGCGGCGGTACGGGCAAGGTATCGCCCGGGCGAAGCTGGCACTGCGGGATGAGCAGCGGCCGGAACGGCCACCGCCGCCCGTTCCTGTTTCCGGAACGGGCGGCGGCATGCTTCTAGCTTATTTTTTCAGGCTGAAAAGTGGGTCCGCGTCACTGAATGAAGCGGGTATCCACCATCCGGCTGAAATCCGGCTTCTGCCTGATGATGCCGAGCTCGAGCAGCAGGCTCGCGGCCTTTTCGGTGAAGGGCAGCCAGTCATTGGCGAAGAAGGCGCGGTTCTCCTCCGGCCCCGACCAGCGCAGGTAGCGCGCCGACGCGCCGAACTGCTCGGCGGACTGACGGACGTCGGCGCCCATCAGCGTATAGGCCCGGGCCTGGTCGCTCTTGATCAGCTCCAGCGCCTCGAAATAGCTCTTCACCAGGGCGCGCACCGCCGCCTCGTTGTTCTGGATGAAGGCCGGCGTGCAGCCGAACGTGTCCATCACCATGGGATAGTCGAGCGTGGTCGCGATGATCTTGCCGGCCTGGGGCGCATCGCGCACCGCGGAGAGATAGGGCTCATAGGTCATGGCGGCGTCGTTCTGGCCGGCGATGAAGGCCTGGGCGGCAGGCCCCGGTTCGAGATTGACGACGGTCACGTCGCGGATCGACAGGCCGTTCTCGCGCAGCATCCAGGCGAGGCCGAAATAGGGCGCGGTGCCCGGAGGCGAGGCTGCGACGGTGCGGCCGCGCAGGTCCCGGATCGCGTTGATGGAGTTGCGGACCACGAGCCCGTCGGCGCCGTAGCTCTTGTCGAGCTGGAACAATTGGGTGGTGGCGATGCCGCTGGCGTTCCAGGAGATCCAGGTCTCGACCGTCGTGGCGGCGCATTGCACGTCGCCCGAGGCGATGGCGAGGTGCCGGCTCGCCTGCGGGATCTTGCGAATGGTCACGTCGAGACCGTTGCGCGCGAAGATGCCAGCCTCCTTGGCGAGCGTCAGCGGCGCGAAGCCGGTCCAGCCGGAAATGCCGATGGACACCTTGGTTTGCGCCGAGGCCGGCCCGGCAAGGGCAAGGCCCGCGGCCAGCGCGACGCCGGCCATGAGCCGGCGTACGAAAAAGCGTGGTGACATGTCATCCTCCTCCGAAGGCGGTCTTGGGGCCGCCGCTGCCTTTACTCTAGGGGCGCGGAACGGCCGGTTTGGATACGTGAATGTCCTAGGAACGTGAAAAAGGCTGCGGTTCACGCCCCGAGAGGCAAGGCATAGGGGCTCTTGTCGCGCTTCAGGAAACGGCCGTCGCCCGGCCGGCCGAGCACCTTGCCCTCCTCCACCACGACCTTGCCGCGGGCAATGGTCATGACCGGAAAGCCGGTTACGGCGAAGCCTTCCCAGGGCGTGTAGTCGGAGCCGTGATGCAGGATCTCCTGGCGCAGCGTCTCCTTGCGGTTCGCGTCCCACAGCACGATGTCGGCATCGGCGCCGACCGCGATCGTGCCCTTGCGCGGATAGAGCCCGTACATCTTGGCATGGTTGGTGGAGGTCAGGGCGACGAATTCGTTCGCCGTGATCCGGCCCTTGACGACGCCCTCCGACCACAGGATGGGCAGGCGCGTCTCGACGCCGGGAATGCCGTTGGGCACCCAGCGGAACGAGGTGCGCGCCTTGGGCGTCAGCTTGCCGCGCGGGCTGTCGTAGAAGAACGGGCAGTGGTCCGAGGAGAAGGTCTGGAACACGCCCTGCCGCAGGCCTTCCCAGATGGCCTTCTGGCTGTCGGTGTCGCGGGGCGGCGGCGAGCAGACATATTTCGCGCCGGTGATGTCCATGTTGAGGCCCTTCATGTCATCGGCGGTCAGCGTGACATATTGCGGGCAGGTCTCGGCATAGACCTTCAGGCCGCGCTGGCGGGCCCAGCGGATCTGCTCCATCGCCTCGCGCCCGGAGACATGCACGATCATGATCGGCACGTCGGTCAGCTCGGCATGGCTGATGGCGCGGTGGGTCGCCTCGCGCTCGACGATCTCCGGCCGGGACGGTCCGTGGTAATAGGGCGCGGTCTTGCCCGCCTGCTCCAGCCGCTCGGCCAGGAACTTGATGGAATCGTAGCCCTCGGCATGGACCATCACCAGCGCCTGCTCGCGCCGGGCGACCGAAAATACCTCCAGGAGCTGGCGGTCGCTCAGCACCAGGTCGTCATAGGTCATGAATACCTTGAACGAGGTGCAGCCGTCGGCGAACAGCGCCGGCAGCTCCTGGTTCAGCACGGTCGGCGTCGGGTCCGAGACGATGAGGTGGAAGCCGTAGTCGATCAGCGCCTTGCCGTCAGCCTTGGCATGGTATTCGCCGACGCAGGCCCTGAGCGACGTGCCCTTGATCTGCATGGCGAAGGGAATGACCGTGGTATTGCCGCCGGCGGCGGCCGAACGCGTGCCGCTTTCGAAACCATCGGCCATCGACACGTCGGGGCCGGAATCCTGGTCGAAATGGACATGGCTGTCGATGCCGCCGGGCATGACCAGGAGGCCGGAGGCATCGATCGTCTTGGCCGCCTCGGTCACGGCCTCGGCGAGCAGCGCGATGCGCCCGTCCTTGATGCCCACGTCGCAGCGGATCGTGTCCGACGCGGTGACGACGGTGCCGCCGCGGATGGCGAGATCGAGATCGAGCATGGCATGTCCCTGTCGTTGCCAACGCGGTCGCTTCCAACCCACTTGGCACCCCATTTCCCGGGGCGCGTCAAGCGCGGAAGAGCGTCGCCACGCCGTTCTCGACCACAACCGTCACGGTTTCGCCGATCCGGACGTCGACCGGCGCCCGGGCCATGATCCGCGGCCCCTCCTCCAGGGTGACGAGCGCGATGCCATAGCCGCCGGCAACCGCCAGATCGGGCGTCGGCGCCCGGTGCACCACGGTGGCGGACCAGACGGTGCCGCGGCCACTCGCCGCAAGAGCGGCGACATCGGTGGAAGCACAGGCCGGGCACATGGCCCGTGGGAACTGCCAGGCGTGGCCGCAGCTTCTGCAGGACGACAGCGCGAACCCCGTCATGCCATGCGCTCCAGAACCAGGCCGACATGGCTCGACAGCGTGCCGCCATCGGCATGGCAATAGGCGATCGGAACGTCGGCCGCCTGCCGGTCCCCCGCCTCCCCGCGCATCTGGACGACGACCTCGGCGACATGGGCCATGAAGCCGGCGACGCCGGAATGGCCGAACGACAGGAGCCCGCCGTGCAGGTTGAGCGGCAGGGCGCCGTCACGGCCGAAACGGCCCTCGCGGGCCGCCCGCCCTGCCCCGCCCGGCGGTGCGAAGCCGAAGGCTTCCAGGAACAGGGCGAGGGTCGGGGTGAAACTGTCGTAGATGCCGGCGAGGCGGATATCGGCGGGCTTGCGGCCGGCCGCCCCGAAGGCGGCCGCGGCGGCGGTCCTGGCGCCGAGCGCGATATCGTCGGGCATTTCGGAAATGTGCTGATGGGTGTGGGCCTCGCCCCAGCCGGCGATCCTGATCGGCGCCTTGGCCAAGGGCTCGGCCGAGACGATGAGCGCCGCGCCGCCATCGCTGATCGGGCAGCAGTCGAGCAGCTTGAGCGGCGTTGCGACCGGCTTCGAGGCCATGACGTCGGCAATGCTGATCGGCGCCGTGAGCTGCGCCTTGGGATGCTGTGCCGCGTGCCGGCGCATCAGCACGGCGAGCTCGGCGAGATCGGCTTCGCTCGCGCCGGTCTCATGGAGGTAACGCGCCGCGATCAGGGCATAATAGGCCGGCACGGAGGCGCCGAGCGGCACCTCGCACTCCGGATGGCCGACGGTTGCGAGCGTCCGGATCGCATCGTCGCGGCTCTGGCCGGTCAGGCGGTTCTCGCCGCCGACCACCAGCACGTGGCGGCAGGCGCCCGCCGCGATCAGGTGGCGGGCCAGCACCAGCGCCATGGCGCCGGTCGCCCCGCCGCAATGGGCCTGATGGGCGTGGCGCGGCTTCAGCCCGAGGCGCTCGCAGATCACCGTGCCCAGCATCAGGTGCGGATGGGTCGTCGCATAGCCGCAGATCAGGCCGTCCACGACATCGCGCGGCAGCCCGCTATCCGCGAGCGCGGCGATGACCGCCTGCTCGATGAGATCGAGCGGCTGAAGCCCGGGATGCTTGCCGAAAGCGGTGAGCCCGACGCCGGTGAGATAAGCCATTCAGCCGTCTTTCCGCGTGATCAGCGCGTCCAGCATGACGGCATCGCCGGCCCGTACCAGCAGCGGATTGATCTCGATCGTGTCGAAGCTGCCGGCATTGGCCGCCGCGACGCGCGACAGCGCCGCGATCGCCCGGGCCGCGGCGGCAACGTCCACCGCAGGCCGGTTACGCAGGCCGGCGAGCAGGGCGCGGCCCTTCAGCGCGTCGATCATCGCGCGCGCCCCGGCCTCGTCCACCGGGGCCGCGCGGAAGACGACGTCACGCATCACCTCGACGAAGACGCCGCCGGCGCCGACCATGACCACCGGGCCGAACACGGGATCGGTCCGCGCCGCGACGATCAGCTCGACCCCGTCGCCCGCCATCGGTCCGACCAGGATGCCGTCGATCCGGGCGTCCGGCGCCGCCGCAGCGACCGCCGCCAGCATGGCCCGCGACCGCGCGGCGACGTCGTCCGGCGCAATGCCGAGGGCGACACCGCCGGCATCGGACTTGTGGGCTATATCGGCCGAGACGATCTTCAGCGCCACCGGCCGGCCGAGGCGCGCGGCGATCGCCGCCGCTGCGTCCGGCGTCGCCGCCACCTCTTCGGGCAGGGCTTGCAGCCCCGCCTTCACGAGGAAGGCCTTGGCCGCGGCCTCGGTGGTCTCGGTCCCGGTCAGGCGCGGCATATCGTCGAGGCCGACCGCCGGCGCCGCCGGCTCCCGCAGCATCCGCCCGATGGCGGCGAGCGCGGCGAGCGTCGCGATCACCCGGCTCGGGTCCTCGTTCAGGATGAACCCCTTGGCGCGATAGGCGGCGAGCACGTGGTCCGGCCCGGACGCGGCGAGCGCCATCACCCGGTCCTCGTAGCCGCGCATGGCCTCGCCGAGCACGGCCTGCAGCCGTTCGCCGGTCGCTGGCGATGCGACCCAGGTCATGACGAAGCCGGCGACCGCATCGACCCCGCCATCCTCCAGGATGGCGCGCAGGGCATGGCCGACGAGGTTGAGATCGTTGACCGCCTGGGCGGTGAAGTCGACCGGATTGGTGAAGGAGCCGAGCGGATTGTCCGCCTTCAGCCGCGCCTGCGTCGCCGCCGGCAGTGGTGGCAGCACGAGGCCGCGATCGGCCGCATCGTCGGTCATCAGCACGCCGGCGCCGCCGGAAATGGTCAGGATGCCCAGCCTGTTGCCGGCCAGCGGCCCGCGCCGGGCGAGCGCCTCGGTGACGTCGACCATTTCTTCGGTCGTATGGGTGCGAAAGCCGCCGGCCTGGCGCACCAGCGCGTCGAACACCTTGTCGTCGCCGGCGAGCGAGGCGGTGTGCGACATCGCCGCCGCCGCGCCGCCCTCGGACCGGCCGACCTTGATCAGCACCACCGGCTTGGCCGCCGCCCGGGCCATGCCGAGCGCAGCGAGGAAGGCCGGACCGTCCTTGACGCCCTCGACATAGGCGGCGATCACCTTGACGCCGTCATCCGCCGCCATGTGGGCGATGGCATCGGCCACCGTGATGTCGGCCTCGTTGCCGGTGGCGAGCCAGCGCGCCGCGTCGAGCCCGCGCTTGCGCAGCAGCACATAGATATAGCTCGCATAGGCGCCCGACTGGCCGACGATGCCGATCGGCGCGGGTGCTGCCCTCTCGCCCTCGAGGAACGAGCCGAAGGTCGCGGCATGGCCGGTCGCGGCATTGTAGACGCCGAGGCAGTTCGGGCCGAGCAGGCGCATGCCATGCGCCCGGGCCGTTTCGACGAGCTCCTGCTGGCGCCGGAGGCCCTCCGGCCCCGCCTCGGCATAGTTCGCCGTGAAGATCACCGCGCCCCGCGCGCCCTTGGCCGCAGCCGCGCCGAGCGCCGGCAGGGCGAGGTCGGGCGGCACGGCCACCACCACGCAATCGAGGCCGTCGGGCACGTCGGCGAGCGAGGCATAGGCCTTCAGGCCCTGGATTTCCGCCCGGTTCGGGTTGATCGGATAGAGCCCGCCGGCAAAGCCGCCGAGCTTGTAGTAGCGGATCGGCCGCCCGCCGATGCGGACCGGGTCGGCCGAGGCGCCGACGATCGCGACGGAGCGCGGCGCGAGGATCGCGTCGATCCCGCCAATCCGCGGCGCGGTCATCCCGCCGCTTCCGCCTCGAGCACCACGCGCCCGGCGACGCGGCCGGCGGCAAGGTCCTCGAGCGCGGCATTGACCGCCGTCATCGGCCGCCGCTCGATGGTGACCGGCGGCAGGTTGACCTTGCGGGCCAGCGCCACGAACTCCTTGAGGTCGTTGAGCGAGCCGACATAGGAGCCGCGGATGGTCACGGCCCGCATCGGCAGATAGGGCAAGGGATAGCGCAGCTCGCCGCCGAACAGGCCGACCACCACATAGGTGCCGCCCTTGCGCACGCCGTTGATGCCAAGCGACGACGTCTGCTCGCTGCCGACGAAGTCGAGCGCCGCGGCCAGGCTCCCCTTGCCGAAGGCGGCGAGCTGCTTGGCGGCATCGGGCGCATTCGGATCGAGGCTCGCGGCGGCGCCGATCTTTTCCGCGATCGCCCGCTTTTCCGGTGCCGGGTCGACCGCGATCACCGGTCCGACCCCGAGCGCCTTCAGAAGATGCAGCGCGGTCTGGCCGAGGCCGCCGCAGCCGAACACCGCCACCCGTTCGCCTTCGCGATGCGGCAGGATCTTCTTCACCGCGCTGTGCACGGTGACCCCGGAACAGGCATAGGTCGCCGCGACCGCCGGATCGAGGTCGCCGACATCGACGAGGAAACGGGCGTCCGAGACCAGCACGTGATCGGCGAAGCCGCCGCGCGCCTGCACGCCGAGAAAGCGCGGCGCGGCGCACAGATTTTCATCGCCCGACCGGCACAGCGCGCAGGTACCGCAGCCGATCCAGGTGTGGATCAGCCGGCGCATGCCCGGCCGGACCTCGGTCACCTCGGGGCCGACCGCCTCCACCGTGCCGAAGATCTCGTGGCCGAGCGTCAGCGGCGGGTTGATGCCGCGCTGGGTGAGATCGAGCGTCTTGCCGGCGCCGAGATTGTAGATGCCCTCGCGGATATGCAGGTCCGAATGGCAGACGCCGCAATGGCTGACCCGCATCAGCACCTCGCGTCCTTGCGGCTCGGGCAGCGGCTCGGTTTCTGGGACGAGCGCCTCGCAAATGGCATTGAGGCGCCAGGAGCGGGTGGTGCGGGCTGCGGCGAAGGACGTCATGGCGTTTCCTCTGGGATGCTGGACATGGTCGCTTGCCCCGGTTGGCCCCGGATGTTGCCGAAAACGCTACCATGTGGACGCAGGCTGTAAACGCGCCGAACGACAGACCCTCCCTGCACAGGCGGGAGGACCGTCGGTGGCGGGCGCTCAGCTGCCGAAGGCGATGAGATGATCGAGCAATTCGCGCGCCGGCGCCGGCAGACCACCACGCGCATGGACGCACAGCTTCAGCTGCCGCGCGGCCCAGCCATCGGTCAGCCTGACGATCTGGATCGGCATCGTGCGCCGGCAGCGCAGCGCCGCCGCCTCGGGCACGATGGCAAGGCCGACATCCTCGGCCACCATCCGGCAGATGCCCTCGAACGTGCGCATGCGGATGCGGAAGGCAAGCGCCCGGCCGGCGCGGGCGGCATGTTCGCCGATATGATCCTGCAGCGCACTGCCGCCGCTCAGGCCGACAAAGGCATGGCCGAGCACCGCGTGAAAGGCGATGCGCGCCTCCCCGGCGAGCGGATGGCCCTTAGCCGTCACCAGCACCAGCCGGTCGACCGCGAAGGGGAAGAGTTCGAGCGGCCCGGGATCGACCGCATCCGAGATGATGCCGATCTCGGCGAGCCCGCCGGCCACCGCCTTGACGATCTCGGTGCTCTGCCGCTCCTTCAGGTCGATGTCGACATGCGGCCGGCGTTTCAGGAACGGCGCGAGCGCCGCCGGCAGGAATTCGGTCATGGCGGCGGTGTTGGCGGCGAGATGAACCTCCGCTTTCAAGCCCTTCGCATAGTCGCCGAGCTCGCCGCGCAGTTCCTCCATCTGGCGCAGCACGATGCGGGCGTGATGCGCCAGAGCATCGCCTGCGGGCGTCGGGGTGACGCCGCGCCGGCCCCGGACGAGCAGCGGAATGCCGATCGTCTCCTCCATGCCGCGCAGCCGGGCACTCGCCGAGGGCAGCGCCATATGGGCCCGCGCCGCGCCGAGCGTGATGCTGCCGGCCTCGACGACCAGCGAGAACAGGCGGAGATCGGTGAGGTCGAAGCGCATGGGCGCGAGGCTATCACCGGTCCAGCCTTCGGCCCAGCCTAAGGCTGGCTGCCGATCTTCCGCATTGTCGCGGGACGCGGTTCCGGCTCAATGGCGGCATGATCGACATGTCCGCACCCCAGATCCTCATCGTCGCCGCCACCTTCCTGCTGGCCGGCCTCGTCAAGGGCGTCACCGGCATGGGCCTGCCGACGGTCGCCATGGCGCTGCTGGCGACCATCATGTCGCCGGTCGCCGCCGCCGCGCTGCTGATCGTGCCGTCCTTCGTCACCAATGTCTGGCAGCTCGCGGCCGGCCCGAGCTTCTCGGCCCTCGCCCGACGGCTCTGGCCGATGATGGCGGGGATCGTTCTGGGCACGGTCGCCGGCTCCTGGCTGCTCACCCACGGCAGCGGCGGCTGGACCAGCGTCGCGCTTGGCCTGGCGCTCGTCGTCTATGCGGCCTTGAGCCTCGCGGCCTGGCAGCTTTCCGTTCCGGCGCGGCTCGAGCCCCGGCTCGGCCCGCTCGTCGGCATCACGACCGGTGCTGTCACCGGCGGCACCGGCGTCTTCGTCATTCCGGCAGTGCCGTACCTGCAGGCACTCGGCCTCGACAAGGAGGACCTGGTCCAGGCCCTCGGCCTCTCCTTCACCGTCTCCACCGTCGCGCTCGCCATCGGCCTTGCCGGCGGCGGTGCCTTTGCCACCGGCACTCTCGCCGCCTCGCTGCTCGCGGTCGTCCCCGCGCTCGCAGGCATGGGGCTCGGGCAATGGGTGCGCCGACGCGTCAGCGCCGCCACCTTCCGCCGCTGGTTCCTGATCGTGCTCCTGCTGCTCGGGCTGCAGCTCGCGCTGCGGCCCATGCTCTGACATCGGCACGACGCAAACCGCCTCTTCCATGCGCCGACTGGACAGCGGAGCAAGACTCACTAGGCTCCGCGGGTCCCGCATGCAGGGGAGCGCGGAATGCCGCTGAAAGCCGTGATCTTCGATTGGGCCGGAACCATGATCGATTTCGGCTCCCGGGCCCCCATGGGGGTGTTCGTCGAAGCCTTCCGGCATTTCGGCGTGCCGCTCACCGTCGCCGAGGCGCGCGGGCCGATGGGCAAGCCGAAGCGCGACCATATTGCCGACCTGATGGCGCTGCCGACCGTCGCGGCTGCCTGGATCAAGGCCCACGGCCATGCTCCACGCGAGGCCGATATCGATGCCGTCTACGACGTCTTCGTGCCGATGAACGTCAAGGTCGCCGCCGATTTCGCCGAGCTCATCCCCGGCGCGGCCACCGTCGCAGCGGCGTTGCGCGCCCGGGGCCTGAAGATCGGCTCGACCACCGGCTATACCCGCGAGATCATGGCGCCGATCCTGCCGCTGGCGGCGGCCCAGGGCTATGCGCCTGACAATCTCGTCTGCGCCGGCGACCTCGCCGAGGGCCGGCCGAGCCCGCTCATGATGTATCGCTGCTTCGCCGATCTCGGCGTCTATCCGCCGGCGACCGTGGTCAAGGTCGACGACACCGTGCCGGGCATCGAGGAAGGCCTTGCCGCCGGCACCTGGACGGTCGGCATCGCCGCGTCGGGCAACGAAACGGGCCTGTCGCTCGCTGAATGGACCGCACTCGGCGCCAGGGAGCGCGACCGCATCCTTGCACCCGCCCGCGAGAAGCTGGAGGCGGCGGGCGCCCATGTGGTGATCGACACGGTCGCCAATCTGATGCCGGTCATCGAAAGCATCGACCGGCTGATGGCCGAAGGCGAGATGCCCTGAGCAATAAGCAGGTTTGAGGAGCCCTGCGGCAGGGACTGCCGTGGTTCGAGGCTCGCCCCCGGAGGGGCGGGCACCTCACCATGAGGATTGGAAAGCATGGCATCAGGCGCGGTCATGAAGCGCCGCGCTCGGGGCTTCATGAGCAACCCTGCCGCCATTCACCGCCGATCCTCATGGTGGGGTGCTCCGCGCCCCGGCGCGGAGCCTCGAACCACGACCAGCCGCGATGCGAGGCAAGTCGTACCTCTCCTCGAAAAGCGCTGCCTATTCCAGTCCGCCGATCGCCTGCTCGACCGCCGCGACCACCGCGCCGGACCGGACGAGCTCCAGCGCCTGCAGCATTTCGGTCGCGTACCAGCGGTCGCCGTCGAGCGCCGGCGCGATCACCGCGCGCACCGCGTCGAGCGCCGCCGCCGTGCCCTTGCCGATCGGATGGTCCTTGGCCAGGCCCTCGACCAGCGACAGCGCCTGCGTCGCCATCAGGATCTCGCCGGCGATGATCTGCTCGGCATTCTCCACCACGGTCCGCGCCTTGCGCCCGCACCAGGTCGAATTCGACACGTGATCCTCGGCATTCGACTTGCCGGGAATGCTGTCGACCGAGCCGGGCGCCGCCAGGTGGCGGTTCTCCATCACCAGCGCCGACATCGAGCACTGGACGGTGGCAAAGCCGGTATTCAGGCCCCGCTTGCCGGCCAGCAGGTTGCGCGGCAGGCCATAGCTCATGGTCGGATCGATGAGGCGCGCCAGCCGCCGCTCCGAAATGGAGGCGAGATCGGCAACCGCGATCGCCAGGACATCCATCGCCTGGGCGACGTACTGGCCATGGAAATGGCCGCCCGAGATCGAGACATAGCCGCCCTTGCCGTCGTCGAAGATCAGCGGATTGTCGGTGGCCGAATTGATCTCGGTCGAGAGGATGCCGTCGACATAGCCGACCGCCTGGCGGGCCGGACCATGGACCTGCGGCGCGCAGCGCAGCGAATAGACGTCCTGCACGCGCGGCGCGGCCGGCTGCCCGGCGGCCCTGGGCTCGTCGGGGAAAACCACGTCGCGCGCGGCCTGCGAGCAGCGCCGGCTGCCCTCGGTGAGGCGCAGCACGTTGCGGGCGACCCGGGCCTGCCCCTCGTGCGGCCGGGCCGCATGGACCCGCGGGTCGAAGGCGGCGAGCTCGCCGCGCATCGCCTCGAGCGACAGCGCCAGCGCGACGTCGGCGGCCTTCAGCAGCCGCCGGGCATCGTGGCTGGCAAGGACGCCAAGGGCGAGCGACACGGTGGAGCCGTTGATCAGCGCCGAGGCGTCCTTGGCGCCCATGGGGAAATCGGCGGCGAGCCCGGCCTTGGCGATCGCGGCCGGGGCCGCCATGCGCTTGCCCTTGTAGATGATCTCGGCCTGCGGGAAGCCGCAGACCGCGCCGGCCATGTGAGCGAGCGGCGCGAGATCGCCCGACGCGCCGACCGAGCCCTTTTCCGGGATCACCGGATGCAGGCCGGCATTGAGGAAGGCGATGAGCCGCTCGACCAGCGCCACCTGCGGTCCGGAAAAGTTCGAGGCGAAGGCATTGGCGCGCAGCAACATGGTCGCGCGCGTCACATCCTCGGCGAAGGGCTGGCCGATGCCGGTCGCATGGGCATAGACGGTCTTGGTCTGGTAGGGGACCATGTCCGCGATCGCCACGCGCTGGTCCTTGAACAGCCCGACGCCGGTGTTGAAGCCGTACATCAGGGGCACATCGTCGGCCATCCAGTGCCGGTCGATATAGGCCCGCGTCGCCGCGATCTTCTCGCGTGCCGCCGGGTGCAGGGCCGCCTTCTCGAACCGGCCGGCGGCATTCGGGCGGGCGACCCGCACCACCTGATCGCCCTTCAGCTTCACGCCGTCGATCTTCACCGTCATCACGAACCCCCGCGTTCAAACCGCCAGGGCTTGATCGCGGGTTTTCTCCGGAGCCGTCAAGAGCCCTCAGGAACGGCTGTAGAGCAGCCGGCAGCGGATGGTGCCCGGCAAGGTGCGGATCTCGTCCAGCACGCTCTCGGCATCGCTCACCGCGCCGTCGGCGTCCAGGACCACGTAACCGACCTCGCCGTCGGTCTGGTAATATTGCGCGGCGATGTTGATGCCGCGCCCCGCGAAGACGTCGTTCAGCCGCCGCAGCTCGCCCGGCAGGTTGCGCTGCACCTGGATGAAACGGGTGCCGGCCGGGCCGACGGGCAGCTGCACCTGCGGGAAATTGACCGCGCCCCAGGTCGAGCCGACATCGGAATAGTCGACGAACTTGCGTGCGACCTCCGCGCCGATGCGCTCCTGGGCCTCCTCGGTCGAGCCGCCGACATGCGGTGTCAGGATGACGTTGTCGAGGCCCTGCAGCGGCGAGACGAAACGGTCGGCGTTCGAAGAGGGTTCCTGCGGGAAGACATCGACCGCCGCGCCGCCGAGATGGCCGCTCTTGAGCGCCTTGGCGAGCGCGTCGAGATCGAGGATCGTGCCGCGGGCATTGTTGATGAGATAGGCGCCCTTCTTCATCGCCGCGATCTCGGCCTTGCCGATCAGGCCCTGCGTGCCCGGCGTTTCCGGCAGATGCAGCGACACCACGTCGGCGCGCGCCATCAGGTCCTTCAGATCGGCCGCCGGCTCGACATTGCCGTGGCGCAGCTTGTCGGTGTGATCGTAATAGATGACACGCATGCCCATGGCCTCGGCCAGAACGGCGAGCTGCGAGCCGATATTGCCGTAGCCGACGATGCCCAGCGTCTTGCCACGGACCTCGTAGCTCGACACCGCCGACTTGTCCCAGGCGCCTTCGTGCGCCTTCACCGATTTCGGGAAGATGCGGCGGAACAGCATGACGATCTCGGCGATCGTCAGCTCGGCGACGCTGCGCGTATTGGAGAACGGCGCATTGAACACCGGGACGCCAGCCCGGTTGGCGGCGACCAGGTCGACCTGGTTGGTGCCGACCGAAAAGCAGCCGATCGCGATCAGCCGGTCGGCCGCGGCGAGGATCTCGCTGGTCATCTGCGAGCGCGAGCGGATGCCGATGAGATGCACGCCGCGGATCGCCTTGGCGAGCGCCGGACCGTCGAGCGCCTTGGCGAGGCGCTGGATATTGGTATAGCCGGCATGTTCGAGAACGCCGACGGCCGTGTCGGAAATACCCTCCAGCAGCAGGATCTTGATCCGGTCCTTGGGCAGCGACAGGGCGACCGTCATGACATCAGTCCTTAAAGTCTCGGCGCGGATCGGGCCCCGCGCGGTTGCGCCACGCCATTAAAGCAACATGGCGCGATCGCAAGTCGGCAATCCCGCCGACATCCGCGATCGGCAAAACGGCGCTCCAAAAGCACGAAAACCGCCGCGGGCGTGCCCTCAGCGGTTTTCGGGGGATCCGAACCCCGCCCGAATCGCGGAACGGCCCCCTGGGCCGTCAGGCATCGGACAATCGGGCTGGTTCGGCAGGAGCGCAGCCGGGCCGGCATCGGCCCCGCGGCGAGCAGGTCATTTCGGCCGATCGATCATCGCATTGAGCGTCTCGTGGGTCCGCTTCAGCTCGGCGATCGCGTCTTCGATGTCGCGCTTCTGCTGTTCCAGATGCGCGATCTGCTCCAGGCACTTCTCCCGCGACAGCTTGAGCTGTTGGTCTGCGCCCGCGTCATGGCGCTCATGCGCCTCGACCATTTCCGAAATCTCGGCGAGCGTGAAGCCGAGCCGCTTGCCCTTCAGAATCAGCTGCAGGCGGATGCGGTCGGTGGCGCTGTAGAGGCGGGTCAGGCCTTCACGCCGCGGCGACAGCAGGCCCTTGTCTTCATAAAAGCGCAAGGCCCGCAGCGTCACGTCGAACTCACGCGCGAGATCGCCGATCGTATAGACGGTCGGGCCGTTCTTTGCGGCTTCGGCGTCGTCCTCGATCCAGAAGACGTCGTCGTCGTTGTTGCGTGTCATCAAAGCCTTCCGTTCCATTTTTGGCTCCGTCCTCTGGTTCGAGGGGATACGACCGGGTGGGATGGCTCACTCATAACCGAAAGGGACGTTTCACAGGGCAATGCACCGCTTTCCGATAGGTTAGTTACCGTTAGGATAGGGCCGAATCCAGGCGTCATCGCAAGGTCGGTTCGCACAATCTGCGAGCTTATCAGTTAACGACCAGGAACCAAAGTTAACAAAAATTTGTCGATGTTAACCAGGCCTTTACCATGTTTGCGAAGATTGCCCGGTGGGAGCATGCCGGGCTGGCGACAAGATTCGTCCGATCGGAACGCCCTGGGCGCCGGCCGGAAAACCCCGACCGCATCGGCGCTCCAGCAACCGCCAGACGGGTGGGATCGTTATGCGGCACACCGTTCCTTGGAGCGTCAAAGGCGTTGATCAGGACGCGCGCGAGGCCGCCAAGGAAGCTGCCCGCCGCTCGGGCATGTCGCTCGGCGAGTGGCTGAACACCGTCATTGCCGGCCAGGCCGGCGAGGCCGAGCCCCAGGGCGCGGGCCTGCCGACCGTGACGCGGCGCCTGGAAACCATGACCGAAAGGCTGGACGCGGCGCCCCGCCGCGAGCTGGACACCGCCATTCCGCGCGGCCGGATCGAGCGTGACGGCAGCAGCGACATCGTGCGCGCCCTCGACGCGGTCGCCCGCCTTGCCGAAATTTCCGAGCGCCGGTCGGCCGCCGCCATGGAGGCCGTCGAGCAGCTCGCCGTCGCCCGCGGCCTCGTCGGGCCGCGACCGGAGCCGCAGCCGGCGGCGGCGCCGATCCTGCCGCTCGCCACCCGTGCCGCCGATACCTCGACCCAGGCCCAGCTCGACGAAATCGCCCGCTCGATCCGGGCGATGAATGCCGGCATCGCCGCCCAGCAGGCTGCCCGCCCCGCCGGCGACACGGCCCCGGAGCGGCCGAAGATCGCCCAGGCCCGCCTGTTCGACCAGGATCTCGACGCGACCCTCGCCGAGATTGCCGCGCGCCAGCGCGCGCTGGACCATGATGCGCCGCCCGCCGCCGCGCCGGCCGCCCAGCCGGCCCCGCCGCCGGTCCATCTCGATACGGCCGCCGAAGCGCCGCTGCAGCCGGGCCTTGCGCCGCTGGCCGAACGGCTCGACGCGCTCGGCCGCCGCATGGACCAGATCCTGAACGAGCCGCTGCCGCGCGACGCGGAGCCGGACCGCGCCGGCATCGCTGCCGAGCTCAAGCGCCTGTCCGAACGGATCGACGAGGTCAACAAGCCCCAGGGCGACGCGCTGGAGCGCGAGCTGAAGACCTTGTCCGGCCGCATCGAGGCGATGCGCCGCGAGATTGCCGAACGCGAAACCGCACAGACCGAACAGGCCGTGGCCGAGCTGCGCGCGGACATTGCCCAGATCGCGGCCCGGCTCAGCGACCTCGCGCCGCGCCGCGCGGTCGAGACCCTCGAAGCCGAAATCCACGCGCTCGGCGACCGGGTGGCGAATGTCCAGGCCAAGGGCATCCCCGCCGATTCGCTCGCCCAGCTCGTCGCCGATTTCGAGCGGACGGTGACCGGCCTCACCCCTGCCGAGGGGTTCGCCGAGGAATTGCGGGCGCTGTCGCGCAAGCTCGATCAGGTCAAGGCACGCGGCGGCAGCGACGAGGTCAGCCTCGACCGGCTGACCGACGAGATCCTGTCGGTGCGCGAGCTGGTCGCGGGCGCGGCCACCCGCGAGGCGGTCGAGGCCCTGTCCGACCAGGTCGCGGTGCTCGCCGAGCGCCTGGAGGCCATGGCGCCGCCGGCCAACCAGGCGGAGGCGATCACCGCCGCCATCGAGGCGCGCATCGAGGATATTGCCGATCGCCTGGAAAAGGCCTCGCGCCGTCCCGGCCCCGCGGCCACCGCCATCGCCAATCCGCAGCTCGAGGAGGCGCTGCGCCGCCTCGCCGACAAGCTGGACGAAAGCCACAGCCGCAGCCACGACCCGAAAGTGCTGGCCGAGATCGAGAAGCACGTCCTGGCGCTGGCCGCCAAGATCGATGCCGCCGATGCCCGCTTCGGCCAGCTCGGCACGATCGAGCGCGGCCTCTCCGACCTCTTCGTCCAGATGGAGGAGATGCGCTCCAGCACGCTCGACGCCGCCGAGCGCGCCGCCCGCGATGCCGTCGCCGACCTCAACAAGGCCGGTCCCGAGACCGAAGCCGCCGTCGAGGCGCTGAAGAGCGACATCGACGCGCTGCGCCATGCGCAGGTCGCCAGTGAAGAGCGCACCGTCGGCAGCCTGGACGCCGTGCACCAGACCCTCGAGCGGGTGCTGCGCCGCATTGCCGACATCGATCCCTCGGCCCGCGCTCCCGGCAGGACCGATGCCGAAACGCAGCCGGTCAAGATGACGCCGGCCCCGCAACCCGCGCCGCGGCCGGTCGCTCCGCCGCCCGCGCCGGCCGCGGTGCAACCGCC